>JALHST010000153.1 GCA_022865355.1 Maribacter sp. | reverse complement strand
TTGATTTTTTAGTTCCCGTTGAAGATAAGGTCTTGGCCCATTGTGAATTAATGCCTCCTCAGGCCCTTGGAAAAAATATACATATTCATACCGAGCGGGATGGCCTTCCGGTCCTGGCGATTGCTTCCATGGCAATTGTGGGGGTCAAGGAATCAAGAAATGCCTTTGAGAAAAAACCGGAACAGCTAGATGTTTCGGCTATCAGATTGCAACTCTATCGCCTTATGGTCGGTAATTGGAATACTACGGTGGTCGATTTGGGCGACATCGAGGAAGGCGAGCGTGTCGAGGACACTTATTTTGTAGTCAAGGAAATTGTTGCCGGGCTCTTGGAAGAAAATATCGTACCAATTATTATTGGGGCCACCCAAGATATTACCTATCCCGCCTATAGGGCATTCGATGGCATTGTCGACATGATCAACTTAGTGTCTATAGATTGCCGGTTCGATTTTGGCATGGATGATGAACTCATTTCCTCCAATTCGTACATGAGCAAGATTATTACCGACAAGCCCAATAACTTGTTCAATTTCTCGAATATGGGATACCAAAGCTATTTCAATGCCCAGGAGGAAATAGATTTGATGGATCGACTATTTTTCGATGCCTATCGTTTGGGGGACATTACATCGGATCTGATACTGGCAGAACCCATACTTAGGAATGCGCATTTGGTCAGTCTCGACGCACGCGCCATTCGCGCCAGTGAAATAGGACTCAGTGATAATTTTTCCCCGAATGGCTTTACGGGAAGGGAAATATGTACCATTGCGCGGTATGCAGGAATTAGCGACAACGTACGCGTTTTTGGGATTTACGAAATGGAGAATACCGGGCAATCGTGCCAACTTATGGCCCAGATCATCTGGTATTTTATCGAGGGTTTCAATTATAGGATCAGCGAAACCCCGAACGACAACAGCAATGACTTTACTAAATATATCGTACCAACCGATACCGAGCAGTTGGTTTACTACAAAAGCCTGCTTACCGAACGATGGTGGGTAGAGGTACCATCAATATTGACTTCACATACTAAAGGAAAATCGAAGGCGTTATTACCATGCACCGAAAAGGACTATTTGGACGCATGTGACCAGACTATTCCCGACCGTTGGTTTAAAGCCTATAAGAAAGGCTTTAACTGATAAATTTTTTTTTTGAGGGATAATACGGTCGAATACAATAATTTGAGCAATTCTAAGTTTTAGAGAATAGAAATGCTAATTGTGTTTGTAGTTTATAACCATAATCGAAATTTAACCTAAAGTATGAAGAAGCTATTGTTATCATCTATAGCGTTTGTTTTTTTACTCTCAAGTTGTGGGTCAAAAACAAAAGGAGAACTAGTAGGGGCCCAAGGAAAAAAGTGGTACCCCGAAAAGCCTTACGGCATGGAGCTGATCCCGAGGGGAGCATTTATCATGGGTAAAAGCGAGGAAGATGTGGCACAGGTTCTCAATGCCCCTACCAAAACAGTTACCGTGCGGTCATTTTACATGGACGATACGGAAATTACGAATAGTGAATATCGCCAATTTGTAGAATGGGTGAAGGATTCCATCGCTAGGACACGTCTGGCCATCTTGGCCGATGAATTGGGTCTAGGACCTGAGGACGGAGGTATCGGTGACTACGCATTCAAGGACTCCGACACCACGAAACTTTCGGTATATGACAAGTATATGCTTGACAATTATACCGGGATGGGCGAAGACCTAAATGAAGGCAGGGTCTTGAACAGAGATGAAGACTTGGTGTGGGACACCTCGGAATACCCTGATGAATATTATGCGGAGGTGATGGATTCACTGTACATTCCGGAAGAGGAATCCTATAATGGGCAGCGAATCATCGATGTGACTCGGTTGAAGTACAAATACGACTGGATGGATATTGAAGCGGCTGCGCGAGCGAAGACTGGAAGAAGAAAGGATTTCATTCGTCATGAAGAGCTTGAAATTTATCCCGACACGACCGTATGGATCAAAGATTTTGAATATTCCTACAACGAGCCGATGCACAATGATTATTTCTGGCACGATGCATATAGCGATTATCCGGTAGTCGGTATTTCTTGGAAACAGGCCAAAGCCTTTTGCAATTGGCGGACAAAATTCAAGAACGATGACCAAAAGAGCCGCGGAAAACAGTTCGTAAACCAGTTTAGGTTACCGACCGAGGCCGAATGGGAGTATGCTGCGCGAGGGGGCATTGAAAGTGGTACCTACCCTTGGGGTGGACCGTATGTAATAAGTGATACCGGTTGCTTCATGGCCAACTTTAAACCACAACGCGGTGATTATGCGGCAGACCAGGCACTCTACACCGTAGAGGCCAAATCATACGAACCGAACGACTATAATCTGTACAACATGGCAGGGAACGTATCAGAATGGACTAATTCAAGCTATGACCCGAGTTCATATGACTACGTTTCGACCATGAACCCGAATGGTGGCGACCAAAGTAATGCCAGAAAGGTAATACGAGGTGGTTCCTGGAAAGATGTGGCCTACTTCCTTCAGGTAAGTACCAGGGATTACGAATATGCAGATTCGGCCCGAAGTTATGTCGGATTCAGAACGGTACAAGATTATATGGGCGAAGAAGATTCAACACAATAAACTAAATAAATACAAACCTCGGTCCCGATGATTGTCGGGTCGAAAAACCATCAAACTTTAACCAAATACTTATTATTAATTAAACTTAAATTAAATTTAAAATTATGGCACAGTCAAAATCAACAAAAAAATTATTCAACATGGCCTATGGCCTTGGGGCATCGGTAGTAATTATTGGTGCATTGTTTAAAATCCTACACTGGGAATTCGGCCCACTTACTGGTGGACTATTACTCGCGGTAGGTCTTATTACCGAAGCACTTATTTTTGCGATCAGTGCATTTGAACCCGTAGATGACGAATATGATTGGTCATTGGTATACCCTGAATTGTCAGGTGGTATGACGAATGGCAAAAACCAAGTTCAAGAAGCCAAGGAGGCCGAAGGTCTTTTGTCCAGAAAATTGGACGAGTTGCTAAAAGAAGCTGGTGTCGACGCCAATCTTATGGAAAGTCTTGGATCAAGCATCCGAAATTTTGAAGGTGCCGCTAAAGGTATCGCCCCTACAGTCGATGCTATGCAATCTACCAAGAAATATTCAGAAGAAATGTCCCAAGCTGCGGCCCAGATGGAATCTTTGAACAGTTTATACAAAGTACAATTGGAAAGTGCTAGCAAACACGCATCGCTCAATGAAGAACAATTGCAAAACGCTGCTGCGCTTAAAGATCAAATGCAATCTTTGGCTACCAACCTTTCATCATTGAACGGAGTATACGGTGGCATGCTATCTGCTATGAGCAGGAACTAATTAGAGCATTTAAACAAACCCAAATCAAATTAATTATTAAAATCTAATTAGAAAAAATGGCATCAGGAAAAGCAACGCCAAGGCAGAAGATGATCAATTTAATGTATTTGATCTTCATCGCAATGTTGGCCTTAAATATGAGTAAGGAAGTGCTAGCGGCATTCGGTCTTATGAACGAAAAGCTAGAGACTTCCAATGTAAAGACGACAGAAAGTAACCTAGCTTTCTTGAGCGGTCTAGAGACAAAAGCATCTGAGAATGCCGAGAAATTCGGTCCATTGTACCAGAATGCCCAGAAAATCAAGGAATTGTCCAAAGAATATTATGATTATTTGGAAGGATTGAAGACCGAAATGATGAAAGACGTCGAAGATCCCAAGGATTATACTGTAATGGATAAATCTGATTATTTAGACGGTAAGTTATTTCAAGGAGACAATCTTGCCGATGGCGGTAAGGAGTTCATGAAACGAATCAAGGAATATCGTAACGAAGTGGCAAAAATTGTACCCGCAGCAATTAAGGAATCAGTTGAATCTCGTTTTGAGACCGGCGATGCCAATGGAAAGGTTGAAAATCGCAGCGGAGAAAAAGTTGATTGGATCAATTATCACTACGAAGGATTTCCCTTAGTGGCTTCATTGACAAAACTAACGGCAATACAAGCAGATATCAAGGCAACCGAAGAAGACGCCTTAAAATCGATGCTGGCCGGGCAGTTGAACAGCGAAGTTTCGATGACCAACTATACTACCTTGTTGCAGCCGGAAAAATCAGCCTTTTATTCTGGTGAGAAGTTTTCTGGCAGCATCGTCTTGGGACGTACCGATAATTCTACAAAACCTGATAGGGCCGAGTTGACCTTGGATGGAAGAAAATTATCTGACGCCGACTATAAATTCGAGGGAGGTGGTGTTAAGTTGTTAGTTAGTGCCGGAAATCCAGGAGATCACAAGATAGAAGGTACGTTGATATTTAAACAAGACGGCGAGGAAATAGAAGTGCCTGTTTCTTCCACTTTTGCAACGATTAGCAAGCCAAACGCGGCATTGATCGCTGCCGACAAGATGAATGTGGTGTATCGCGGTGTGGCAAATCCCATGTCGATTTCTATTCCTGGGATACCAAACAATAAAGTGAGCGCTTCGGCACCTGGTTTGAAAGCGATCAGTGGTAGTCAATACGTCATGAATCCTGGAACAGGAAGAACCGTTACGATTTCGGCATCCGGAAAGTTGCCTGATGGACAAACGGTCTCCTCGAAATCAGAGTTTAGGATCAAGGATATTCCACGACCAGAAGGATCGGTGAGCAAGCAGACCGGTAGTGTCAAAATGCCAAAGACCAACTTGGAGATAGCTACGATCGGCGCTATGTTGGAAGACTTTGATTTTGATTTGAACCTTGCGGTAAGTGGTTTCAAATTTAAAGTGCCCGGACAGCCTACGGTCGCCGTAAGCGGTGACAAGTTGGATTCCCGTGCAAAAGCAGCCTTGAAAAGGGCCGGCAGGGGTGATGCAGTTCAGATATTCGATGTCGAAGCCTATATTACCAACAATAAAAGCTATAAGTTGAAGAAGGTATCTCCTGTAGTAGTGGAGATTACAAACTAAATACTAATTGAAAACCGGGTTGCTTCTTTGCAGCCCGGTAATTTTAAATTGTAACAAACATGAATTGGAAGAATGTTTTAATAATCACGACAGTTAGTCTGCTACCGTTATCCATAATGGCCCAGGCAAACATCTTGAATGCCAAAAAGCCACAGGAAATCGGCATAAAGACCGAAGCGCAAATCGCATTGGACAATGACGCGCCTTTGGAGTATGGGTATGTAGATGACAGGGATATTTTGTGGTCTAAGACCATTTGGGAGGTCATTGATCTTGATGAGCGTGTAAATTTCCCATTATATTACCCGACCGACACCATCGATATCGGTACCGATAGACGTTCCTTATATGATGTTTTGATAAAAAACATTAAAAATGGAAAATTAAAGGATGTATATGCCGATTCATATTTCACTGACAAAAGGGAATTTAATGATTTGAGTGCCACACTTCAAAAAATTGATACGACCGATTATGGCTATGAGCAGATAAATGCCGGGGAAGCACTTTCTCCGGAATATGTCATGCGGAGAGACCTTACGGCAGCTGACATTGAGGAATATCACATCAAAGGCATCTGGTATTTCGACAAGCGTCAAGGGGAACTCAAGTACCGATTATTAGGTATCGCCCCGGTTGCCCCGGATGTGAACTTTATCGACGATGAATCAATTGATCAAGCGGAGAATAAAGTGGAGCTTTTCTGGGTATGGTATCCAGACGCCAGGCAAATTTTGCACCAAGCAAAGGTATTTAACCAACGCAATTCGGCCCAGCCCATTTCTTTTGATATGTTGTTGAACGCGCGAAGGTTCGGTGCCATCATTTATCGTGAGGATAATGTACATGGTGACCGCGAAGTGAACGATTATATTGCCGACAATGCCTTGTTCCAGTTATTGGAGTCTAATCGCATTAAAGAGGTGATTCGGGATAGGGAACAAGATATGTGGGCCTATTAAAAACAAGAGTATTCCAATTCAATATGATAAAACACCCAGACCAGACGGTATGGGTGTTTTTTTTTTGGACCATGCGAACCCAACGAGGACCAAACCATTAGGAAAATTAGTGCATGGCTGACCATTTGTTCGGCGATCGGCGTTATTCTGAAATAGTTGCAGGTTAAACCTAGCCAAATCGAAGTACTTTCTAAAAGCTCCTAGCATTGATGGGCACAATTCCTACCTTTGCACCATGTATGACTATCTCATAGTAGGGCTGGGCCTTGGGGGAATTTCATTTTGTGAGACCTTGGAAAGGAATGGAAAGACGTTCAAGGTCATTAGCGATGCTTCGCAGACCTCTTCCCTAGTCGCAGGGGGCATGTACAACCCGGTCATCCTCAAACGTTTTACTTTGGCTTGGATGGCTGAGGAACAGTTAGAGAAAGCCCTGCCCTTTTACCATGAATTAGAAAGAAGGCATGGCATTAAAATTGTTCATGAAATGCCGGTACTGCGCCGTTTTGCTTCCATCGGGGAACAGAACGCCTGGTTTGAGGCCGCCGACAGGCCAGGACTTTGCAAATTTCTTTCTAACAAAATAATAGTCAATCAGAACGCTGCAATTTGCGCACCTTATGGTTATGGAAAGGTTTTACATACTGGGAGGATCGATACGTTACAATTGTATGCAATTTACAGTAAAGTACTTTTGGAAAGCGATTTGCTTCAGCAAGTGACATTTGACTACGCCCAAGTAAAACATCATCCCGAGGGCATAGAATACGGCCCAATACAGGCAAAGCACCTTGTTTTTGCAGAGGGTTTTGGACTGAAACAGAACCCCTATTTAAACTATCTTCCCTTGAACGGGACAAAGGGCGAATATTTGACTATCAAAGCCCCGGAACTTCGAGAAAGCAATGTCATTAAAGCTTCGGTTTTCATCATTCCTTTTTCCGACGACCTCTATCGGGTCGGGGCTACCTACGGATGGAAAGATTTCACCAATGCGCCCACAGGGCAAGCTAGACAGGAGTTGCTGCAAAAATTGAAAATGTTCCTAAAATGTGATTTCGAAATAATTGACCAAATCGCCGGTATTCGGCCCACGGTAATTGATAGGACGCCGCTTGTTGGGCGACATCCAAGTTATCACAACCTCTACGTCTTAAACGGATTCGGCTCGAGAGGGGTCATGGTAGCACCATTTGCAGCTGAACAACTGTACAGGTTCATCGAAAACCAAAAACCCATTAACCCTGAGATGGATTGTGCCCGTTTTACAAAAAAGTACTATAAAACTTGACGCTGAGAGGCCTTTGGGTCATAATGAACGAAAAAATTGATCCATATGTTTCTGGAAAGACGGATGATTATGGGTAAAAAGACCACCAAGGTGCCAACAATGGCCGTAAAAGTTGTTTTCAACGAACTTCCAACAAACAAATAGGCGATGACAAAGGCGGCTACCGCGAACGCAATCCCAACCCCATAGCTAACATACATAGCACCATAAAAAAAGGAGGGTTCAATTTTATATTTGGTATTGCAATGGGAACATCGCTCGTGCATTTTGAAAAGATTGTCTAAATTATAGGGGTTTTTATCCAAATACATGCTCTCTTCATGGCATTTAGGACAAGTTCCTGTTAAAATGCTGTAGAGTTTGTTTCCTTTTTTTAACATTTGCAAATATTTTTCGCAAAAGTAAAGTTTTGCACACTTATTGAATGTAACAATCATCACAAAAATGCTGAATATCCACAACCTTTCCGTGTCATTCGGAGGGGAATATTTGTTCGAGGAAATATCTTTTAGGTTGAATGGCGGTGACCGCGTGGGGCTTATAGGAAAAAACGGCGCCGGAAAATCAACGCTATTAAAGCTGTTGTCACGGGATATGCCGATAGACTCCGGGACCATCGCCACTGAAAAGGACCTAAAAATTGGTTTTCTTAGACAGGACATCGATTTTGAACATGGAAGGACCGTTATTGAAGAAGCTTATCAGGCCTTTGAGGAAATTAAGGGACTAGAGTTGCGATTAGACCATATAAATCATCAATTGGTAGAACGCACCGATTACGAAAGTGACGTGTACCATCAACTTATGGTAGACCTGAACGATGTTAGCCATCATTATGAGATCCTAGGTGGATATAACTACCAAGGTGAGACCGAAAAGATACTCTTGGGTCTCGGTTTTAAAAGAGAAGACTTCGATAAACATACCGACACCTTCTCGGGGGGTTGGCGTATGCGGATCGAATTGGCAAAACTGTTGCTTCAAAATAACGATGTCTTGCTATTGGATGAGCCTACGAACCACTTGGATATTGAATCGATTATCTGGTTAGAGCAATTCCTTACGAATTATTCCGGGGCGGTCGTAATTGTTTCACACGATAAAATGTTTTTGGATAACGTGACCAATAGAACCATAGAAATTTCCTTGGGTCGCATTTATGATTACAATAAGCCCTATACGAAGTTCTTGAAACTAAGGGCAGAAATAAAGGAGCAGCAATTAAACGCACAAAAAAACCAAGAAAAGGAGATTCAACAAGCGGAACGCCTCATCGAAAAATTCAGGGCGAAAAGTACAAAGGCGTCCATGGCCCAGTCCTTAATCAAAAAGTTGGACAAGATTGAACGCATCGAAGTCGATGAAGACGATAACAGCGTAATGAATCTTCGCTTTCCCATTTCGGTTAACCCCGGAAAAGTGGTATGCGTTATCGAAGGACTTTCAAAAAGTTATGGAGACAACCACGTTTTGGAGAACATAGACCTCCTGATCGAACGCGAAAGCAAAATTGCCTTCGTAGGCCAGAACGGCCAGGGAAAATCTACTTTGGCAAAGATTATGGTCGGTGAATTGAAATACAAAGGGCATTTAAAGTTGGGCCATAACGTACAGATCGGGTATTTTGCCCAAAATCAGGCTGAATATCTAGATGGTTCAAAGACCGTATTAGACACGATGATCGATGCGGCGAACGAGAAAAACCGCAGCAAGGTTCGGGATATTTTGGGATCGTTTCTCTTTCGGGGGGATGAGGTCGAGAAATTTGTAAAAGTTCTCTCGGGAGGTGAGCGAAACCGGCTGGCCCTCGCCAAAATGTTGCTGCAACCCTTTAATGTCCTGGTGATGGACGAACCTACCAACCACCTCGATATCAAATCGAAAAATGTCTTGAAACAAGCGCTTCAAAATTTCGAAGGCACCTTGATCCTGGTTTCGCATGATAGGGATTTTCTGCAGGGCTTGACCAATAAGGTGTATGAATTCAAGGACAAAAAGATCAAAGAATATCTTGGGGATATCGATTATTATCTCGAACAACGCAAGGTAGCCGATTTCAGGGCTATTGAAAAAAAACAGGACCGACCTAAAACCAAAGTTCAAAATACGACCCAACCGCCCCTTCTCCAAGATCAAAAAAAGTTGAAGAGCCTCAAGAACCAACTCGGCACCCTGGAAAGTAAAATATCTACCTTGGAAAAGCAGCTGGCCGATATTGACCACAATTTGCTCATAGAATATGATGCGACCATTGCAAAGCCCAATTTTTTTGACAAGTATCAGGACAAAAAAAGAAATTTGGAGAAGTTGATGAAATATTGGGAGGAAATCACAATGGAGCTTGAAAAACTTACAGAATAGCAACAACTTTTGAAATAAAATTCCTACACCACAAATTCTTTAGGTTTCACAACAAATATGGGCATTTCATCGCAATTTTTTGAATACCACAGATAATATTACGTACTTTGTAGGGCAAATCTTAAATAAAAAGGTTTAATCCAATCAAACGAATGACTTCTTAAAACATGTCTATGAAAAAGGTACGTTGGTTTTTGCTTTTATCCTTGACTGCATTGGGCTTGCTTCAGGCAAAGGTTCCGAATGCCGAAAGACAGGCATTGGTAGATTTATACAACCAAACCAATGGGAATCATTGGATAAAAAAATGGGACCTAAAGACCCCCGTTGGGGATTGGTATGGCGTTAAAGTCGCTGACGATCATGTGGTAGAGATCAATTTGTTCCGAAACAATTTAATGGGTCCCTTACCGGAAAGTTTGAATCAATTGACCCATCTGACCGCGTTGAACCTGGCGTTCAATAATCTGACGGGTGAAATTCCGGAAAGTGTCGTATTGTTGAATAAGCTCAAAGTCTTGAAATTGGAAATGAACCGCATAAAAGGGACACTTCCCGAAAACATAGGTCAAATGGCAAGTCTCGAGGAAATCAGCTTGTTCAATAACTTTCTAACCGGTACTATTCCGGAAAGCATTGGGAATTTGATCCATTTGAAGACCTTGAATCTTTCGAGCAACAATATTAAGGGCGAAATCCCGAGTACACTTGGAAAACTAACTCAATTGGAAAGCCTTGGACTTTTTGAAAATGGGTTGGAAGGTGTGATTCCCTCCGAAATAGGGAATCTAGTGAATATGAAGGAACTGGTGCTGGCCAATAATCAATTGGGGGGTGAAATTCCTGTTGAATTTGCACAGTTGGCAAGTCTGAAGATCATGCAGATTCAGAATAATAAGTTCGATTCCTTTAAAAATTTACAAATGATGGATTCTCGTGAGTTTCTTGTTTTTGATTATGACGACGGCAATCACAAAAAAGACTTCAAGGACCTGAATTTTAGCAAGACACGAATGGCAGATACCAAATTTGAGGATGATGATAATGATAATGATAATGAGTAGTTGTCATAGTTGATCATAATTTTTTAGTTAGTTTGGAAAAAGGGGATGCGATCAGCATCCCCTTTTCTATGGTTAATTTGTAGAATCATGAGAAAAAGCAACACCTGCAACTAAATCGATAATATTCGAATAGCTCAATTGCGATTATCTTAATACGATCAATTTTTAAGATATTTTTAACTAAAGCCGTTTAAACTAAAGGATAGTTTTGCCATCTAACTTCGAGCCATTAATTTCATCCAACCTAAATGAATACTAGAAAAATAATATTGTCAGTGCTTGGGATTGTTTTGATCATCGTCTCTATTTATGTGGCGATTGCCATCGTAAATAGCAAGAACACACCAAAGCCCAGACCCGATAAAGTGGTGAAAACCGTATTCGTCGAGACGGTTCAGAACGGGGTGGTCCCTATTATAGTCCCTGCCAATGGAAATTTAATGGCCAAGCAGCGTGTGGAGCTTTATTCAGAGGTTCAGGGGGTTTTCAGAAATGGGAACAAATTGTTCAAGGCGGGCCAGGAATATAGGGCTGGTGAGGTAATCATACGTATAGACGCCTCCGAATATTCGGCCAGTGTTCAATCTGCCAAAAGCAACCTGTATAATCTGTTGACCTCCATCATGCCCGATCTGCGATTAGATTATCCAGAAATCTTTGAGAAATGGGAAGGCTATTTAAACGGCTTTGACATGGAAACACCTACACCTCCCTTGCCTGAAATGACATCTGATAAGGAAAAGTATTTTATATCGGGTCGTGGAATCCTAACCAGCTATTACAATTTAAAAAATTTAGAACAAAGACTTTCCAAGTATAGAATCTTAGCTCCATTTAATGGGATTCTGACCGAGGCCTTGGTAACCGAAGGCACCTTGATTCGTTCTGGCCAAAAACTCGGGGAGTTCATAAACCCAGATGTCTATGAACTCGAAGTGGCTATTAGCAAATCGTACAGTGACCTTTTAAAATTGGGAGAATCGGTCAAATTGACCAATTTGGACGGGACGAAGACCTATGAAGGCAAAGTGGCCCGCATCAATGGGAATGTTGATCTCGCATCCCAAACAATTAAGGCTTTTATAGAAGTAAAGGACAAAGCCTTGAAGGAAGGCATGTATTTGGAAGCACAACTCAATGCGAAACAAGAAACCGATGCCATCGAGGTAGACCGAGGGTTGTTACTTGAAAATGATAGGATTTTCGTAGTTCGAGATTCAATTTTAGATGTCATAGATGTGAAACCGGTTTATTTTTCGGAGAAAAAAGTAGTGCTTAAAGAAGTCCCCGATGGTATAACCATCGTTTCCAAACCAGTCGTTGGCGCCTATGTCGGGATGCTCGTCAAGCAATATCAGGGTCAATAATAAATATACTTACCTACCATGCGTAAAATTATATCCTACTTTATTAAATATCACGTTGCCGTTGACGTATTCATCCTGGCCTTTTTTGTTTTTGGTATCGTAGGCATGCTCTCCCTAAAATCATCGTTCTTCCCGCTAACCGATTCAAAGAATATCTCAATAAATATTACCTACCCAGGGGCTTCCCCCCAAGAGGTAGAGGAAGGGATCGTATTAAAGATCGAGGACAATCTCAAAGGTCTTCAGGGCGTAGATCGGGTAACCTCTACCTCCCGTGAAAATAGTGGCACCATCAATGTTGAAATCGAAAAGGGGCGGGATATCGATTTTATGCTTTTGGAAGTTAAAAATGCGGTCGATAGGGTGCCTTCGTTTCCTACGGGAATGGAACCTTTGGTGGTTTCAAAACAAGAGGCCGTGCGCCAAACGATCAGTTTTGCGATAAGCGGCGAAAATGTGCCTTTGGTTACCTTAAAACAAATCGGTCGGCAGATCGAGAACGAATTGCGCACGATAGATGGTATTTCTCAAATAAATATGACGGGATATCCCCAGGAAGAAATCGAGATTGCCGTTAACGAAAATAGTCTTTTGGCCTATGATATGTCTTTTAACGATGTCGCCCAGGCAGTGGCGAATGCAAATATCTTGGTAACTGGGGGCAACATCAAGACCGATGCCGAGGAGTACCTAATAAGGGCGAACAACCGATTGTATTATGGCGATGAACTGTCAAATTTAATTATTCGTGCCGATGCCTCCGGTCGGGCCATTCGATTAAAAGATGTGGCAATTATACGAGATCGTTTTGCGGAATCGCCGAACGCATCCTACTTTGATGGAAATCTGTCGGTAAGCGCTTCGATAACAAGTACCAATTCAGAGGATTTATTGACATCGGCCGAAAAAGTGAAGGCCTTTATCGAGGATTTTAACCACAAGCACAATAATATTAAGCTGAATGTGGTTAGCGACCAATCTACTACCTTGAATCAGCGTACCGAGCTATTGACCAAGAATGCTATTATGGGTATGCTACTGGTCTTGCTTTTCCTATCCCTTTTCCTAAACACACGCCTAGCGTTCTGGGTAGCATTCGGCCTACCTATTTCATTTTTGGGAATGTTTGTATTTGCAGGATATTTTGGGGTAACGATCAATGTTCTTTCACTTTTTGGGATGATCATTGTAATCGGTATTTTGGTGGATGACGGAATCGTTATCGCCGAAAATATATATCAACATTATGAAAGGGGCAAGTCGCCCATACAAGCCGCCATTGATGGCACTATTGAGGTAATTCCTCCCGTAGTTTCCGCAATTATTACCACCTTATTGGCGTTTTCTGTGTTTCTTTTCCTTGATAGTAGGATAGGGGAATTCTTCAGTGAAGTTTCCGTCATTGTGATGTTGACTTTGGCAATTTCGTTGATTGAGGCCTTGATCATCTTACCGGCACATTTGGCCCATTCCAAGGCCTTGGCACCCATTTCGGACAAACCCAAATCAAAAATAGGGCAGTTGTTCGCCAAATTGCGTGTAATAAATAAAATGGGTGATCGCCTAATGGTTTGGATGCGCGATAACGCATATGCTCCCGCGCTTCGTTTTGCGTTGAAACACAAAGTGCTGACATTTGGCATTTTTGTTTCGGCCATTGTACTCACTTTGGGATCCATAGGAGGAGGCATTATTAGGACGGCCTTTTTCCCCCAGGTAGCCAGCGATAGGATACAGGTCGACTTGTTGATGCCCAACGGCACCAATGAAAAAGTTACCGATTCTATAATCAGCCTTATCGAGGAAAAATCCGATATTGTAAATCAGGAAATGACCGATGAATATTTGAAGGGCACGGGTAAAATGCTCTTTGAAAATACGATCAAGAATTTAGGTCCTGGGTCTTCTGCCGCTAACCTGGTTATCAACTTACTTCCCGGGGAGGAACGACCCGATGAAATTGCCTCAGAAATGGTAACCAATAGATTGCGCGAATTGGTGGGGCCGGTCATTGGTGTGGAAAGTCTAATTTACGGATCGGGTGGAAATTTTGGCGGAAGCCCGGTTTCGGTGTCCTTACTGGGCAATAATATTCAAGAACTAAAGGCGGCCAAAAAGGAACTGAAAGAGGCGCTGGAAAATAATGCGCTTTTAAAAGACGTTGCTGATAATGACCCGGCAGGTATTAAAGAAATACGCTTGGAATTAAAAGAGAATGCCTATTTATTGGGACTGGATCTTCGAAGTGTCATGAACCAAGTGCGAGCTGGATTCTTTGGCGCCCAGGCCCAACGTTTTCAAAGAGGTCAGGACGAAATACGGGTATGGGTGCGGTATGACCGCGAAAACCGTTCTTCGATTTCCGACCTTGATGAAATGCGAATTACCACTCCCACTGGGAGTAAGGTACCCTTAAAGGAAATTGCCAATTATACGATTGAAAGAGGGGATGTGGCCATAAATCACCTGGAGGGTCGCCGTGAAATACAGGTCTCTGCAGACATTAAGGACGTTAAAACGACCAGTCCGACTGATATCATGACCGATATTCGCACCACCATTATGCCTGAAATACAGTCGAAGTATCCGACGGTATCAGCCTCGTATGAAGGGCAAAATCGCGAAGCGAACAAGCTATTCGATTCTTTGCAGTTCGTAGGCCTGTCGGTATTAATGTTGATTTATATCACCATAGCGTTTACCTTCCGCAGTTTTAGTCAACCCTTAATGTTGATCCTCTTGGTGCCCTTTAGCCTTACGGCCGTTGCTTGGGGGCATTGGATCCATGATTTTCCAATAAATATTCTGTCGCTTTTAGGGATCATTGCCCTAATCGGGGTCATGGTCAACGATGGCTTGGTCTTGATCGGGAAGTTCAATAGCAACCTTAGGGAAGGGATGATGTTTGAGGATGCCATTTACGATGCGGGAAAATCCCGTTTCAGGGCAATATTCTTAACGACCGCCACTACCATTGCAGGCCTTGCCCCCTTATTGTTGGAAAAAAGCAGACAGGCACAATTCTTAAAGCCTATGGCGATATCAATTGCCTATGGCATCGCCTTCGCAACGGTCCTGACCCTTTTGCTGCTTCCTATATTTTTATCGTTCAGTAATAGGACCAAGGTAACGACCAAATGGTTGGCCAGTGGTAATAAAGTGACAAAAGAAGAGGTTGAACGGGCGATAAAGGAACAGAAGGAAGAGCGGCATATGGACGGTTCTTCTGCACATTCCTTAAATGGATCACCCAATAAAATCAAAGAAAACCCAAAAGAATTTGAGGGTAAAGAATAGCGTCGTAAGCATGAATAGAAATTATACTTTCTTTTGTTTTTTTCTTGGCATTTTTGGGGTTCTAATAGCCCAAGAAAATATGCTGTCTAAAGAAGAAGCCATTGAATTGGCTTTGGAGAACAATTTTGGCATTAAAGTAGCTCGAAACCTGGTCGAAATATCGGATAACAACCGGGGAATCCTGAATTCTGGCTATTTACCGAATTTGTCTGGAACGGCTGGCGCCAATTACAACGAATTGAATAGTAATACACAATATCCGGGGCAATTTGATTCGAATGGTGAGCCAAGGGCGGATCTGGAAATAAAAAATGCCGAATCACAAAACTTTAATGCCGGTTTGGGTATCAACTATACCCTTTTTGATGGTCTTGGTCGCTTGTATAACTACAAGAGGCTACAAGAACAATATCAATTAAGTGAGCTTCAGGCCAGGGAAACGATCGAAAACACGCTATTGCAATTACTGAGTGTGTACTTTGAGGTGGCCCGACTCACCGAAAACCGGAAAGTGCTTCAACAGGCCTTGGAAATATCCACGCAACGCATCAGACGTGCAGAATATGCCTTTGAATATGGGCAGAATACGCAACTTGATATATTGAACGCCCAGGTCGATGCTACCAATGATAGCATCAACTTGTTGAATACGCAACAACAGCTCGCCAATACAAAGCGCGATCTGAACGTGGTCCTGAACCGAAGTTTGGAAGAAGCATATCAAGTCGATACTTTGGTTAATTTTTTGCCTCGTTTACGACTTGATGAACTGATAGAGCAAGCGCAAGAAAATAATGTGGCCATATTGCAGACTGAACGAAATTTGGCCATCAACGCATACGATATTAAGGTAAACAAGTCAGGCTATCTGCCAAATATCGGTCTCAATGGATCTTATGGTTGGAACTTGAATCAAAGTGCCGCCTTTTCGTTTATCCCCGGTCAGATCATCCCTGGAAGCAATAGGAATGCCCTTAATTTTGCGTTGGGGGCCAGTCTATCCTGGAACTTATTTGATGGTGGAGGCACGTCGGTGCGCGTTAAGAATTCAAAGATTGCCTATCAGAACCAGGAATTGTTGCAAAAACAAGTTGAATTGGAGGTTGATAGGGATATCGCGAACGCCTTGGCATTTTACGAAAATCGTCTGAATATTTACCAGATCCAAGAACAGAATGTACTTACCAATGAAAACAATTTTGAAAGAAGCAAGGAACAGTTTCAATTAGGGAGGATTACTTCCATTGAATTCAGACTGGCACAGATCAATCTTCTAAATGCCCAGACCAATAAGAATTTAGCGAAGTACGACGCCAAACTGGCAGAACTGCAACTTTTGCAGTTGACGGGCCAATTGTTAAATGTGGCATTATAGGCTTGGTGCTAATCGAATTTTATGAGCTAAAGTATTGAAATCCCGATAGTCACGGTTAAATCGTAAAGATATGTACGAACATTTTTTCCAATGTCCCTATTGTTGGGAGGAGATTTCAATGTTGCTCGATCCCTCGATATCGAAGCAAACCTATGTTGAAGATTGCGAGGTTTGTTGTAATCCCATAGAGATAAGCCCAGAATTTGTTGATAATGTACTGGTCGGTTTCGAAGCGAGGCAAATGGAGTAGAATCCTAATCCTTCATCGTAATTTTACCCCCAAATACCTTGTTTTTATCCACTTGCTTGGGGTTGCCAAAAATAGTTATGGTTCCTCCGGCACGAACTTTGGCAATGACTTTTTCCGAAGCATTAACATCGGCCCTACCTCCGGCGTTGACCGTAACGGTAGTTTCCTCGGTAATTAATTTTTCATTATAAACCTTACCGCCGGCATTGGCAAGG
>JALHST010000020.1 GCA_022865355.1 Maribacter sp. | reverse complement strand
GGAGTACCTTGGATTATACGCGTCTGTTGTAGCATGATCTCGGAAAGCCAAATTTTATAGGGATCCCTGGTACGCCTCCAGGGAAGGGTACGTTTGTTTTTTGCATACCAGAGTAAAACCTTATGGGAAAATAACATCAATATGAATGCTTGGGCACAAAAGTAAGGGATTGTTTGTTGAATTCATCTTAAAATTAGTCGTTTAGAGGGAAAGATTCAATAAAATTTATATATTTGCAACCCTAAAAAACACACAGAAAATCTATAATTCAAGATGACGAAAGCGGAAATTGTATCTAAAATCTCAGACAAACTGGGTATTGAAAAAGGAGATGTACAAGCAACTGTTGAATCCTTTATGGAAGAAGTAAAAACCTCCCTAGAAGGTGGAGACAATGTTTATTTAAGAGGTTTTGGAAGTTTTATTATTAAGACAAGGGCAGAAAAGACCGGAAGGAATATCTCGAAGAATACAACGATCAAGATTCCTTCACACAATATCCCTGCTTTTAAACCGGCGAAAGTGTTTGTTGAAGGCGTGAAAAGTAACGTTCAGGTAAAATAATATAATAATCTTTAAATCAACCCTTTATGCCGAGTGGTAAAAAAAGAAAAAGACATAAGGTAGCTACCCATAAGCGTAAAAAGCGGCGGAGAGCTAATCGACACAAGAAAAAGTAGTTGCAAAACTACTTTTTCATTTTAACACGTTCATTGACATAGAAATTCTACAAACGAATTTCGGCAGGAATGTATAACCTGTTTAAATTATTGTTTAATCTATTTGATCCAAACCCGATCGACATCGAGGTGCGGAACAAATAAAAATACATTCAGGTGAATAGAGAATTAATCGTACGATCTAGTTCTAATGCCGTAGACTTTGCCTTATTAAAGGATGGGAAGCTCACTGAATTGCATAAAGAAGAGGACAATAACGACTTTTCGGTTGGCGATATTTTTTTGGCCAAAGTTAGAAAGCCTGTTAGCGGTCTAAATGCTGCCTTCGTAAACGTTGGTTATGAGAAAGATGCTTTTCTGCATTATCATGACCTTGGGCCGCAACTCTCTACCATGTTAAAATTCATAAAGCAAGTAAGTGCTGGAAAATTGAGGGATTATTCCCTTAAAAATTTTCCGTTCGATAACGATATTGACAAAAATGGCGTCATTACCGATGTCATCAAAGCGAATCAATCCTTATTGGTACAAATTGTCAAGGAACCCATATCAACCAAAGGACCAAGAATAAGTTCCGAGCTTTCATTGGCAGGACGTTATTTGGTTATGGTCCCTTTCTCGGACCGTGTTTCGGTTTCCCAAAAAATTGGGAGCAATGCAGAGAAAGATAGGCTAAAAAGACTTGTTCGGAGCATAAAGCCCCAAGGTTTTGGGGTTATTATCCGAACGGTTGCCGAGGGTAAAAAAGTAGCGGAGTTAGACAAGGATCTAGAAAACTTGCTGAACAAATGGTCAGCAATGTGCAAAAAATTGTATAAAGCCCCAACTCCTTCAAAAGTACTCGTAGAGCTCAATAGGGCTTCAAGTATTTTAAGGGATGTTTTCAACGATTCCTTTACTGGAATACATGTTGATAATGAAACGCTTTGTAATCAAGTGCAAGATTATGTGGAGGAAATTGCCCCGGGCAAGGAATCCATGGTTAAATTGTACAATTCCCCGGTACCCATCTTTGAAAAATTTGGAATCGAGCGACAGATAAAAACGTCTTTTGGACGCACGGCCTCCATGAGCAAGGGAGCCTACCTCATCATAGAGCATACCGAAGCATTGCACGTTATAGACGTTAATAGTGGTAACCGATCTAACAAGGCGAAAAATCAAGAGGAAACCGCATTGGAAGTGAACCTTTTGGCCGCCTCGGAAATTGCGCGGCAATTGCGGTTGCGCGATATGGGAGGCATCATCGTGGTAGACTTTATCGACATGGTAAAAGTGCAGCACAGAAAGAAGCTTTTTGATCATCTTCGTGACGAAATGAAAGACGACCGCGCGAAGCATAAAATATTGCCCCCGAGCAAATTTGGTCTCATACAGATTACTAGGCAACGGGTTCGGCCAGAGATGAATATTAAGACCACCGAGGCCAACCCCAACGGAATTGGCCAAGAAGTCGAAGCACCCATTCTTTTGATCGATCGGATCATTTCTGATCTGGAGAAACTGATGAAAGGACCCGCGAAGGACAATGGAATTACCTTAAATATACATCCATTCATTGCGGCGTATTTGACGAAAGGATTCCCTTCGATACGCACAAAGTGGTTCTTGGAGTACAAAAAATGGATAAAAATTCAACCCCGGGATGCTTATACGTATCTTGAGTTCCGATTCAAGGACAAGGATGGTAAAACCATTTATTAAAAGTTGGTAAAGCGACCTCAAAACGGGGTCGCTTTTTTTGTTTCCTTATTTTTGCGTAATGGTGTTTAAAAAGTTTTATTCCCAATCCGAGGCCACTCAGAAGCTCGAGCGTTATTGTGCTTATCAAGAACGCTGCCACAAAGAGGTTGTTCAGAAGTTACATGACATGCGAATACCTCCTGAAACCATAGATCTAATCGTAGTGCATTTGATCAAAGCGAATTTCTTGAACGAAGAGCGCTTTTCGCAAAACTTTGTAAGAGGTAAGTTCAACATAAAAAATTGGGGGCATCACCGTATAATTGCCGAACTTAAGCAACGGGGGATTTCTAAGTACAATATTCGAACCGCCTTAGAGGAAATCAACGAAGAAACCTATCAAAAAAAATTTCATGCCTTGGCTGAAAAAAAATGGGATTCTCTAAAGGAAATAGACATTCAAAAAAGAAAAAGAAAACTCGCCGATTACTTAATTTACAGGGGGTGGGAAAGTGAACAGGTATACGATAAAATCAATGACCTCGCAAAAAATAGCGGCCCCTAGCCTCTTGCTGGTCTTGGCCTAAAAGCAAAAAGATCTTTATTGGTTCTGGTAATAGCCTTTTCATTTTTTTGCTCTATCCATCTTTGACCTTTCAATTTCCGCATTAGGCCATCATAATTACGCATAATCAATAAATTGTAGAACGCCGAACTCAAGTTTTTCGGGTTTTGGGCAATAGCGCGCAAACTTATCGAGAAACCCGGGGTCAGATATTTCATGTAATGCCAATATCCCTCGGGCATGTATAACACCTCTCCGTGCCGTAATCGTGTCTTATAACCGGTGGCCCCTCGAAGGGCAGGCCATTTTTCGAAATCGGGGTTCGAAAAATCTATACTTTCATGGGTAATCAACGAATGGGGGACCTTGTACAGGAATTTCGTTTCCGATGGTGGAAACAAAATACATTCCTTTGTTCCTTCAAAATGAAAATGAAAAATATTGGCCAAATCAATATCGTAATGCATAAAGGTAAACGAATCAGTTCCTCCAAAAAAAAGCATGGGCAATTTCTTCATCAAACGCAGTCCGAAGTCGGGATAGTCAAAATCATTTTGCAGCTCCGGCACCTCCTTTAATATATTCCATAGGAATATTCGGTATTTTGTGGGCTCGGTTTGCAAAAGATCTATATAGTCTGACATCTTCATTCTAGCATGAGGCTCATTAAAATTATCGTGGTGATTCACGGGCCGGTCATCGTAGAGAGGAACTATTTTGTCACCCGCAACCTGTCGCATATAATCCAAGTTCCACTTAGAAAAAGCGGGCCAATTATCAATTGCCCGCTCAATAATGACAGGTTTTTGAGGGCCGAAGTAGTCCTTAAGGAACTCCTCTTTCGAGATAGTTGATACTCTTGGAATTTCTTGTAGTCTCAATAGTCTTGAGGTTATTTACGGACTTCAAATTTAAGTATCCTGATGAATATACATTATTAAAAAAAAAGATAATATGGCCCTATCCCTTTGCTTTGGAAGAAGTCTTGGCCATCTCATTGCGCTGAATAGTATGTCCAGGCCGAGTCCATTTCGGCCGCTCACCTAAGGGTTTCAACTGAGAGTCCTTTGCTTCGACCGTCTTTGGCTGTGAACCTTTCAAAAAAGGCTCTTGGGGCTGCAATCCAAGAAATTTAAACATTTGCATGTCCTCTCCGACATCTGGGTTCGGGGTCGTCAACAATTTATCGCCCGAAAAAATAGAATTGGCGCCGGCAAAGAAACACATGGCTTGGCCTTCCCTGCTCATTTGTGTCCGACCCGCCGAAAGTCGCACTTGGGTTTCGGGCATGACGATTCTTGTGGTGGCTACCATTCGTATCATTTCCCAGATTGAGACAGGTTCAAAGTCTGCCATGGGAGTGCCCTCAACGGCCACCAGGGCATTTATCGGCACCGATTCGGGTTGTGGGGCCAAAGTTGCCAAAGCAACCAGCATACCTGCCCTATCCACGAGCCGCTCACCCATTCCGATTATCCCACCACTACAAACGGTTACATTACTTTTTCGCACATTCCCTATCGTTTCCAAACGATCATTAAAAGCCCTTGTGGAAATCACGTCCTTATAATAATCCTCAGACGTATCCAGATTATGGTTATATGCATATAAGCCGGCCTCTGCCAAGCGCTTCGCCTGATTCTCGGTCAACATTCCCAAGGTACAGCAAACCTCCATATCCAATTTATTTATGGTACGAACCATTTCCAAAACCTGGTCAAATTCAGGACCGTCCTTGACATTTCGCCATGCCGCTCCCATACATACCCGAGAACTCCCAGATTGCTTGGCCCGTAAGGCTTGTGCCTTAACTTGGGAAACGGTCATCAAATCATTCGTTTCGATATCGGTATGATACCGGGCCGCCTGTGGGCAATATCCACAATCTTCCGGACAACCGCCCGTTTTTATCGATAGCAAAGTAGAGACTTGCACCTTGTTGGGGTCATGATGCAATCGATGGATCGTTGCCGCTTCATAAAGCAGCTCCATCAGCGGTTTGTTATAAATCGCAAGTATCTCCTGCCGGGACCATTTGTGTCTTATTTCGCTCATGTGAATTTCATCTTTCAGTATCAAAAGTACTCCTAATTCAATTTAAATTGCAATTTCCAAAACTCAAAATCACTCTACTTACGATTTTGATTCGCACGATTCTCCCAGATTTGTTATTTAAATTTGGGAGCCTTTAATAAAATACTCACCGCATTCCCCCCAAAACCGACCGCATTGATCATCACTAAATGGATCTTCGTTGGTCTTGTACTATAATCGATAAAGGGTACATCTATAAATTCTTGATGCTGCATCATTAGGACCGCCATCTCAACGTTCAACATGCCCGAAGCACCAAATGTATGCCCGAACTTCCATTTATTGGTCGTCAAGGCCGGAAGATTTCCGCTGAATACTTTTTGAATGGCCTTATATTCAGACATATCCCCTTTTAAGGTTCCCGGAGCATGCATGACAATAACATCAACCTCCGAAGGGTTTATTGCGCCTAGGGCCATTGACATTGAACGCTGAAAACAAGTTGCCGCTGTAGAAAGCGAGGCGCCATGTTCTAAAATTTCGGTCGCAAAGCCCACTCCTACGATCTCGGCCAACGCATTCGGCTGCCTTCCGACTTCCAGGCAGGCTACCGATGCCCCTTCGCCTAGGACGAGCGTATTCTTTGTCTTTTTTAGATCTAAGGCCCTACACGGATAGTCCTGACCGTTCGTTATTTCAGTATTTAGGGCATAATTAGAATAAATCTTCATGGCCTTGATCTGCGCAATCGTAAATGGGGTCAAGGGTGCCTCGCTCCCACCTACCAAGAATTTATCGGCCATGCCACTTTTGATCCATGCCATACCGTTCAATAAAGAATGCAAAGAGGTCGTACAAGTAATCGAATGAGAAATCTCAGGACCACGAGTTTGAAGGTCCTGGGCCACCCATGAAGAAATATTGCCCAAGGTGGTAGTTGGCGAAGACATGGGTGATGTGCTCTTGCCATGGATAAATTCTTCATGATATTTTTCGAAAAGCGCCGTGGCACCTCTCGATGAACCAATGTTAATTCCAAAATTATCGCCACGCTTCCAACCCGCATCCTCAATGGCCTTTCTTGAAGCCATGATGGCAAAAAGCACACTGTCATCCAAATTTTTATAATTTGGATCAGCGCTTCGAAGGGTCTTGATATTCTTTTTGGATTCGTCACTTAAGGGCGCCATCCACGTTTCCGTCTTGATTATCCTTTTTTGAACGAATACGTGGCCTCTATTTTGATACCCTTGCCATGCCGCTACCAGCGAACCGCCCAAAGGGGATATTGAAGAAATAGCGGTTATAGAAATAGGACCATTCCCCGGTACCCTGCCCATAGGAAAAAATGATTTATCTTCGATATGTTCGGTCCTAGCTGTTTTCATCGCATCTTCATTGTCATACCCAGTCTAGGGCGCTTTTGATGGCAGTATAAATCACACGCAGTTGTTCATTTGTAATTACAAAGGGAGCCAGAATATAAATTGTGTTTCCCAATGGGCGTAAAAATACCCCATTATCCATAAAATGCTTGAAGAGCTTGTCCCGTAAATTGCCATAACGCTCCATTTTAATATTTAGGTCCAGGGCATAAATTATTCCGCATTGGCGTGTATTGGCCACTTTAGGGTGGTCCTTGATTTCTAAGTCAAAATTTTGATGCGATTTGATGATGCGTTGAATATTTTCCTGTATTTCTTCAGATTCCAGTAATTCAATTCCGGCCAAAGCGGCAGTACATGCCAAAGGATTGGCCGTATAGGTATGGCCATGAAAAAGGCCTTTTGATAGCTCCTCACTATAAAATGCGTCATATACCCGCTGCGTGCAACTGGTAATGCCCATGGGAAGCAAACCTGCCGTCAATGCCTTAGACAAACACATAATATCGGGCTTAATTTCAAGATGGTCCGAAGCGAAATTTCTTCCCGTCTTGCCGAATCCGGTCATGACCTCATCGGCAATGGTCAATACGTCGTGTTCCTGCAGCAATGCAAGAATTTGGCCCAGTCCATTGGCATCGTACATTTTCATTCCTGCCGCCCCCTGTACCAGGGGTTCATAAATAAATCCAGCAATATTGTTTTGCGATAAGCGATCTTTTAAATAAGCAATAACGTTTTTAATATTCGCTTTCGTAGGTAGGGGTATTCGTTCGACATCCAAGAAATAATCTGCGAACGGACCGTTATAGACCGACAAGCCTGAAACCGACATAGCCCCAAAGGTGTCCCCATGAAAACTATCTTCAAATGCAAGAAGTATCTGCCTTTTCCGACCTTGATTGAAATGGAACTGCAAAGCCATTTTGATCCCCACTTCGGCAGCCGTGGAGCCGTTATCCGAAAAAAAGAGCTTTTGTTGGTTGCCGGGAAGTATCTGTATGAGTCGTTCGGAAAGTTTTACCGCAGGCTCGTGCGTAAAACCGCTAAAAACGATTTGGTCTAATTGCTTCATTTGCCGAAATACAGGTTCCACGATCAAATCATTGCAATGCCCGTACATGCAGGTGTACCAAGAGGCTATACCATCGATGTATTCATTCCCGTGTTCATCATATAGTATGGATCCCTTGGCCCTGACAATTCCCAACATTTCAGGATGCAATTTGTGCTGGTTCAAAGGATGCCAAAGATATTGTTGATCTCTTTTCGAAAGATTCGCCAATTGCAGTCTATTTAAATTTCACTATTAAATGCAAACCTATTGCACCCACAAAGATGGTAATTTATCGCACATATAGGAAGGAGTGTGGGGTCAATTAGAATATCCCGCTGAATTATAAACATAATCCTGTTTCAACCCGTAAATGACAATAGTGATGGTCTAAATCTTTCGGCATATTTGCGAATGACCGCTTTATCGATGCGGGTTTCCTCATCGATACGGCCAATTATGGGAACGCCCGTTTTTTGGGCAATAATTTGTTCGGTAAACGAATTTTCAGAACCATTGAATAGTACTCCGACCTCATACCCCTTTTGAACCAACCAATTGATGGTCAATAGGGAGTGATTGATGCTTCCCAGATAGTGTCTGGATACGACTATCACTTTATGATAGGGCATGATGATGTCCAAGACAGTGTCATCATCATTCAAGGGTACCAGAAGCCCTCCTGCACCTTCAATCACCAAATGATTATTCGAATTCGGTTCCCTGATTTGTGAACGATTAATGGTTATACCCTCTAACTGAGCCGCCGCGTGTGGACTCATAGGAAGCTTTAATTCATAACTGCTCTTATGAATAATGGTCTTGTCATTTGAAATCAATTCGACGATCCTTTGGCTATCGGAATGGTCCAATTCCCCTGCCTGAATGGGCTTCCAATAATCTGCTTTCAGCGCCTCTACAATAATGGCGGAAGCAATGGTCTTCCCCACGTCGGTAGATATTCCGGTGACAAAAATTCGTTTCATTTTATAGCCGATTGGTAATCATCCCACAATTGAGACATTTGTACTTTCTTTTCTCAAAAAATGGAAAAAGTTTATAAAAAATACCTTTACGCTCGTAATAAGGCTCTGATCTTTTAGCCTTACAATTGGGGCATATTATAGGATTTCCTTCATCATCAACAGCATAGGCCCTAATTTCATTATAAATTGTAACAGCTTGTTCCTTGTCCCTGCTATACACCTGCAATTTTACGCCTCCGATGGCATTGCTGATCAAGGGGTCGGAATTCAGGGTATTCTCATCCCGAAGAAATACCGGAATCCCTTCAGATTCAAGTCTCCCTTTAACGATCTGTACATCGGCCGCATATTCAAAGGCCGCTAGCGTATAAAATTTTCCCTCCGTCATTTTATAAATAGGTCGATAATAGTTGAAGCACCAGCCCGATTTCCTCTTTGGAATTATAGCTATGGATACAAAATCGGAGTCGTTCTGAACCTTCAGGAACCGTTGGGGAAAGTATAGCTTTTACGTCGAAGCCTTCCTCCGATAATTTTTGGGCAAACGACTTTACTTTTTTATTTCCAGGAACCAAACAACCATGAATAGCAGAACTACTAGGAATAAAAAATGTCTGTAAAGGCAAGCCTTCTTTCTGACAAGATAGTGCTTCCAATCTCAAGTTAAAATACGATATGTTATCTTGAAGTAATTGCATCTCCGTTTGCCCGCTTTGGGCCTGTAAAAATTGATATCCAGCTATAACGGTGGCAACGCCATGTGGAGAAAGGGCCGTTGAATATATTATACTCCGAGCAAAATTCAGCAAATACTCTTTTAGGGAGGCGCTGCCTAGGATAACGGCACCATGGGCACCGATGGCCTTACCGAAGGTAATTATCCTTGCGAAAACTTGACGATGTAATCCCAAATCATGCAATAAGCCTTGTCCGTTTTTCCCAAAAATGCCGATGGCATGGGCCTCGTCGACGACTAGCCGGCAATTGTTGGCATTAGAGAATGCAACCAAAGCGGCTAGTTCAGGGGTATCCCCGTCCATAGAGAAAACAGACTCGGTTACAACATACACTTCGGCATCCTGGAGTTTCTGATTATTGAATATTTTGAACTTGTCGGCTAGATCGTCAAGGTCGTTGTGTTTGTATTTATATCCCTTGGCATTGCTCATTTTAATACCGTCACGTATGCTGGCATGTATGAATTCGTCATACAGGATAACGTCACCCCGTTGGGGCACGGAGGCAAAAAAACCGATATTGGCGTCGTATCCGGAGTTAAAGACCAAAGCCGTTTCTTCCTCATGAAAAATCGCCAATTGTTCCTCTAAAATTGGATATAATTCATGATTCCCGGTTAGTAAACGCGATCCCGTCGCCCCATTTTGAAAAATACCTTTCTTTAATAACAGTTGAAAAATATTCGAATAAAGTGCTTCATTCTTAGCAAAACCCAGATAATCATTCGATGAGAAATCAATCAAATTATGGGAAACAGGCAATTTTCGCAACGCATTTTCTTGCGTTCTTTGCGTTAGTCTTGCTTGTAACTTTTTCGGTAATTTCTGCATAAGGCAAATGTAGTATATCCACCTTTTAAATGGTATATTAGTTTTAACAAACATGATTCTATGAAAGCCCTAATTTTTATTTTTTTATCGCTTTTCCTCGTCCTTCCCTTGCAAGGACAGATCAATTCCTATGAAATTTCCTTTGAAAATGCCGTACACCATGAAGCCGTCATACATGCGACTTTCCCTCAAATCACTTTTGACACCCTTTCCCTGCGAATGGCCCGCTCTTCGCCTGGAAGGTATGCCCTGCACGAGTTTGCCAAAAATGTATACGCGTTTAAAGCAACAGATAGCAAAGGGAAGCCTTTGAAAGTATATCGACCGAACCCTTATGAATGGCAAATAACGGGTCATGACGGGGTTGTGATTGTTTCTTATACGTTGTTCGCAAATCGCGCCGATGGTACCTATTCCCAAATTGACGAAACCCATGCCCACCTGAACATCCCGGCAACCTTTATGTATGTACCCGGGTTGAGTGATCGAAAAATTGAAGTAAACTTTACCCTACGTGGCGATTTGAATTGGAAGGTCGCGACACAATTACCTTTAATTTCCGGAACACGGTATTGGGCCCCAAATTTGCAATATTTTATGGACAGTCCTACCGAAATAAGTAATTATGCCCTTCGTGAATTTCAAATAGATGGAAAAAATGTTCGTTTCGTATTGCACCACAATGGCACCGAAAATGAACTGGACTTGTATTTTGAAAAAGTCAAGAAGGTGGTTCTGGCCGAAAAGGAGGTTTTTGGTGAACTACCGAACTTCGATTACAGTACCTACACTTTTCTCGCATGTTATATACCCAATGCTTCGGGGGATGGCATGGAACACAGAAATTCTACTATTGTAACCAGTACCCGTGGTCTTGGCGAAGGTGGCATGGAGGGAAATATTGGCACGGTGTCCCATGAATTTTTCCACGCTTGGAATGTTGAACGCATACGCCCCAAATCTTTGGAACCCTTTGATTTTTCAAAGGCTAACATGAGTGGCGAACTATGGTTTGCAGAGGGTTTTACAAGTTATTACACCAATCTATTTCTGTGCCGTGCCGGCATTATCAGTGTGGAAGACTATGTCACTGGACTAACGGGCAACTTTAATTATGTCTGGAATTCCCCAGCCAGAAAATTCTACAGCCCCATTGAAATGAGCTATCAGGCCCCGTTTGTAGATGCAGCTACCTCCGTAGACCCTAATAATTATGAAAACACCTTTATTTCCTACTATTCCTACGGCAGCGTTTTGGGACTTGCCCTAGATCTATCACTGCGTCAAGAAAATCGTAATTTGGATGATTATATGAAATTGATGTGGCAGAAATTTGGCACGAATGAAAGGGCCTATACCCTCCTTGATCTAAAAGAAACCCTAAGGGAATATGCCGGAAAGCCCTTTGCCGATAATTTCTTCGATTCCTACATTTATTCTAGTAAAATGCCCGACTATAACTCGTTGTTTACAGCATTCGGTCTAACTTTAAAACAAAACCTTTCCATGCCTTATTTTGGGGCGGTCGCCTTATTAAATGGAGATGGCAATGGTGAAATTCGAGGGAATACGCCAATAGGGAGCCCAGCTTACTTAGCGGGATTGGATAATGGTGACATTATCACATCGATAAGTGGTATGCCCTTTCCGGATGGGAAACAATTTGACACCTACCTCAGGTCATTCAACGTTGGCGATAGGCTTGAAATTGGTTATGATAGATACGGGTTGCCACAAACCACGACGGTGACCTTGGGACCAGACCCTGCGTATGTTATTTCCTTGATCGAAACTGATGGAACAAGCCCTTCGCAGGACATATTAAAGAAACGATCCGAGTGGTTAAAAAACTAGAAAATGGAATTCGTATTTCGCCCTACATCAACAAGACGGGAACTCGAACAAATTCTGGAACTACAACAAAAAAACCTTTACATCAATGTATCAGAAGAAATAAAGGAGAAAGAAGGATTTGTCACGGTTAGCCATACCTATGATATATTAGAAAGGATGCATCGCGTTTTTCCCCATATTGTTGCAAAAGACGGGGACAAGGTAGTTGGGTATGCGCTTTGTATGCATCCTATCTTTGCGGACGACATCGAGGTTCTCAGACCGATGTTCGCCGAGATTACATCGACATTGCCCAATCATACCCCCTACATGGCCATGGGACAAATATGTATTGATGCGGATTATCGCAAAAAAGGGATCTTCCGGAAACTCTATGAAACCATGAAAGAAATGATCCAACCACAGTTCAGTGCCATCGTAACCGAAGTCGACGTAAAAAATACAAGATCATTGAGTGCCCATTACGCCGTAGGTTTTAAAGATTTAAAAACCTATTCTTCCGGAGGTCAGGATTGGAAACTAATTATATTATGGTAAGTAAAAAAGCCATGCATATCGCATGGCCCGCTATCTTATTTGACGATCAAGATAAAATCAGTCGGCCAATACGATTATCTTGTTGTTCTTCATTTCAACGGTTCCACTATTGATCCGCAGGATAGTTCTGCCGTTGGAATCCTTTGAAAACCTTTTTTCAAAATTTTCGGATATTGCCAAGTTCCCCTGGATTTTCACTTCGCCCGCTTGCAGCAAGGAAACGATCGGGGCATGGTTATTCAACATTTGAAATTCCCCATTGACGCCAGGAACGGTCACCGAGGTTACTTCTCCTGCAAATAAAGTCGCTTCCGGAGATACGATTTCTAAATACATATTTTATAGTTACGAATTGACGATTGTAGCTAGCAGCTCAAGAATACATCTGACTGTGACCGCATACTCTTTTAAACTTCCGCCAACATTTTTTCTCCTGCCTCAATGGCCTCCTCGATCGTTCCCTTCAAGTTAAAGGCCGATTCGGGCAAGTTATCAAGCTTGCCGTCCATGATCATATTAAAACCTTTGATGGTTTCCTTTATATCTACCAATACCCCTGGAATGCCCGTGAACTGTTCGGCTACATGAAAAGGTTGTGAAAGGAATCGTTGAACCCGTCGTGCCCTTCCCACAGCCAATTTATCCTCTTCTGAAAGCTCCTCCATCCCCAAAATGGCAATAATATCCTGTAATTCCTTATAGCGCTGTAATAACTCCTTTACGCGTTGTGCGCAGTCGTAGTGCTCTTTCCCCAAAATGTCGGCGGTCAGAATACGAGACGTAGAATCCAAGGGATCCACGGCGGGATAAATACCCAATTCGGCAATCTTACGTGAAAGTACCGTCGTAGCGTCCAAGTGGGCAAAGGTCGTTGCAGGCGCCGGATCGGTTAAGTCATCGGCTGGCACATATACGGCCTGAACCGAGGTAATAGACCCTCTTTTGGTCGAGGTTATGCGTTCCTGCATAGCACCCATTTCAGTGGCCAAGGTGGGTTGGTACCCCACCGCCGATGGCATACGCCCTAAAAGAGCAGATACTTCGGAACCGGCCTGTGTAAATCGGAAAATATTATCAACGAAGAAAAGTACATCCTTGCCCTGGCCTTCACCAGCGCCATCGCGGAAGTATTCGGCGATGGTCAAACCTGAAAGTGCTACACGCGCACGGGCTCCAGGAGGTTCGTTCATTTGTCCAAAGACAAAGGTGGCCTTGGACTCTTTCATGGCCTTTTTATCAACTTTCGAAAGGTCCCAGCCTCCATCTTCCATGGAGTGTAAAAAGGCCTCACCATATTTTATAATACCCGATTCCAACATCTCGCGCAACAAGTCGTTCCCTTCCCGGGTACGTTCCCCAACTCCGGCGAAAACCGAAAGTCCACCATGTCCTTTGGCAATGTTGTTGATCAATTCTTGAATCAATACTGTTTTACCGACCCCGGCACCTCCAAATAGTCCGATTTTACCTCCTTTGGCGTAGGGCTCGATTAAATCGATTACCTTGATTCCGGTAAAAAGTACTTCCGTAGAGGTAGAAAGGTCCTCAAATTTAGGCGCTTCCCGGTGAATTGGTAGTCCGTTTTTCCCAGCTTTTGGCAAATTGCCCAAGCCGTCGATGGCATCTCCGATTACATTGAACAAGCGTCCATAAATATCCTCACCGATAGGCATTTGAATGGCATTCCCGGTCGCGACCACTTCTGTCCCCCGACTCAACCCATCGGTAGAATCCATAGAAATGGTCCTTACGATATTTTCACCAGTATGCGACTGTACTTCCAAAACCAAAATGGTTCCATCCTCATGGGTTATTTCCAAAGAATCATAGATTTTAGGAAGGTCTGCCCCGGATTGAAATTCCACGTCGACCACGGGCCCAATTATTTGGGAAACTTTACCAGTAACTTTTGACATTACGAACTTGTTTAGTAATTAAGATTAATCGTTGTTGAAAAACAAACCGATTTAGGCAAGTTTTTCAGGCTGCAAAGATATAGTTTTCCCTTTGATTTGAAAATGGTTTTCAGCTTTTTTATAAAACAAAGAGCACCCCTCTTCCAAGGGGTGCTCTTTGTTTTATTTTTAGGTTTACTCCCTAAAGAAATTACTGAACATATAAGCCCGTATAGGCGATTGCGTTTACTTTTGGAAGGTTCGACCCATACTTTGCATTGATTACGTCTATCATGGCGTTCGCTACAACGGCATAACCCCTAGGTGAGGGATGAATGCCATCTAACGAGAATGCTCCTCCGGTTACATAGGCATTGGTAATCTCGGCAGATCCCCCAATATTATAACCCGTAGTAGCTATCTGATTTGAAAGTGCATTGGCATCAAAAAAACCTAAATCAAATTGTTGCGCCAACGCTTCAATTGTATTGTTGAATGCCGTCGTGGCAGCAGAAATCGAAGCCTGTTCCTCAGGCGTCAACACCCATTGATCCGCTAAAGGAATCGCAACGCCATTTACACTCAACGGATTGTTGGGATCGGCCAAAGTTCCTAAAAAAGTCCTGGCAGGCAATACCAATAAATCCTCTGCAGTGGCCTGTCGGTATTTTGGCAAGGCCGCGAAAGCAGGATTGATAGCGCCCAAATCGGTAAGGTCCTCGTCAACAATTACAACCGCATTTTGCCCTGCGGAGAAATTGATGGTTCGTTTGGCCACCTCCTCGGCCGTAAACAACCCCGTTCCAGCCAATGCCGCCAGTGCTTGCTGCAGACCTCCATTATACTGGGCATATGCTTGGTTTACCAACCCCGCCGTGGCAGCATCCAAGGGAATAGCATTGTATGGTACCGTCCTAAAATAGGGTGCGTCGGTTACATTGGAAAGATTGGCCACAATACCTTTGGCTCCGGTTTGGGCCAGGCCTTGAAGAATCGCACCATAAACTTGTCCGAAAACATTGCTATTTGTAATGTCATTTCCGCCATACGTAGAAGGATCTAGATTTCCGGTGGCATTGTTGTCAACCCCCACTCCACCAGAGGTTGCAAAGGCCAGCACATCATTTAAGCCTATCCATAAAGTAAAAAAGGTAGGGCCTTTTGCGATTACGTCACCTAGAACCGAAGTATTAGGGCTTGAAGCCATCCTTACAAAAAATGGATTGGACAGTCCTGCCAGTACCCCGGCAATATTCCCATACCCATTGGCCAATAAATGAAAGCTTTTTGCCAGTGGCACGCCCATATTATTATAAGGGCCGGGCAAAATGTTAGATACATCGGTGGTTGGGGTTCCAGGCAAGACATAAGGAAGTTGGGCAACGGGGTCAAACACATAACGGTTAGGGGCTATCTGGGTACCCCCAAGTACAAGTCCTCCTAAATCATCGTTCATCAAAGGCTGGCTAAACGAACCGCCGCCGGCTAGGGCGAATTGCCCTGCCAGGATATTGGGAAAAGACACATCTTGCCCTTTCCTAAAGAGTGCCCCGTCTGAGACCCCCGCTGTCAGGGAATTTCCTATGGCCACATAGGTTGAGAAATCGGCGGAACCTTGGGTATAGGTTGGGGGGGTTCCTTCTGCCGATTTTATCTTGGGAACATCGGGAATGGCGACTACATTATCTTCCTGTGAACATGCCAGAACGAGTATGAACGACAACAGGGTGAATAGTTTATTAAATATATTTTTCATATCAGTATTTTTAAGTTTATTGGTTTATGGTCCAGGAAACATAGTATTGCGCCCCTATCGTCCCTGCGCCTGGGGCGCTGACATATTCTTCCCCAAAAATATTCGCGCCACCAACTTTAAACACAGACTTGATACTTGGTACCTGTAGGTTCACTTGGGCGTCGAAAAGATTCCTGTTGGGAATAAATCCATCGGCAAAGGAAGACTGCCATAAATACACGTCATTCCATCTCCAATTGATATTGAAACCAAAATTCTTGAGTACATCCTGGTTACCGAAAGAGGCTTTTACCTTATGTTCCGGTGTGTTAAAATTGGGCTGAAACCCGGGATCGCTATCTTCGTTAAAATCTAGTTTCGCATAGGTATAGTTTATGCCTAAATCAAAACCACCCTTTATTTTGGTGGTTATACCTAGACCTGCCCCATACGAGCTAATATCGGCCGATGAATTCGTATAGGTCTGAAAAGGTTGATAATCCCCGTTCTGCAATGCGAGCAAGGAAAGCGAATTGTCACCGGCTTGACCATATTTTGGCACCAACACGGTCTTATTGGAAATAAAATCCTGATAGGCATTGTAATACCCATTGATATCAAGGGCAATCATACCAAATACTCCCCGATATCCCACTTCATAGGCCGTAATCTTTTCGGGCTTTACCAAGGCCACATTGATGGGTTGAGGGGCCCCGGCGGCGACAGATTCCGGACTAAAGGCATTGGTGTAGGCTTGATTTCCGGAAATGCGTACTGTTGGCGAACCTACAATAACCTGGCCGTTCGTACTCAACAAAAGGTCCGAAGAGGTATACCGGTCGAGGTTATTCGGAGCGGAGCCCACCAAAATGGCCAATCCCGCATCTAACCCTATAAAAAGATCCTGGGTAGTCGGGTTTCTAAAACCAGTCTGATAAGAGGCCCTTAGATTGTGCCTTTTATTCTCATCAACCGCATACACCAAGGATACCCTTGGGGAGAAAAAACCATCAAAGAATTGGGATTTATCATAACGGACAGATCCGGTAAATTTTAAGCGTTCTTGCAACAATTTTTTCTGCAATTGCAAATAAGCACCGTACTCATTGTAATCAATGGGGCCATCATAATCGGTATATATCGTTCCCTTTGAATTCAAGGAATACTCGCGCCAAGAACCGCCAATCATGATATCGGCCACCTCCGACGTCAAATAACTAATGTCGTAGTTAGCATCTACGTGATAGATCTTAGAATTGTCCTGAAATTTAGCACCCGTTGTCAAATCGGGATCCGAGGTAATCTTTTTCAGTGCACTGTTAAATTCAGGCGAACCAGGAACAAATCGGCCGGTATCGGCATAGGCCCTGGCTGCGGCATGTCCCTGCTCATCGGTCACGGTCGGGTTGAGAAACCGGGCCGTAAGATAGCCTAAGGCGTAGTCGGTGAACCATTGACGATCGCCTTTCCATTCCCGGTTGATGTTGATGGCGGTAAAACGAGTATCATACGAATTACCCGCCTTTTCTGAAGTTGTGTAGCCCCTCACAAAGAAATGATCGTTGCGTATTTCCAATTTATGCTGCTGCATAAAGAAATCTTTGATCGAATATCGGTTAGCCCCTTGGTAAATGGTATTCCCACGACCCAACTTTGAATTCCAAATTATTTCCAGATCATTGGCCAATGGCTTGTAATGCAATGAAAAATCGGCCTTAAAACTTTCGGCGTCATAATCCATAAGATCGCGTTCTTCATACCCCGTTCGCGTAATCCGAGCCGAACCAAAATTCGTCGCAACGGGGATGGGGAGGTTTTCTGCCGCGATTTGGTCGAAGTTCAACGTGGTCCCCACTTCGTCTCCATAGATGTTCAATCCGTCATAGGCAGGGTTTGCCCTTGTAAGTTCGGGATTATTGTAATCGGTATAATCGGTTGAAAACCATTCAGTACCCTTTAAAAAGGAGGCAGATGCCTTGGCGGCAAACTTTTCACTGAAAACATAGGCGGTTCGTATCCCAACATCGGTGAAATTATTGTCGCCCGCATTGGTACTGGAGGTTATCCCAGTTTTGGCATAAAAGCTTATGCCTTGATAATCAAACGGGCTTTTGCTGGTCATGAACATAATTCCATTAAAGGCATTTGCCCCATAGAGCGCCGAGGAGGCCCCCGGAAGCAGTTCTACCGTATTGACATCCAGTTCGTTCATTCCCAATAAATTCCCCAAGGGAAAGTTCAATGCAGGGGATGAGTTATCCATGCCATCTACAAGTTGCATAAACCGGTTGTTGGCGAAGGTGGCAAAGCCTCTGGTATTAACAGATTTGAAGGTTAGACTATTTGTGTTCAAATCTACCCCCTTTAGGTTTTCCAAGGCATCATAAAAAGTAGGTGCCGAGGCCGCTTGAATGGTTCTAGTGTCCATGCGTTCCACGGTAACCGGGGATTCAAAAATACGTTCAGGCGTACGAGAGGCCGAAACGACGATTTCATCAAGGAAGGTTTCCTTCTCCGCAATTACTACCGTTACATTTTGATCGTTTTGGGTTATCTCGGCAGTACCATCGGAAAAACCAATACTTGTAATTTTTAGTTGAAAAGGTGGCACT
>JALHST010000019.1 GCA_022865355.1 Maribacter sp. | reverse complement strand
TATTCATGGGACAAATATAAACAAACAGACCGTTCGGTACAATAGAATTACATAAAAAAATGCAAAATGGTAATTTTGCATTGGGTACAACGTCTTGTATATGGCGCGTTTCAATGCGCTATATACATCTTAAGTTTACTTCTCAGTACATTTAATATATAATCAGAAAGAACAAAAGAGGGGATTAAGGTTATTTTATACATAGAAGCCTAGACTTCGTCAACATTGATGATCCCCTCTCTTTTCCTACTTAGAATTCGTTCAGTTCTGTGAGCCTTGGGAGCTCGTTTTTAAGTTGTTGAAGACCAAGTAGCCGTTCTTTCAAAAAGTGGTTCTTATGAATAAATATACAGAAATTTACGGAGTGGACGTCAGTAAGGATGTGTTCGATGTTATGGACTCGACAGGAGCTTATGCCCAATATTCTAACGGATTGAAAGGGTTTGGACAGTTATCGAAAAAGTTGCCCAAAGGTTCGTTGGTGGTGATGGAAGCCACTGGGTACTATCATTATTGTTTGGCACAGTACCTGTACGGACAAGGCCTTAGTGTATCGGTGGTGAACCCTTTATCGGTAAAGCGTTTTATACAGATGAAGCTTTCCAAGGTAAAGACCGATAAGAGCGATGCCAGGGCCATCTGTGAATATGCATGTGTCAATGAAGTCCCTTTATATACGGCCAAGAACAAGGATCAAGCGGAATGCCTCCAATTGTTACGGTTAATGGACACGTATTTGAAACATCGGACGGCGATAAAGAACAAGATTCATGGGGAGCGGACCTTGGGTATTCCATCAAAGGCCGTTTATAAATCGTTGGAGCGTTCCCTGAAGTCACTGAAGAAAGAGATAGTGCGCTTGGAGACACGCTTGTCGGAATTGGTCAAGGAACATCAACAAGAGCAGCTTACCTTGTTGAAGAGCATCCCCGGAATGGGCAATAAGACCGCAATGGTATTATTGGTGCTGACCGATGGATTCACCAAGTTCGAGAATGCGGCCCAACTGTGCTGTTATGCGGGTATTACCCCGACCATAAGGGAATCGGGGAGCAGTGTCAGGGGACGCAGCAGGATTAGTAAAGTTGGGAACAGGAAATTGAGGAACCTGCTCTTTCTGTGTAGCTTTTCTGCATGTAAACACAACAGGGCATGCAGGGAGATTTACGAGCGGATCACTTCAAAGGGAAAAAGCAAAAAACTTGCATTGATCGCCGTTAGCAACAAGTTATTGAAACAGTCATTCGCAATAGCAACGTCGGGTTTGCCCTATGATGAGAAATATGTATCGGGATTAACTTAAAAAGACTTGTTTTTTAACTCAGTTCTTTGTTGCCACACGTTTTTATTTTAATTCCTTTTTCACTTCACAAGGATTTCCAAATGCTAAAACGTTGTCAGGAATATCTTTCGTTACAACACTTCCCGCTCCAATTGTCACATTGTTACCAATCGTTACGCCTGGAAAAATCACAGAATTCCCACCAATCCAAACATTGTCGCCAATTGTAACTGGTTTTGCTGAAGTCAGATAACGAGATTCATTTCCGTTTCCAATTATTCGTTCTGATGCTTTTAATGGATGAGTCGCAGTATATATTTGAACATAAGGTGCAATCAGCCCATTTTTTCCGATGGTTATTTTATTATTATCCAAAAACATACAGTTCGTATTGATGAATGTGTTTTCTCCGATTGAAATATTTTCTCCATAATCACAGAAAAATGGTGTCTCAATCCAAACGCCCGACTCTTTAAATTCAAAAAGTTCGTTTAAAATTCGTTCTCGTTCGTGGGTTAATTCTGAATTGAGATTATTGTATTCTTTTAATAATTTTCTTGCTTTATGATACATTTTTATCAATTCCGAATCTCTGGAATCGTAATAATCTCCTTTAAGCATTTTCTCTTTTTCAGTCACGGTTGTTTTTTTTCAAATGTGTGGCAACAAGCGGATGTAGTTATTAACTATATTTCCTTTATGTAAACTAAGATACTACTTGACTGTCCAAATATGTTTAATTCGAAAAGCTTTTGATTCGTCCACATTAAGATAAGACTATCATAATAGTAGCAGGGAACCAAGGCCCGCTCGCGCGAACACCGACTTCATGGCATTGCTTATTGGCTATTTTAATTGGGATATGAACCTAGCAGTGGCCGACTGGCAACTTTTTTTCTATCAACACAATAGGTTTTAAGCCTTACAATACCTATTCGGCTATTTTGAAGTCGATCGTATAAATTCGGAAACCTCTTTTTTGAATTGCTCCAAGGAAGGTTGATGCGTATACATCATATGACCGGCTTCATAATATTTCATGATGATATTATTTCGTATCGCCGGGGTGAGTCCCAAATGGTCCAGACTGTATTCGACCCCATAGAAAACGGTCGCAAGATCATAAATGCCGTTCAGGATCAATACCTTCATGTTGGGGTCCCGTGAGAGGGCCTGAGCCATATCAATGCCCGTATTGATGGCCGCCTGGGTACCCCAGCGCTGGTTGCCTTCATGGTTCCAATCCCATTTGAATCCGTCCCTGACCCCCGCCGTAATGGCATAACTACTTTGCTTGTTGACCTTGAGCGTGCCGTAATAATAATCCAAAAAGCCTGCGACATAGGCCGGGGAGATGGCCGAACTCTGGGGATCGTGACTGCCTTCCTGCGATAAAAGATCCTGATTTATTCCGATAAATCGAGAATCCAACCTGCCGATGACTTCCCCTTCCTTCCTTAAAAATTCGGCAAAAAATTCGCTTGCCGTTACGCGTAGGTTGGCCTTCAGCCAATATTCCGGGTCTGAACCGGTATAGTTGGCCAACTGCTGCGCCAGCTCCTTTTTTTCACTATCCGACAAACGATCCCCTTTAAATAAGGCAGGGGCATATTCATTTTCGGTGAAGTTTCTGACTTTGTCCAAAAATTCATACACATCGGCCGGTTTGTCGGTAATCTTATCGTGATACCAAGCCGTAGCGGCATAGGTCGGGAAATGAACAATGTAGGGTAGGTCGTCATTTGGTGGAAAAACAAGGGTGCGAAGATCAAATACCGAAGAAACCATAATAACGCCGTTGAGGGCGATCCCTTGTTCCAACAATTTGTTCATGAGACCGGCATTCCGGAACGTCCCATAACTTTCTCCTAATAGATATTTCGGACTGTTCATACGGTCATACTCGATCAGAAATTGGGTAATGAACAAAGATAAACTGCGAATATCCTGGTCGACACCCCAAAAATCCTTGAATTTGGCCTTTCCGACGGGGACACTCAGCCCCGTGCCTACGGGATCGATCATGACCAGATCGGCCACATCCAAAATCGAAAAATTGTTATTGACCAGCCGATAGGGTGCGGCCGGCGTAGTTTTCGGATCGTTCACCACAATGCGCTTGGGTCCCAGGGCACCCATATGCAACCAAAAGGAGGAGGAACCGGGACCGCCATTGTAGGCAAAAACAATGGGCCGGTTTTGCGACGCCCCCCTTTTGTCACCCACCGAATAGTAGGTATGGCCCATCAGGGCAATTGGTTTGTTGTTTTCATCCCTAACTTCAAAAGTGCCAGCTTTGGCAGTTAGGAAAATCTGCATCCCGCCAATCGTGACACTTTGCATGGTAGTTGCAATTTCGGCTTTGGGGAGCGTATCATTTTCTTTTTGGGCAACTAAAAACTGGCCGAAAAGAAGCAAAATAAAAATGGCAGCTGGTCTCATACCTTAATCTTTTTGAATTTCATTATAACTGTATTTGCTTTTTTTCCAATCGATTAAGGGCGAACGATAAAATTTTACGTCCATACGGTCTAAATAGGGGGCTTGATTTCCCAAGCGTACCTTATAATTTTCCCAATCGCGGTTTTCCTGCGTGGTCCAGCTCAGCTCCGAATAGTTCAATAATCGCGGGAAGGCCAGATATTCCAAGGCGTCCCGAGTGCCTATGGTCTCAGACCACAAGGGCGCTTCGATACCTAGAATATTTTCCATTGGAATACCGGCATAGGTTTCAGGTGTCCATACATAGGCCGTATCTACAGGAATATAGGCCGCCCAATGGAGTCCGTATTTTGAAAGCGTGTCGTATTGCATATCCAGGTACATTTTTTTTGCCGGGGAGACAATGACTTTCATGCCTTTTTCGGCCGCTTTTTTCGCGTTGTCCATGTTGGCCCAAAACTGTGCGATCGAAGTCGAATCGACATCGGCCGTCGCTATTTCATCCCAACCGATCATGCGCTTTCCGTGCTTTTGTACAATCTTTTCGACCTTGTTCACAAAATAGATATAATCATTCTTTTTGGTCACATGGCTCTCATCGCCGCCCATATGAAAATACGGGCCGGGAGTCATATCCGCTATCTCACGGACCACATCATCGATAAAGGCGTAGACGGTATCTTTTCTGGTGTCAAAAGTGCTAAATCCTACATTGGTGCCTTCATACAGTTTCGGGGTTTTGCCATTCCCGTTTAAAAATGGATAGGAAACCGAAGCGGCATTCGTATGTCCCGGCATATCGATTTCGGGAACAATGGTGATGTATTGCTTTGTGGCATAGGCCACGATATCCTTGTACTCTTCCTGGGTGTAAAATCCGCCGGATTCGCCGCCGACTTCTGTGCTGCCGCCAATTTCGGTCAGCTTGGGCCAGGATTTGATTTCAATACGCCAGCCTTGGTCATCCGATAAATGAAGATGTAAAATATTCAATTTGTAGTAGGCCATCAGGTCGATGTATTTCTTAACATCGTCCACGGTGAAGAAATGCCGTGCCACGTCCAGCATCGAACCGCGAAACGAAAAGTTGGGCTCATCTTTAATTTTCCCCGAAGCGATGGGCCATATTTTTTGTTCTGCCAAGGTATCATTGCTAGCTTCCGGAATCAATTGCCGCAAGGTCTGGATTCCCCGAAAGGCGCCTTCGGCCGAGGCAGCCTCTAGAAGAATCGAATCCTTGCCGATAGTTAATTGATAAGCTTCCGGTGACTTGGTGTCCATGTCCTCCTTTTGATGTAGGTAAATGACTCCCTCGGTGTTTTCTCCTCCCGATCCGTTCACAGGAACGTCCAAATCGATCGTCTCTTTTATTTTTTCGGATAAATACTGCCCTACCTCGGGAAACCCATCGACATTCGCCGAGGTATGGATCACCGTAAAACGGTCAAGGGCAAAGGCTGAATTCGTCGGTTCGATCAAAAGGGGCTTGGGCAATAGATCGGCCTTTGCCAAATCGGTAGGAGGGAAGTTGATCACGGGTTTCTTTTTTTCCTGGCAGGCTATAAAGGTCATCAGTGCCAGACCAAGGAATACGCTTTTCAAGAGTATGGATTTTATCATGGTTCTCGTTTTATGTTTTTATTTTTCTAATTCAAAGTATGGGCTCGGTAGCCGTATTTTCTTTTATGGATGGGTACTACTCAACATATTTTTTAAGAACACCGTACCAAAGTTCATATCCCTTGGCGTTCATATGGAGTCCGTCCTCCAAAAAAATATCCGTTTTTAATTTTCTTCCCGTTAACATCGGATGCCAAACGTCGGCGGCGGTGGTCATGGTATCTTTTTTTGCCAGCCTCGCGAAGCGGCGGTTCAATCGTCTGTACTTGCCCCGTAATTTCCAGCGGGCCAAACTGGGCTTGGCGGCGATAAGAACGATCTCGGTATCGGGCCGGGCCGCCCGGATCTTGGCAATGATTTCTTGTATCTCCTTCAGGATCACTTTCGGTCGTTTCCCTTCCGCAATATCGTTATCCCCTTCATAAATAAAGACTTTTTTTGGATTAAATCGCCCGATCAACACGTCTGAATAGGCCAAAAGGTCGGAAGCCTGTGATCCCCCAAAACCTGAATTGACGATATGATATTGTGGAAATCGAGTTTCTAGGTCGTGCCAGATCCGAATGCTCGAACTGCCTGTAAACACAATGGTTTCCTCAGATGGATTCCAAAGGGTGTCATATTTTTTTTCTATGGAGGCTACCTCCTCCTTAAACCGTAGGGGATCCTGTGCATGAAGGACGTTTAGGACAAGAAGGCCGGCAATCAGTAGAAATCTCATTATTGATTCATTGGAAGGACTAAGATAAATTTATTTTGCGATTTTCCGAAGTATCAAAAATCAGGGAGCGCATCAATGGGCTGTATAGCGATGTTTTTATAATATACCTCGGCCGCTTCCGATTGCAACTGGATCTTCCCTTTGTGCAAAGGGCGTTCCTTTCCATCCTCCAACATCCGGGAGTTTTCCAAGATCATGGTCACGACTCCATTTACTACATGAATACTAGTACCCCTGAAACAATACAAGTCGATCGTATTCCATTCCCCCGAAGGTTTTTCGGCATCGGGATACTTTTTGCAATGCCTCCCGATTTCCATTTGTTCCCCAAAACTCAGTAATGGGCCGTCTTTGTCATATTGATAGGTTTCACTATCAATTTTACTGGCCCGAATGTCACACATGGCGCCGGCCACCCCCCAATAATCGCCCGTATCCCCTTCCTGAATTTGAAATTCCTGGGAACGCAACCAAAATCCATCTCCAGCCCCATGCTCACCAACACCATGGTATAAGAGACCGCTATCCCTTCGATCGGTTTCTTTCTCCTTGGGATACCACTTTTTCTGGCCCCACTTGAATTGTAGGCGCAAATGGTAGTTTTCAAATTCGGTTTTCGTGGAAATTCCGCCCCAAAATTCTCCCGATATCCGCAATACCTTTTCTCCTTCGACTTTTACCATGGTAAAGACCCCTGGAAAATCATTGTTTACCCCGGGAATGGGCTGCTCCTTCAAATTTTCGGAGGTCACCCCAGGTTTAAATTGGGCCCCCAAATAGGTATCCCATTGGTCCAAGGAAGTTCCATCAAAAAGTACTTGCCAGGATGCCCCGACTTTTTCCTGGGCTGTGGTAAAATTGGCAAAGCCTAAAAACAATAATAGAATAGCAGTTAGCTTCGGTGTGATCGACATATTTTTTTAGTTTAGGTATCCATACCGCTCGAATGCGAGGTCGCAGCCTATCACTCCGCAACACTCGGTATGGAGAGGCCTTCCGCCAAAGCCCAATCATAAAAGCGTGAGATCCAATGATCAGAGGGGAGTCCTTGGTTTTTCATGCCAAAACCATGGCCTCCTTTAGCGTACATATGCAATTCTGCAACCTTTTGAGCTTTTAACCATTTTGAATAGAGTGTTACACTTTCGGGGGCCAATTGCAAGGGATCATCGGAAGCGCAAATCACGATCATCGGTGGCGCATCAAGCGGCACTTCATAGGGGCCCATTACGGTCATCCAGGGATATACGGGCACAATAAAATCAGGCCGGTTCTGATCGTCATAGTTAAACGTTACACCCATGGTGACCGCACCGCCTGCCGAAAATCCCATAAAACCAATTTTATTCGGATTAACATCATATTTTTTGGCATTGGTACGAACATGTGCAATCGCTGTAAGGCCATCTGCAAATGACAAAGGCATAATGGGCGCGATGCGTTCCCCGATGCGAGTCGGATTGGAAGTACTTTCATCCGAAATTTCCTGAACGCCATCATCGCCTGTCGGCACCAGCCGATACTTCAGCACAAAGGCGGTGATTCCCTTTTCATTTAGCCATTTCGCAACTTCGTTGCCTTCGCTGTTGATGCTTAGGGCATAAAGGCCTCCACCTGGTGCGATGATTACTGCGGTGCCATTGGGATCTGTCGCCCTAAATACCTGCATGGTAGGTACGGACACATTGGTGACCACCTGTGTTTGCCAGATATTCGAATAGTATTCCTTTTCGCCCCCTTGCCATTGCACATTTGCCGGGGTATCATAAGATAGGGTCACTATTTCTTGGGCATAGGTAAGTGTTGCAAAGCAAAAACCAGCGATTGTTAAGAGGTACTTTTTCATCATATACGTTTTAGATATATTATTTAATTATGCTCCAATACAAAGAAAAGCCATTGCTGCCAGTACGCCGCCAACCAAAGGGCCGACGACCGGCACCCACGCATACCCCCAATCACTGCCGCCCTTTCCTTTCAGTGGCAAGATTGTGTGCAGTATCCTAGGGCCCAGGTCGCGTGCCGGATTAATGGCATATCCCGTAGGGCCGCCCAAACCAAAGCCAATACCCATCACCAAGAGCGCGACGGGAAGTGCATCCAGTGCCCCTAATTTGATGACTTCCTCCCCAAAAGAACCCCCGGCGATATAAAATACTCCGAATACCAGGACAAACGCGCCGATGACCTCGGTTATAAAATTCCAGAACGGACTACGAATGGCCGGCGATGTACTAAAAGTTGCCAATATCGCTCCTTGATCTTCGGTGGTATCATATTGTTTTTTATAGGTCAGCCACACCAAAAAATTGCCCATCATCGCACCTAAGATTTGGGCGACAATATATCCAGGTACCAAGTACCAACTGAATTTTCCGGCGGTCGCCAGACCTACGGTCACGGCGGGATTTAAATGGGCACCACTTACATCGGCACTGATAAATACACCTATGAATACCGCGATTCCCCATGCCAATGCGATACCCACCCAGCCCGAGTCGGATCCTTTCGTACCTTTCAGTACGATATTCGCCACAATTCCATTGCCTATAAGTATAAGCATTGCGGTTCCAATAAATTCAAAGAGATACGAAGTCATAGTGTTGGTTGTTTAGTTGGACAAAAGATAAATAAATTCTAGCAGATATTTTAGATCTTCCTCTTAAACAAGGGTTTTAGCGTTAATTTTAGCATATGCCCCTGATTGTACATACCACCGTTGTACAATTGAACTTGTAGCAAATACAAAATTTATAGTACATTTATTTCATGCATACAGCCTAATCAAACCAGCTTTTAATGAACTGTTCCCTTAAAAACCTCCAATTTCTTGTTTTTGTTATATGTTCTCAATGCCTGTTTTCGCAAACCAGAACTACTCCACCCAAAGAAGAAAAGCCTATCGCAAGGGCTATAGCCATCGAGGAAGCTCCCCTAATCGACGGGGAGGTTCTGGGCGATGCCATCTGGCAGCAAATAATGCCCTTTGGTGACTTACGACAGATTCGGCCCAACTTCGAGCAGCCCGCTACTGAAAAGACCGAGATACGCGTAGCCTATACTGCGGAGACCTTCTATGTTTCCGTCGTTTGTTATGATTCTGAACCGGATAAATTAATCGTTTCCGATGCACGTAGGGATGCCAATTTAGATAATACCGATGCTTTTATCTTTATTCTGGATACCTATAAGGATAACCAGAACGGCTTTATTTTTGGCACTAACTCCATTGGGGTGGAATATGATGCCCAAGTCGATAATGAGGGGCAAGGAAACAACAATGCCAATCGACAGCAAGGTGGTACAATAGGTGGTTTTAACCTGAATTGGGACGGGTCGTGGGTCGTTCAGGCGCAGGTAGGAGACTATGGTTGGAGTGCCGAATTTGCCATCCCCTTGCGAACGCTTCGCTTTCAGACCGGGAAGGATTGGGGCATCAATTTTCGAAGAAATATTAGAAAGACCAATGAAGTTGATTATTGGTCCCTTGTGCCAGTAGGTTTTGATTTGAACCGACTTTCATTGGCCGGGACCCTCACGGGCCTGGACCTTAAAAGTCCGGGCAATTTAAAAGTGATCCCCTATGTTTTGGGAAGGCTTTCAAGGGATTTTACCGCCGTCGATTCCAAGAGTGCATTCGGTGGGGAAGTAGGTGGGGACGTAAAATATAGTATCACGCCTAGCTTAACGTTAGACTTTACGTACAACACCGATTTTGCACAGGTAGAGGTAGACGAACAACAGGTGAATCTCGATCGCTTTAACTTGTTCTTTCCAGAAAAGCGGCCCTTCTTTTTGGAGAATGCCGGCCTCTTTAGTGTTGGCAGCCCAGGGGAAGTAGATCTATTTTTCAGTCGCCGTATCGGTATAGGGGATGCCGGCAATATTGTTCCTATTTTCGGCGGAGCCCGTTTATCGGGAAAAATAAATCGGACGAATGTCGGATTGCTTAGCATGTTTACCGAAGACGTTCCCGAGGCGGGCATCGAAGAGAATAATTTTACGGTGGCCCGCGTCAATCACGAGTTTAAAGGCCGCTCGGCCTTGGGCGCCGTCCTTATCAATAAAGAGGGCCTGCAATCGGACGAATTTAATCGAACGATCGCCATCGATGGAAAATTAGGACTAGGACGGAAGGCACGATTATCGGGATTTTATGCCAAGACTGCAGGGCCCAATGATACCATTCATGAGCATGCCTTTAAATTCCAGACCGATTACAAATGGTATAATTGGGAATTGCGTGCGGCCTATAGTGAGGTTGGGGAAGGCTTTAATCCTGAAGTAGGCTTTTTATTGCGGTCCTCTTTTCGAAAACCGGAAGCACTGGCACTATACCATCTGCGACCTAAAAACCCAAATTCCATGTTTTTGGAATTGCGACCTCACATTTCGTACCGTGGGTATTGGAATTTCGCGGGGTTTCAGGAAACGGGATTTTTACACGTAGACAACCATTGGGAATTTAAAAGTGGCATGGAGATCCATACCGGCGTCAACTTTACCACCGAAGGGGTGATCGAACCTTTTGAAATCTATGAAAATATTTTCGTCGAACCGGGAACGTACAAACACCAAGAGGCACAAATAATTTTCTTTACGAATCCGAGTAACCCTTTGTCCATAAGTACACGTTCTACCATCGGGGGATCATTTGGGGGCCATCGCTATCTGAACAGTGCTACCCTAAGCTTGCGTCTGGGCGACAAGTTCAATTCGGCCTTTACCTATCAAAACAATATCGTGAACCTTCCCGTGGGAGACTTTACCGCCAATGTCTTTATCAGTCAGCTGTCCTATTCCTTTACCCCGAGTATGTATTTGCAGAGTCTCGTACAGAACAATACCGTAAACAAACTCTGGGCCTTCAACGTGCGGTTTGGATGGTTGCAACGGGCCAATACGGGACTATTTGTGGTATACAATCACAATCTTCAGGATGGTAGTCCCTTGAACAACAGTTTTATTATCAAGTACACGAGGATGTTTGATCTCGTGAAATGACGAGAAGGTTTTCAGAACTGAAAAACCAATGAAAATTATAATTATAGGATCAATGCCCATCTTACCCTACTTACTGCCATAGACCGAATAATAAGCAAAGGTAGGTTCAGCGACACCAAGTAAAAGCTTCCAAACAAGCAAAGTTGCCCGATGTTCGAACAAATTTTGAGTCGTAATACCGATGTTAATACAAGCATTTCCTGAATTAAAACTATCAAACGCTCCATAAAAAAGTGCTCTTGATGGCAAAGGTTTATAGCGCTATTGGTTTATTTCGATAAAAGAAATTATTCTTCTCATGATTGTCCTGCTTGTTTGGTAAAATCTATCTGAATCATCAAAAGCAATTTGGTAATGAAAAAATCCCAAACAGTAGTTCATGTTCGTATTTGATTCTAATATTCAATGTTATAAAAGACTACCTAGCTGTTATGGATACTAATTGAAGTAATCGTGGCAATGGTTATGGCGTTTTGGCCTGAACGGGAAGGGTAAAATTATTTCCAAGTAACTGATTGATAGCGGTTTTGGCAATTTTTAGAGATCTTGATGCGTTTTTTTTCTTGGAGGAATGTTCTTTCATCTTGACCAATATATTTTTTAGTACTTTGATCGCATCGTTAATATAATCGCCTTTATTTAGCATAACGCATTCCGCTTGGGCTCCTTGGGCTGCATCACTAATTTCGGCTCTCGTAGGAATTCCAGTTTTTGCAAGATTTTCCAGTACCTGGGTCGCCCATATTACTGGTATATGCCCCGCTTCACAAATCCACAATATTTCATTCTGAACTTCCGAGATTCTTTCAAATCCGATTTCCACTGCCAAATCACCTCTGGCAATCATAACCCCAATTTTATTTCGTGTCATTCCTTCCAATAATATCTGTGGCAAGTTCTCAAAAGCTTCCTGATTTTCTATTTTAAAAACAATGCCCATATCAATGGCTGCTATGGTATTTAATTGCTTGTATAAATTACTGACGTCTTCCCTTGTTCGTACAAAAGAGTAGCCTAACATATCGGCATGTTTGCAAACGAAGGGTAAAAATTCTATATCTTGTTTTGTCAAAGAGGGAAGCCGTAACTTGGTATTAGGAAGATTGATTCCTTTATGTGAACCTAATTTTAATTTATAGCAATTTGTTAAAACCAATTCAACATCCTCTTCATTTTTCGCTATCACATGGGATCTAATCATGCCGTCATCGAACAGGACTTGATCACCGATTTTGAGATCATCAATTATTTCTGGTATTGATATACCAACTTCCGCCATTTCGAGTTGTTCATCATTTTTTCCAAATGAGGAACTCTTTCCTAAAGTTGTCTTTTTTGTGAGTAGGATATGTTCGCCAACTCTGATTGAAATTCTATCTTTTATTTTATTTTTTTTGTTTCGAATTTCGATTTTAGAAGTCCTGATTTTAGGACCGGACAAGTCAATATAAATTTTCACCTTCTGGTTTATTTCCTCACTGATATCGCGGATTATTTGTACCATTTTCATCCAAATATCCATATTCCCATGGCTTAAATTTATTCTTGCGATTTGCATCCCGTTCTGCACCATTTCCCTAACAATTTGAGCATCCTCAGCAGCTTCATTGGGAAGTGTTACCATGATTTCGGTAAAATGCTTTTTATGTGACTGACTGAACAACATGTTGGCGTGTTTTTTCACCAACCACTTGCTTTTTTTATATCCGATTATTTCCAGATTCAAATTATTTTCAAACGGAATCCCTTGTATGAGTTTTAAGTTTTTAACTACATTATATAGGTTGCTTAATACATAACCTTCGGCGGTTCGTAAGGATGATACTCCAAGATCAGAGAGGCTATCTTGATATTTTCTCAAATCAAAACTTCGTAATAACAAGTACCTACACAAGTTCTTTGCACTTTGTCTATAATCACCATGAATTTGAGACACTAGAATTTCTAAAGAAGCTTCACTATCAATTATGATTTTTAAAATGGCACTTAATTCCTTATCTATTTTTTGGATTTTCATTTATGTTCTTTTTTTGAACCCATTACGATATTTTAAATACAGTGCGGACCCTAGTTTAAAAATAGTGAATTTATCCCCATGTTTTTATTTTTAAAAGTCTTGAGAAGTAGTTGATCGCGCCTCCTCATTTGCCAATAATAAATATACAGGGTTCATGAAAACTGCCATAATACAATTAATATGATTATGGTTTTCTAACAATTTATTAAGGTGTTGCCCCGATTGTAGCAATTTCACAAGGGGAATTAATCATAAAATGGATTTCAATTTGGGCTATTTTTTTTGAATATTCAATTATTCCTTAAATTTGGGAAAGAAGCTATTGATTTTGCTGAAAGTCATACGTTCCCCTATTAGATAGCTGTTTTATACTTACGAATTAAAAAGCAACGATAATAGTATTCTGCTATCCTACTTTGATTGTATGACCGACCATGTGTTTGAGGCATATCAGGCAAAGGGGCTCATGAATCGTGCCGATGCCATAATATCAGCTGCCGAACGCAATGCCGATCCGGTGCCTTGTGAAGGCGAGATGCAATTTACAGTACATGGTATGATTCCCGATTGGGTGGTTTTAAATTAAGGACTTACTATACGACTTGGCATTCCTTACCTATAGGCTTATCATATTTAATTTGTACGCTTAAACCCCTAATTAAAAGGTTGTTTGCCAAATCGAGATTTATTTTTGTCGTTTTTTGCCATTGCCATCAAACCAAAGATCGGGCCGATCGCCAAAACAGCATACATACTATTCGAATCAATCAGAGCTTTGAAAACGGTTAGTAACTGAATACTGATGATCGTTATGGCAAAGCCGATACAGTTCACGATGGTAAGTGCGGTAGCTTTAACTTCGGCAGGGGCATTTTGGGCCACCAGGGTCGAGAAAAGAGGAGAATCGGCAATGACCACCATGCCCCAAAAAAGTAGGAAGGCCACAAAAAAACCTGCAGATCCAATCGTGAACATAAAAGGGGAAACCAGGCAGCAGCCTCCTGACAGCAACAGTGCCGTCAATGCCGTTCGCTTCGTTCCTGCCGTTTGTGACAGATAGCCGCCGAGAACACACGCAATTCCGCCTATTCCGATGATCAAAAAGGACAAGACCGGGACATTAAAGGCTACATTGGGGTGCAAGTCTGTATACGATTTTAGCATGACGGGCACAAAAGCCCAAAAGGCGTACAACTCCCACATGTGGCCAAAATAGCCAAACGCCGCGGATCGTAGGCCCTGGTTTTTAAAAATGCTAAGAAAGGCCGATAGGTCTACTTGTTGACCCGGTTTTCGGTAGGGTCCATCGGGAACCAATACGGCCATCAACAAGCCTCCCAAAACAGCAAGAATCGAGGTGGTGGCTAAAACCGATTGCCATGAAAAGGAATGCAATATTCCTTTCAATAAATGCGGAAAGGCAGTGCCCACAACCAAAGCGCCAACTAGAAATCCCAATGACTTTCCAAGGCCTTTTTCATAATAATCCGCTGCTATTTTCATGCCGACGGGATAGATGCCCGCCAGAAAAAAGCCCGTGAGAAAACGAAGTAAGAGTAAAAGGGGCAAACTTTTATCCATCCAGAGGATACTGGCATTACATAAAGCCCCAAGTACGGCACTTGTCAAGAATACCTTCGATGGTGAATAACGATCGGCGATGGTCAATATCGCAAAAACCAAAGTACCGGTTATGAAACCAAATTGTACGGCGGAAGTCAAATGGCCCAAGGCACTGGCATTCAGCCCAAAGTTGGCCACGAGGTCGTTTAATATGCCGTTGCCCGCAAACCATAGTGAGGTGCAGCAAAACTGGGAAATAACGATTACCGGAAGTATCCACTTAGGTCGCTCCATTTTATTTTTTTGCCTCTTGTCTAAAGTACGAAATTTAGCAGGTCCGCTTCCAATACCTTACCGAGTGGTTATAAAATAAAATGCGCTATGTGTTTAATGCCGCCAATAAACTAACGTGAGTGAACGACATGTGTCATACGGGATTTCCGGTCTGTTTTAAAATGCCTTGGCCAGGGCATGGTCTAGCAATGAAAAATATATTCTAAATTCGCTCCAAAACTTTATTTATTGATATTTTTGGGCTATTCTTCAGGATTGATAACTATATGGTCTTCTCCTATTTTTTTTGAATCTCCTTTTGAGCCATGGTCCCTATACTTTGCGGAAATTACGAATATGCGATCCTTAATATCGTATTGGGTATCCGGATGCAATTCTAAAGTGCCTTCGGTTCCCTTATAATAATTCACATCTTTCTGGGATGCATTTTGAATGATCCACATGACCATCAACTCTATCTCTTGGTCTGTCAACTCTGGATGACTGGGCATGACATTGTTGTTCCAATATCCTGACGACCCATTTTTTATTCGGCTGCTGATCATTCCCATATCAGGTTTGGTACGATTGTAAAGCTCACTGATCTGATGCAATGAAGGCCCGATCAGATTGCCTTTGAATGCATGACAATAAAGGCAATTTGATGCGGCCATATCGAGCAGGCCCAAATCGTCCTCCGGTTCCTGTTGAAATTTTTTAGCGTTTAGTGTTACCCTCGAAACATATTCCACTTTCAACAAAACTTCATCGGACGGAATTTCATTGTACATCGATTCCCCGTCTTCGGCATCGGAAACTGACACAGCATAGGGAATAGAAGTGCTAAATTTGTAAAAACCATTATTCTTAGGAGAAAGGATATTAACTTTCGGTGAATTATTGTCTTGGAATCCCTGCAAAAAGGGCGAAACATTAAAACTTAAATAGGCGTCCTTGCCTCTATTTGCCTCTTCTTTGAAAATCACTGTACTTTTAATGAAATTGATGGAAACTGATAATAGTAAAAAAAGACCTATTATAAAGACTATGCCAGTAAAGGTTTTTTTTATCATTATTGAAAGCTTGGCATCAATTAAATTTGACTAATTTCTTGTGATACCCTTTGGGCAGACCGAATGCAGGATTCCATTCCACGACTTAAGATATCCGCGTACGTTCCAGCGAAGTAAATTCGTCCGTCCGGCAATAATATTTCAGGCCAAAATCGATGCATTTCACCTATTGGGAATGGCTCCATTTCACAAGCCGGGGCATATTTGTCCTTGGTCCAATCCACCGTAAGGGCTTGGTAGATGGTGTCACCTTTTCCTGGATATAATTCCCGAAATGCCGCCAAGACACGTTGGGGGGATAGCCCCCCAGGTCCGTATGCCTTTAATATTATTCGATCTGTTTTTACCTCGTTGGGTTCCTCCCAAATCATTGAAATATCGGGATGTTCGAATTCCATATTGATACTTTTAAAGCCATCATCGAGCCAGAATCTGGAACTTGCTTCAAAAACATAGAACGGATGGGAGCTATAGCTAAGATTATCTACAACGTATTGTTTTTCTGGAGAAAGGGGTGGTGTAATCGGAATCTTTCCAAATACGGGAAGGGTAATACAATTCACTAGGTAGTCTGCACGGTACTCTTTTACATCGGGATAGCCATATGCCGTATAAGATACCAGGACGCCATCAGCATCCTGTTCAATTGCCTTAATGGGATGATTCAATTTTATACGATTCCCCAATCTTTTTGCAAAGGCCGTTGTAAGTTCTTGATTGCCGCCTTGAAGACGATAGGTATCACCGTGGGACCACGGGATGCCTCTGGATCGATGCACGGCAGACCTCCATAAAGTATATAATGCCGATGTATTATTACCTCCCAGAAATTGCAATGCCGTGTTGGATGCGCCTTCTTTTTTATAAATTTCGGCAATCGATATATTGTCCAAATGGTCATATCCAATTCCGAATGGCTGGGAGGGGTCCTTAAATTTGTCGAGATAGGGTTCTATGAAAAAAGCATTAAAATCGTGCCATGGATTTTGGGATAAAAAACGAGCCTCCCGGTCGTTAAAACCCAGTTTTTGGAGTACTACAGGGTCAGAAAGTTCTTCATCCGCATAAAATTTACCATTGATCATCCTAAGGCCATTTCTACCCGGAGCAGCCGTGGAGCCCTCGGCATTTGGATAAGACAATACCGGAAGTTCGAATTCCTCGACATACTCAAATAGTTTTTCATAGCCAGGCTTGGTGATATGATCGGCGCCAAAATCGGCATATAAACCTTCCGACAGGCCATCCCGTCCCGTAAAAACATGTCCGCCATGCCTACCACTGGCTTCAAAAACAAGCACTTCATGACCCTTCTTCACGAGTTCGTATGCACAACAAAGACCTGTAATACCTGCCCCGGCTACAATTACTTTTTTCTTGCCAATAGCGGATGATTTTCGGAATGCCGGTTGTTCCATACTGATCTGCTCTCCTGTCGCTAAAATATTTGCTGGTAATAACGATGTGCCCAAACCCGAAAAAATGGTATTTCGAATAAATGCCCTCCTTTTTATATTTGTCATAACCTATTAAAAAATAATGCTTATTAAAATCCAGTTGTCAAACTATTGCAAAATAATTATTTCCACCCGTCTGCTAACATTTATATATGAACATATTTCAATTTTCGGAAATACTATAAATTATATTCCTTTTCTCTTTCTCTATCCTTAGTAACCCGATGACCATCCCACCGAAGAAAGGGGTTCTAATGCTATAATACTTGTAGAAATTCAATTCTCAAATAATTCCAATAGCTTCGGTGAAATCTCATGGTATATTTTTCAGGTGTATACTATAAGATTTCCCTTTTGCTTAATCATTCAGGTAATATTTTGATACCTATGCTTTCAAAGCGGCAAGTACCCGATCGGGCGTAAATGGCAAATGTCGTAAAGGTTTCCCGGTAAGGCTTAAAAAGGCATTGGCTATGGCGCAGGCTACCAATGGGGTTCCCGATTCGCCCACGCCTTGCGGAT
>JALHST010000018.1 GCA_022865355.1 Maribacter sp. | reverse complement strand
GTAATTCGGACATTATACAACGGATTAAAATCCGTTGTTAAAAAATAACACGAGCCTATGGCTCTTTAAAAAATGAAAAAACAATTATAGATAATGGAAACCGACCTTTTCACCACCAAGCCCACCGGGCAGGGCACGGGACTGGGATTATCCTTATCTTACGATATCGTAAAAGCACATGGGGGTCCCGATAGCTATCGGGATGAAAGTTGAAACCAAGGAAGGAGAAGGTTGTACGTTTAATCTAATTCTACCAATTTAAAAGCAATTCAAAATATTTATGAATCTAAGACCAACCCTTAAACCGCGGCCGATTTTTTTTACGGTACTTATTTTGATAATTTTTTCATGTAATCGTGAGAGCCGCTCAGTACCTTTTCCCTCGGATGCTACTGAATTTACTAGCCCAAAGGCTGAGCCCTTGCAATTTAGTGAACCTAAAAATATTGCATGGCTTGTCAATGATTCAACGACTTTCAGTTCACCGATTGTAAAAAAAGTCGATTTGGAAAATTTACCGGCTAAACCCTTTTATCCCGATGGCTTTTTTCCGCTCTCGTCGCCAATGAAAGAAATCAAGTTCGATTTCAATTCCCTGTCCGACACCTTGGTCGATTTTAAGGAGCTCGCTTCAAACCCCATCGCATTTAAAACCTCGATCATTGAACCCCCTTTGCGGGTACAAGCGAGTTTGCCTAAAATAAAAAAGAATGCCGCTGTCGGGATTTTCGAATTTGGGGAAGACCAGGGATTGCCCGGATATTTCGTGAGTGCCATGATGGAGGATCGTCAAGGCATGCTATGGATTGCTACCGACAAAGGGCTTTGCCGCTTCAATGGCGAATACCTCGAAATATTTAATTTCATCGACTCCATTTTTACTGGGGCCCTAGCGACCGTATCAAACATGGTCCAAGATAAAAAGGGGAGAATTTGGATTTATACCGCGGAAAAAGGAATCTATGTACTCGACCTGAAAGCGGGTGTGGTCAGTAATATTATTTTTTCAAAGCAATCCTTCAATTTTAATACCGATTGTTCAATGCTGATGGATAGCAGGGGTCTGATATGGCTTGGAACCAATCGGGACGGACTTTATATCCTGGATCCAACAGACGATAGCTACCGGCATGTATCACAACTGAGGTCCCAAGATACTGGTGATACAAAGAAACTTGCCGAGGATGCATCCGGGCATATTTGGGTAGGCTCGGCAACGGGTCTTGCTATCCTGGATTTTGATAGCGGAAGGATCCGTTATTTAAACGATCAAAAAAACTCGGGACTTGCTTCAGTAACAGGACTTTTTAGCGATGGCCAAAACCGGATATGGGTAGGTACCGAAAATGCCGGTATTTCAATCGTCGACGCGAATGCTGGGATAATTCAACTCGTAGGAACCGAACAAGGTATCGTACATAGTATTCATCATTTTACCGAAGGAAATGATCATAAAGTATGGATGTCCTCTAACGGGGGAGCCTATATATATAATCCGGACGAAGCATCGCTTAAATTCCTGAATGCAAACAAAGGATTGAGTGATAACAAAGTGAATACAACGTTTTTGGATCGTCAAGGCCAAATCTGGATCGCTACCGGTACGGCCCTTAACCTAATGGATACAAATGGGCTGATGCCCAACTTCCTCACGGCGGCCGATGGGCTGAGCGGGCCGGATGTATGGAGCTTTTTTGAAGACCCACAGGCGCATCTATGGATAGGTTCAAGACAAGGTATCGATATTTATGACCCATCGACGAACCGTATCAAAAAAGTTGATAACGGACTTCAATTGACCAAAAGCAGCGGGATTTCCTATCGCATCCAGCAAATGCCTGACGGAGACTATCTGATTGTTGCCCCACGACTTGGTTTAGGGGTTTTTAGTCCCGAACAGCAGAACATTACGATGATTACTGCAGCTCAAGGGCTAAACAATCCGTTCCCTGCTTCGAGTTTGGTCGACCGGGCAGGCCACATCTGGACCGGTACCTTTCAAAATGGCGGGGTGGAATATATTGATCTGGAAAACAACAGCTTTAAGGTACTGACCAATAAAAATGGATTGGTCGGCAACATTGTCTGGGAACTATGGGAAGATGATCTCGGACAGATTTGGGTGGCGACCGACCAGGGAATTAATATTATCAATGTTGCCGATAATACCATCTCCCAGTTATTGGAGGGAGGAAAAATAAGTGAGCGAAATGCCGGAGCCTTTTTAGAGGATGCACAGCGACGCCTTTGGATCGGAACGCGATCCGGTATCCTGATCGCCGATCAGAAAAAAGGTATTTTGACTACCCTTTCCACTGAAAATGGGCTTATTAATCCGGCGGTATATACGCTCTATGAAAATAAGGGGGAAATTTATGTCGGAACAGGAAATGGGTTTACGGTTTTTACGCCGAAAAAAGATGGCCATCCTACCGAGCAATTTGACTATGCGGCAAAATCGTATGGCAAGGCACAAGGATTGGTCTATACCGATTTTAATGCGGGCTCGGCCATTGCCTACAAAGACAAACTATGGTGGGGCATTGAAACCCAGGCAATGACCATAACGAACATTCCAAAGCAAGATAGTACGACAAGCGTGACCCATATCTCAGGAATCACCATATCGGACCGCCTTCAAAATTTTTACGATAATACCGCCATAATCAAAAAGTATCCAGAATTAGATACTTTGTACAGTTCCCAAAAAGATACGTTTTATATTTCCGGAAAGCTTCCCAAGGAAACCGGTTGGTTAAAAGAAAATAAAATTCAATGGGATAGCTTGGTAGGTTATTTTAACCTGCCAGCGAACCTTAAAATTCCTTTTGAACAGAACTATTTGAGTTTTCAATTTACCGGAACACAATTGATCAACAGGGATAAAACGCGTTATCGCTATTTTTTGGAAGGATTTGATTCCGAATGGAGTGACATCACCAACAAACCTTTTAGTGAAAACTACCGAAATCTCCCAGCAGGGAAGTATACGTTCAAGGTCAGCAGCCGAACTTTCGATGGTAAATGGAGCCCTCCTACAGAATTCAGTTTCACGATACTACCCCATTGGAGCAATACCTGGTGGGCTTGGCTATTGTACGCGATGACGTTTCTGATCGTAGTGGGCAGTATTGTTCAATATCGTGCGCGCATGCTCAAGAAGGAAAATCTTATTTTGGAAGAAAAAGTAAAACACCGAACGGCACAGCTGAACAAATCGGTCGAAGACTTAAAAGCTACCCAATCCCAACTCGTGCAATCCGAAAAAATGGCGTCGCTTGGAGAGCTAACCGCCGGCATCGCCCATGAGATCCAGAACCCCTTGAACTTTGTAAATAACTTCTCTGAAGTGAATAAGGAATTATTGGCCGAAATGACAGAAGAAATTAAAAATGGCAATTTAGATGAAGTGAAATCCCTGGCAAACGACATTGCCGATAACGAGGAAAAAATACTTTTTCACGGCAAGCGTGCCGATGCCATTGTAAAAGGCATGTTACAGCACAGTAGGGCCAGTAGCGGGCAAAAAGAACCTACGGATATCAATGTCCTTGCCGATGAATATTTGCGTCTGGCCTATCACGGGCTGCGGGCCAAGGACAAAACCTTCAATGCTACCTTGAAAACCGATTTTGATAAAAGTATTGGAAATATAAACGTTGTGCCGCAGGATATCGGAAGGGTGATCCTGAATTTGATTACCAATGCGTTTTACGTGGTAAATGAAAAATCCGCCTTCGCTAAAGCTTCGGAGGATAAATATGAACCTACCGTTTGGGTAAGCACCAAAAAGGATAAAAGCCAGATCACGATCAGTGTCAGGGATAACGGCGACGGCATTCCTCAAAAAGTATTGGATAAGATTTTTCAGCCCTTTTTTACCACCAAGCCTACAGGGCAAGGGACAGGGTTGGGATTATCCCTATCGTACGATATCGTAAAGGCGCATGGGGGGGAGTTGACAGTGGAGACAATGGAAAATAAAGGAACGGGATTTACGATAACTTTACCGGTATAGTCTTAGTAGGGGGGGTCCCGTTAACTATCGGAATGAAGCAAAAAACGAATAAAAGAGAATGAACAACATTTAAGACATATCTACCAAAATAACAATTGAATTAAAATGAACGCGAAATCGATCAAAGGAAAATCAACTGCAGCCATCAAAGCGGAATTAGCAAAAAGTATGGCCGATGGCTTTCAACCCACATTGGCCATCGTTTTTATTTCGGTAAGCATGGATAGAAGAGCCATCAGCCAACTATTGGATGCCGAAGGCATAACGATCTTCGGCTGTACCACCAACGGCGAGTTTATTGATGAAGAAACCGAAAAAGGTTCTGCAGCCATTCTGTTGCTCGATATGAAAAAGGACTATTTTCAGATTTATTTTAAGAACTATCCGAAAAAAAATTATCGGGAAGTGGCCAAAGACATTGCCGTAAAAGCAAAGCATCATTTTAGCGATCCGGCGTTTATTATGGGCATTAGTGGGGCCGAAACTGATGGTGAGGAAATATTGCATGGTTTTGAAGATGTTATCGGACCTCAGGTAAATGCATTTGGCGGAGGTGCAGGCGATGATTATTCTTTTACCCAAAACTTTGTTTTTACAAATGGGAACGAAAGCGACTATGGCATTGTTTGTTTAGCATTGGATGAATCAAAAGTAGCGGTAAAAGGCATTGCCACTTGTGGCTGGAAAGCCGTTGGTACCGAAAAAACCGTAACAAAAAGTGAAGGCAACCATGTATTTACGGTTGATGATACACCTGTACTCGATATTACGACCAAATTTGGCGGTTTGGAAAATATAACTCCTGATAACCAAGATCTACTGATTGAATTAGCCGCTAATTTTCCATTGCAATTACAACGAAAAAAAGGTGATTCGGTAATGCGTCCCGCCTTAGTAGTTGATTGGTCTGACCATTCATTTTATACCAGTGGAACCGTACCCCAAGGTTCAAAAGTGCGATTCTCGTTACCTCCCGACTTTGACGTGATGGAAAAGGTGGTGAAAGGGGTTGAAAAATTGAAAGAAACAGAAATGCCCGAAGCAGATGCCCTGGTCGTCTTTAGTTGTGCGGGTAGAATTCTTTCATTGGGGCCCTTAATGCCACAGGAAATCAAAGGCATCAAAAACGTGTGGAAGGTACCCATGGCCGGCATGTTTTCGAATGCCGAATTGGGAAGGGCGACCGGAGGTAATTTGGAAATGCATAACTTGACCACCTGTACGGTTGCTTTAAAAGAAAAATAAATAATACAGATGAAGGCGAAATCAATCAAAGGGAAATCAACCAGAGAAATTAAAGGCGCATTAAGTGAATGTCTTTCAGACGGATACAAACCAACAATGGCTTTTGTATTTTTAACGGATGTAGATGAGATTGATCCTGTTTCTTCAGTCCTGGATGCCGAAGGAATTACCATATTTGGAGCAAGCACTGTAGATAAATTTACCGAAGCGGGTATAGAACCTTATGATATCGTAGTATTATTATTGGATATAAACCCGGACAATTTTAAAATTGTTTTAAACGATTTTCAATCTGATTCGGTTTATGATGCCGCTTGTAAGGTGGGAATGTTTGGAGCAACTACATTTAAAAATCCAGCTTTTATCATTACCACAGCTGATTATAAAATTCCTGGTGAAGATATCATAAACGGATTATTGGACAAAGCAGGTGCTGATGTTACCGTTATCGGAGGCATGGCGGGTGAAACTAAAAATTTTACTGGAACAGTATTTTCCAATCACCAAAGAAGTAGCAGCGGTTTAATAGCACTTATCCTCGATGAGGACAAGGTTGATGTAAAGGGAATTGCCGTTTCCGGATGGAAACCTGTTGGAACTGTTAAAAGAATTACCAAAAGTGTAGGATCTTGGATCTATACGATAGACCATGAGCCTGCGATGGATGTTCTTAAAAAATTCCTGGGAAAAGAAATTGTATTTACAGAAAAACCTGAAGGAATAGTCCCGATTAACGACAATTATCCCTTGCAGGTTCAACTCAAGTCAGGAAATGCGGTCATGCGGCCTACTTTACTTTGGAATACGGCAGACCAATCTGTAATGGTTGGGGGTCCTGTTGCAGAAGGTGCATTGTTTCGTTTTTCGCTGCCACCAGACCTGGATGTAATTGATACCGTGATTGAAAGCACCAGGGAAATAAAGGAAAACGAATTGCCAGACGCTGACGCTATGATTGTCTTTTCTTGTGTAGGAAGACAGTTGTCATTGGGACCAATGCTACCAGAGGAGCTAGGCGGGTTGGCCGCAACCTGGAATACGCCGATGATTGGCTTTTTCTCCCTAGGAGAATTTGGAAAACTGGATGATAGCCGGCCTGAATTTCATGGCACCACGGTGAGTTGGGTGGCATTAAAGGAAAAGTAAACATGAATTTTTAATACGAACAAAAACTACCTATTATGAAAAAAGGAATGATCAAAGTAAGCGTTTTTTATCCCAATGCAGATGGAAAAAAATTTGATATGGACTATTACATAGGCACCCATGTGCCTCTTGTTTCAAAAACTTTGGGTACCGCCTTAAAAGGGGCGAGCTATGATAAAGGCTTGGGAGGGGGAGCACCAGGTTCTCCCGCCACCTATGTATCAATAGCCAATCTCTTTTTTGATTCAATCGAGGAATTTGGCGAGGCATTTGGCGCAGCAGCGCCAACGTTTCAGGCAGACCTTCCGAATTTCACGAATATCGAACCCATTGTCCAAATTAGTGAAGTAATGGTATAACTGTTTTAATTAAAAAAACCTACATGCGGGCAAAAACATTAAAAGGTAAAACACTTGATGAAATAAAAGTTGATTTTAGTGCAAGCTTATCCGACGGATTCAAACCTACTTTGGCCATCGTTTTTCTGTCGATAAAACAAGACCGGGATGCGATTTGTGAATTGTTTGACCAAGCAGACATCGCCCTATTTGGCGCCACCACTTCCGGGGAATTTATAGACGGCGAAATAGAAGCGGGCAGTATCGTTGTTCTCTTGCTGGATATGCCTCGCAAATACTTCAAGTTAAAATTTCTTGAAACCGGCGAACATTCTACGTTTGAAAATGCCGTTCAGCTTGGTACTGAAGGGAAAAGGGCGTTTGCTCGTCCCGCATTCATCATCGTTTCGGGTTGGTTGAGCAATGACGGTGAGCATATTGTCGAAGGAATAACCCAAGGCTTTGGCAAGGACGTTGCCATTTTTGGGGGAATGGCCGGAGACGACCTGCTTCTGGAAGGCCCCTTGGTATTTACGAATTCCCAAAGCAGCGACAAGGGATTGTTGGCACTCATTATCGACGAAGATAAGGTTGAAATCAATGGCATCGCCACCTGTGGCTGGAAAGCAATCGGCACTACAAAAACCATAACCAAAAGTGAGGCCAACATAGTGTATACTATTGACGATAAACCGGCCCTAGATATGATCATGAAATATTTGGGCTTGGAGGTTGATTTTGACGCAGGGAAAGAAATAGTGACTCAAATCGGTGCTTATTATCCCCTACAAATGGAACGTGAGAATGTAGCCCCAGTAATGCGCACTGCCATGTTTGCGAACCGGCAAGACCGCTCCCTCATCTGCGCAGGTAACGTTCCACAGGGTTCCAAAGTTCGGTTTTCATTGCCCCCAGATTTCGATGCCATAGAAAAAGTGGTGGAAGAGTGTCAAGAATTAAGAAATGAAAAACAGCCCCAGGCAGATGCCTTAATTATGTTCTCCTGTATCAGTCGACACTTGTCATTCGGGATATTGATGAAAGAAGAAATTGAACAGGTTCGACAGGTTTGGGACGCCCCGATGGCAGGTTTTTTCAGTTATGGCGAATTTGGAAAATCAAAGACGGGAAAACATGAATTTCATAATAATACCTGTTGTGTTTTAGCCCTAAAGGAAAAGTAAATGAACCAACACCTTCAAAAGATATTCGATTTAATTCAACAGACCGATACGTTTTCGGAAGAAGAAAAGACCTCCTTGCTCAAAGCAATAAAGAGTGCCGAGAACGACCTGATGATATCCGAATTCAAATTGGAGCGTACCGAAAAGGTAAAACGTACCACGGCCATTCTTTTAGAGGAGACCATAGAGGAATTGGAACAAAAGCGTAAATCGATCGAAGAAGCGAACCAGGCCCTGAGCAAATCGTTGGAAGAATTGAAAGCTACCCAATCCCAACTCATCCAATCCGAAAAAATGGCATCCCTTGGGGAGCTCACCGCCGGAATCGCCCACGAGATCCAGAACCCCCTCAATTTCGTCAACAATTTCTCGGAAGTGAGCAATGAACTGATCGATGAGATGAAGGAAGAATTTGAAAAAGGAGATAAAGAAGAAGCATTTGCCATTGCCGATGATATCAAACAAAACCTCGAAAAGATTTATCATCATGGCAAACGGGCCGATGCGATCGTCAAAGGCATGCTGCAGCACAGCCGCAGCAGCATTGGTGTCAAAGAACCTACCGACATGAATGCGCTCTGCGACGAATACTTGCGTTTAGCGTATCACGGTCTTAGGGCGAAAGACAAGAGTTTCAATGCAACCCTGAACACCGATTTCGATACGAGCATCGGAAACGTAAATGTCGTTCCCCAGGATATTGGAAGGGTTATTTTGAATTTGATCACGAATGCATTCTATGCCGTAAATGAACGGAAAACAATCGCGCAAACAGACCATGAACCTGCAGTCACCGTGACCACGCGTAAAATTGGGAACAAAGTAGAAATTTCAGTCAAGGATAACGGCAATGGTATTCCCGAAAAAGTAAAAGACAAGATTTTCCAACCGTTTTTTACGACCAAACCCACTGGCCAGGGTACGGGTCTGGGATTATCGTTGTCATACGATATCGTAAAGGCGCATGGCGGGGAATTGAACGTTGTTTCAGAGGAAGGGGCAGGGACTGAATTTATCATACGATTACCAATTATGTAAAAGAGAACTATTAATTATTGATTAAATTGACGATTTCAAAGATACTTTACGAAGCGATTGCATGTTAAAGCAGCGAAAAATGCCAAATTTATTGTTATTTTACAGCACATCAACGAAACAAAAATGAACCAACCAATTTCTTCAAAATACTTTAGATTACTTCTGCTTGCTGTACTCTATTTTTTTTGTGCCTGTACGAATAGGATGCAGGCGCCACCATTTCCCATCTTGGAAAACGAATATAGGCAACCTAACACCAAAAGTTTTGAATTTTCAGAGCCCGACACTTTAACATTTACCACCCAGGATGCTGCCAAAATCAAGGCCCTACCTTCAATAAAATTCGATTGGGCAAAGCTGCCCGCGAAAGCATTTGATATTGGAATACCTTATAAGCTAAAGAAGCCCTTAGCCACCAAAGTACTTGATTGGAAGAATTTACCCGCTACTCCTTTCAATTTAGACAGCCTCCCTGTTAATGAATTAAAGGTAAAGGTCACATCTTTGGGAGTTCCCACGATGTC
>JALHST010000152.1 GCA_022865355.1 Maribacter sp. | reverse complement strand
TCTAATCAAATTAACCGGTAAAAGGCCATATGGCATTGGCATCCCCTTTTTATAGCGATGCCAACAAATTTGGGGTCGCAACCGAACCTACCAATTTACTAAGAATTAGCACTTAGGGCATACATATAGGTTAAAATCGATGATTTATCAGATGAAACTACCGTATTAAGAGGCATTATGATCGAAAATGGCCCCTATTTTGGAGATAAGACCCCCCGCTAGCGCTTGTCTCTGACAAGTGCTTACATAATCGCGCAACCCGACTTGTATCCTAGAAAGCCAAAGGTATCAATTTCAAAAGCCAGATCCACCACAACGATCTTGCTTGAACAGCCAAATTTGCATTGGGTCGGTGAGGTACGTAGGACGATTATTTCAGTTGGCACATCTTTATAAAGCAACTAAGTGATGCAAAGGTCTATCTCGCCATATACAATAATTCATTACTTTAGAAAGAACAATCAACTAGTACCAATCTATGATCAACTTCTTCAATAAAATCCATCAAAACCTACTTGCAGAAGGTAAGACCAGTACCTATTTAAAATATGCCCTTGGCGAAATTCTCTTTTATGTTACACAATTACTCGATGTACCAGATTTAAAAACTAAAAACGAATTCTTCCCCTCTTGGGAGGGGACTAAGGGGTGGGTACTTCGATGAGAAAAATTATACCTTACAATCTACATTTAATTGCGCTGGCCAAAAAACTCCGCAATACTATGACTTTAGGGGAAATAGCACTATGGCGAGAGATAAAGGGAAAAAGGCTAGGGGTTAGGTTCAGTAGGCAAGTTCCAATTGACCGGTACATCGTAGATTTTTACTGCAAGGACCTACAGCTTGCAATTGAGGTTGATGGTTCGATACATTTTGAGGAAGGAATAGAAGAAAAGGATAGGCGAAGACAAGCCCGGTTGGAGTCTTTAGGGATAACCGTAATCAGGTTCTCCGATTATGAAGTAAAAAATAATCTACCTTTCATTTTGGAAGTCCTAAAAGCACATATTAAAAACGTAAAACCCACCCCTAGCCCCTCCCGAGAGGGGAATACTTAATAGTTATGATAAAATTCTTCAGAAAAATCCGCAAGAAACTCGCCGATGATAACAAGCCTTTAAAATACATGAGGTATGCCATTGGGGAAATCGTTCTTGTTGTGATAGGTATTTTGATTGCCTTACAGATTAATAATTGGAACGAAATTTCTAAAACACGAGCAAGGGAGAAGGTATTGTTAAATGAAATTCATCAAGAATTCTTAGAAAACAAAAAACAGCTAGAAACAGTTGTTAATTTTCACAAAAAGGCTTTTAATGCCTGTGATAAAATTATAAATCAATTTCCTATAGATTTAGAAACGGTCAATCTTGATTCTTTGTCGGTTCACCTTTTTAATACAACCTATCGCTATACTTTTAATCCTTCGGAAGGAACCATTAATTCATTGATTAATACCTCCTCTTTTGAAACCATTCGGAATGAGCATCTACGAAAATTAGTGGTGTCTTGGCAAGATGTCGTTAATGATTATCTGGAAGAGGAATTAACCGCATTTTATATCGAAATAAATTTTATTGAACCCTATTTAAGCAAACATTTTACTTTTGATTGTAATCTAAGGAATCCTAAAAGCGATCTTGAAGCGCTTAAATCTATCGAATTTGAACATTTGATCCAGAGAAGAAAAGAAAGCTTATCAGATATTCTTACCTATGATACTGAATTAGGAGTAATTCAAAACACCATTGATGAAATCATAAGGCTTACCGATTTAAGCAACACTAAATAGCCAAACCCAATTAATGACCAAACTATTTCGCCACATTCGTAAAACCCTTTTCAAGGAAGGCAAAACTGCCAATTACCTAAAATATTCCATTGGAGAAATTGTGCTTGTGGTGATTGGAATATTAGTGGCCCTTCGGTTAAATATTTGGAATGATACCCGAAACCAAAATTTGGCTTTTGAAAATTTAATTGAAGCCCTAGAAAAAGAATTGCGTTATAATATTGAAGAGTCAAATTATGAATTATACTGGGGTGCCACTTATATGGAACAGTACTTCAATTTAATGAATGACCTGGTCCCTAAAGAAAATTACAAATTGAACAAGGACTATTTTTCGTTGATTTCCACCAACAAATTAGATGTCATTTATGACGATATTGAGGTGATGATAAACAAACAGGATCAATTTCCTGCGCAATATAAAATCCTTATCCCCCAGTTAAAAAAGTTCAACAATCTATTTATAAGGTACAAAGCATCCGAAAAGGATTTAGATGATATAACACTTGAATATGTAAAATACTTGGTCTTACATGAGCCATGGTATGGCGATAAAGCGTTGGATACGATAGATTCAAAAGCCTTTTTACAACGACTAGAATTCCAATTAACCAATCCCATATATAAAAACTTCCTTAAAGAACATAAAACTCGATATATTGAATCTTTGAGAAATATGTCGGGGATTAGAACAACCTGCATCGTGCTAATTGCTCAAATAAAAAAAATTAGGAATCATTATTCCCAATTAGAATTACAACAAGAAATGACCAAAAATGGACTTCAACCATTTGAATCATATGATTGTGAGATCAATACTATTCAAAGTCTCCAGCGGTTAAATCTAGAAACATTATACCCTTTTTTCAATACAAGTGCTTCAACGGTTTTTATAACCTGGACAGACGACACAAAGCATCGAATAGAACTGCAACCTGGTGAGATCACAGCCAATTCATTTACCGATCGCATAAAAGGAAATCAATTAATTACGCTGGAAGTCAAAGATTGTCGAATGAAATTTAGTACTGCCGTAAACGGCTATTTACTCATTGAGGACAAAGACTTACGATAAATAAAACGAGAATGCGCAATGATAAAACTCTTTAGAAACATTCGTAGAAAACTATTAGCAGAAGGCAAAACTACGAATTACCTAAAATATGCCATTGGGGAGATTGTATTAGTGGTCCTTGGTATTTTGATCGCTTTGAGTATCAATAACTGGAATGAGCAAAGAAAGACCTCCAAACTTGAAATGGAATTGCTAAGGGAGTTAAATTTAAATCTCAATTCAAATATTGAGGTTTTTAACGGAAACATTGATTCGCAAAAAGATATAATCAAGAGTATTGACTTGATTTTAGATCACCTGGAAAATAAAAAGCCATACAATGATTCGTTAGCTTTTCACTTTAGAAAATTGATATATCTTGAACAGATTACCCTTTCCACGTCTGCATATGAAAGACTCAAGTCTACTGGTTTTGACATAATACAATCGGAATCACTAAGGATGCAGATCATGCAATTATTCGAAATGACCTATCCAAGCGTCGTTAATTTAACAAGAGATGTTGCTATGCAACGTTATAGTGTATCACAATCCATGTTAGATAAATATTTCAGGACATATCGAGCCCAATATGCAGTGCCCAATAACTACAGTGGCCTTCAAAATAATCAAGAATTTATTAACTGGATTTATAATCGCCGAGCATGGAAATCATCAGTAATTGACTTTGATCAGAATTTGATCGGTCCAACAGATGCGCTGATGAAAGATGTGAATATATATTTGGGCGATTAAACGACCAAGCACCTCCTGTCAATGATAAACTTCTTCCGTAAAATCCGCAAAAAACTCGCAGACGATAACCAGCCATTAAAGTATGTGAGGTATGCTATCGGTGAAATCGTGCTAGTGGTCATTGGGATATTGATTGCCTTGCAGATCAATACCTGGAATGAGAATAGGAAAGAAAGATCAGAAAGAGATTATGTTGTTCATGAATTATTAGCTGAGTTCCAAGTTAATCTGGAACTACTGAGAAGAAATGTTGATAGTAATAAGGGTTTAATAAGTCAAATGGATTCTATGCTCCATGAGTTGAAATCCATGCGGTTCCCAGGTGATGAAAATAAGATTTTAATTAATTATCGCATGGATAATTTCCTTCCCTCTGAAGGGATGATCAATTCGATATCAACTACTGATAGTTATCGTTATATTGAGAATACTGATTTAAGGCGGATGTTGAGAAATTGGTCAGGGTACGTAAAGGACCTACAAGAAAACGAATTGGAGTTCATGGAGGTCCGAAGAAATTTAGATGATTACCTCTCGCCCTATATCAGAATAAGAACCCAATTTCCAAAAGAAGACGGCATATCAGTCACCAATAAGTTGGAATTGAGTAATAGGTTGTATCAAAGCAGGTTCTTGAGGGGGATCATAATCAAGGAAGGTGAACAATTAATTAAAAAAATAGAAGAAATCGTGAATCTTCTGGAAAGAGAAATCTGAGCGCACAATTGATCAATTAGATACAACCCCCAACAAACGCTACAATGAATTGAAACTCATTTTATCAAGGGCGTTATCCAAGTTTCCTAGAAATCCATACCATTTCCTCACTTACCCTTTTCTGGACCATTTTCCAATACTCTTGGGTTATCTTCATATTAGAATGTCCTACCAACCTACTTGCTATCTGCATTGGAACATCATTATAAAGGAACACAGTGGATTCAAATGTCTTTCTTGCCATCTATAATTATTCAGTATCTTAGGAAGAACAACCAACTTCTTCAAAATGATCAACTTCTTTCGTAAAATCCGCCAAAGATTGCTGACTGAAAACAAGGTAAGCAAATACATGTTTTATGCCCTTGGCGAAATAGTACTCGTGGTCATTGGGATATTGATTGCATTACAGATAAATAATTGGAACGAACTCAAGAAGGAACGGTTAAAGGAATACCAAATTCTTATGGCGCTTCAAAAGGATTTCCGCGTTAATAAAGCAAACTTGGATCGTACTACCATCTGGCTACCCCAATTGATGGACACCTTGGCAAAAGGTTTAACCTATATAGGGAAGGATGCGTTGCAATCCTCGGAACAAATGCAAAATACCATAACGTATACGTCCTATTCGTTGACAGATGTTGTTGATGGTTCCCTAACCTCGGTTTTAAGTTCCGAAAAATTGGAATTGATCAGCAATGACAGTCTGAAGTATCGGTTGACGGCATATCCCAGTATAGTCAAGAAATTTCAGAAACAGGAGGCCTTGCTGGAAAATTATGTGCTGGAGAAGCAAAGGCCGATTTTGAGAAAATATATTACACTGCTAGATATTATTGATATTCCTTCCGAATACAAACCGGGTTTCGCTCAATTAAAAAAGGAAGTTGTGAAATCGGATTATAAAGGATTGCTCAATGATCGCGAATACCAAAATGCGATTGCTGGCATACTCATTCAAAATAGTCTTTTATTGCAGTATGCCAACGAAATAATAAAAGAGACCGAACTTATTATAATGCTATTGGATGATACCCTTCAGAATAACCCCTATTATGATTCGAATTAAAGCAGATTACATCTATAACTAAGGTAATTAACTTCTTTCAGGACAGGGTGTAGGGAATAGGTCTGGTAGCTATTTTTAGAGTAGGGGCCAGAATGCCACGGGCAGGCTCACCGCGAAAAAGGCGGCACAGGCTTTTCACCCCAGTTTTT
>JALHST010000151.1 GCA_022865355.1 Maribacter sp. | reverse complement strand
CATTGGCTTGCTGGGCCTATGGCCAGCGATAGGCCATGCCTTTCATATCACCTCTGACGAAATTTTAAGCTGGAATATGATCTATCAAATATTGGCTACCAGTCTGGGCTGCGAGGCCAAAGTGGTCCATATTGCTTCCGATTTCATTTGTAAAATCGAACCCTCGTTCAAGGGCACCCTCTTGGCCGATAAAGCCGAGAGCGTCTTGTTCGACAACACCAAGATAAAAACTTTCGTCCCCGGTTTTAAAGCTACCATTCCCTTTTCGGAGGGTATAAAACGCACCTTGCAATGGCTGGACGCCCGTCCGGAAAGAAAGTTCATCAGTCAGGAAACCAATTTGAAAATTGAAACTATTTTACGGGCTTACCGCGCCTTGTAAGTTATGCAGCTAGGGCCATGGAAGTAAAAAAAATGGAAAATATACGTTGGGGAATCATAGGAGTAGGTAATGTTTGTGAGGTAAAAAGTGGGCCCGCCCTGCAACAGGTCCCGAACTCGACCATCGTAGCCGTCATGCGAAGAAGTGCCGAAAAGGCAAAGGACTTTGCAAAAAGGCATAACATTCCCAAATGGTACGATACGGCCGATGCCTTGATTGCCGATCCCGAAATAAATGCCATTTATATTGCTACCCCGCCCGATGCCCATGAAATATATACCTTAAAGGCTGCAGCTGCCGGAAAACCAGTGTATGTTGAAAAGCCTATGGCTCGCAATCATACGGAATGCCTTTCAATGGTCTCGGCCTGTGAGAAGGCCAACGTTTCCTTATTCGTGGCCTATTACCGCAGGGCACTTCCCAGTATTTTAAAGATCAAGGAACTTTTAGATACAGGTGCCATTGGGGACGTGCGATTTGTACGCATTCAATTGCAAAAACCATTAAAGCCCGATATCGTAGGGGCGGGACAGGATTTGAAGAATTGGCGTATTCATCCGGAAATAGCAGGTGGAGGCTACTTTTATGACCTCGCCTCGCATCAACTAGATGTAATGGACTTTCTTTTCGGGCCCATTATCGAGGCCCGAGGTTTCGCTGCAAATCAGTCCGCGGTCTATCCGGCCGAGGATATTACCTTGGGTACATTTCGATTTGGGAACGGTATTTTGGGACAAGGGGTATGGGCCTTTAATACGGCGACAACTGCTGATATGGAGCTAACTTCCATCATTGGTAGTAATGGTCAAATCACCTTTCCTTTTTTTGGTGATCACCATGTGCGTTTGCAGGTTGATGGCCGACCAGCGGAAGTCTTTAATTTTAACATTTCAAAACACATACAGATGTCTCTCATCAAAACGATTGTCGATGAACTACGAGGCCATGGAAAATGTCCCAGTACGGGCATTTCAGGGGCTCGTACCAATTGGGTCATGGAGCAACTTTGCAGAAGGATTGATTAAATAAGTATAATATTATTGTATAAGACAATTGACTTAGGACTTACCATTTTTCATAGTTTGCGCGATTTCTTGACTCCCTGGGTCTTCGCGTTCTTCCAATTCCCTTATGATTTTTGCATGATCGTCCACTCGCGTTTGAGAGAGCTTGTAGGCGGCTTGTATATCGGTTATTTCAATTTGGAATCCGACTATTCCCCGTACTTGTTTCAGGGTTTTGGCCGACATAGTATGTAATGAAACCGGTTGTTTGGAATGCACCTCATATTTGTCGACCAGTCGATGCAGGGAGGCCATTACAGATTCTTCGCCCAATACTTTCAATTTCCCATAAACATGTACCGCGATATAATTCCAGGTAGGGACCTCCTCTTCGACATACCAAGAAGAAGAAACATAGGCGTGAGGGCCATTAAAAATACATAGTACTTCCTGGTTCCCGGAAAATCCTTTCCATTGCGAATTGGCCTTTGAGATATGGCCTACCAGGACATCCTTGCCGTTTTCATCCAATTCCAGTTCCAAGGGGATATGTGTGGCCCAGGGTCGGCCATCAAGTTGGCTGATGAGGATGGCAAAGCTATTCTTGATCAAAAAATCTTTGATCTGCGCTAGGTCTTCATTTTTGTAATGGGCGGGTATGTACATAAAGTTTTATTTTTCGATGACGCCAACACGCATAAAAATCGGAAAGCGAACGATCTTCGATTCATTGTGCTTCCAATAGGGCGTCAACCTTTGTATGATCCAGGGTACCGGATTTTCCTTCTTATCAAGTATATACTTTTGGACACTTGACCAAGAAGTCAAATAGCCCTCCAGTTGATCAAGTGTCCATTTTGTTGCAATTTGGAATTGTTGATTCACATTTATTTCTTTAAAACCAAAAGGAATGTTCCTATATCCGTCTTCTATGATTTTGCGTTCGATATCCCAGTAGGGACCTACAATATCGACGTAAAATCGATATATCAGCCTATCGATTGTTGCTTCGATCTGTAGTAGCCCATATCCCCAAATAGCAAGAACGCCGCCATTTTTCGAAACCCGTTTTACCTCTTTGTTGAAGGCGGGAATATCGAACCAATGAACGGCTTGCGCTACGGTTATCAGATCAAATTGATCGTTTGAAAAGTGGGTGGCTTCCGCTCGTTCTACCTTGTACACTAGGTTTTCCTTTTTTGGGGCGTAGGCAATTTGATTTTCGCTGATATCGGTGGCATAGACTTTTTTAAAATAGTCAGAAAGGGCAACCGCTACCTGCCCGTTTCCGGTCCCACAGTCCCAACAGGTATCCCTAACCGGGCAAATGGATACCAACATATCATATAGCGCCTGAGGATAGGTTGGCCTGAATTTTTTATAGGCACCTGATTGTACCGAAAAGTTATCCTTGACTTTTTTCATTTACTTAATAACAGCCAATACAGGCAGATGATCTGAAATATGTTTCCCATTAGCCATGCGCTCATCAATATGAACATACCTTTCAACGCTAAATTCGTTTACAAAAATGTAATCGATGCGTCTTTCAATAGGCGCTTCACTATTAAAATCATTAAAACTGCCTTTAGGGCCTTGAAAAGGCGTTTTTGAGATGTCTAATCCGTCTTTTAGCACCTTTTTTATCAATCGTATGGGTTCCTTCTCTGGGGTGAGATTAAAATCGCCCATGAGGACCACGGGATAATTCTCAGCATTGATTTCTTTTATTTTTTTCAAAATAAGTTGTGCCGATTCTGTTCTAGCCAGCACCCCGATGTGATCAAAATGGGTATTAAAGACCCAAAGCTTCTTTTTAGTTTGTTTGTCTTCAAAAAGTCCGTAGGTGCAGATACGTTCCAAAGCGGCATCCCATCCCACGGAAATTTTTTCTGGGGTTTTGGATAGCCAAAATGTATTGCCCTGGACTAGGTCATACATTTTGGTGTCGTAAAGGATCGGAGAGAATTCACCTTTTTGTTTTCCGTCTTCCCTACCGACCCCAATAGTTCGATAATCGGGTAAGGCCTCGACCAAATAGGTCAATTGATTGAATAACGCCTCCTGTAGACCGATGAACGAGGGATGGTATTTTTTTAAAAGTCCGACCATCGCTACTTTTCGGTCGTTCCAGTTATTGACGGTGTCATTTACGTTATCATATTTGATGTTATATGTCATCACCGAAGTGATTTGCGCCTGGGTCATGGCCGATATGATTAGTATAAGAAAACAAGGAAGGCGTTTAAACGACATATACTTTCTCTTTTGAATGGAATGACAATTTAGGGATAAACCCTTACATTTAGGTATGGATAAAAAAGGATTTTTACATCAAATACATCCCGTACTCCCTGTCTGGGATGTAGTGGAAGCCTTGGATTTTTATGTAAACCGTTTGGGATTCAAGATCGCTTTCGCCGATGATGCCAAAAATCCAAAATATGCCGGCATACTTCGCGATGGCATCGAAATACACTTACAATGGCATGATGATACAGAATGGGAAACTGCCGTTGACAGACCCATGCTGCGCATCGTTACAGAGAATATCGAAGCGTTGTATGATGAATATTCAGAAAACGATGTCTTTCACACCTATACGCTTTTACGGGAGACGGCCTGGGGTACCAAAGAGTTTGCCTTTTATGATCCGTTTAAAAATGGTCTGACATTTTATAGGGATGTTTAATTAAGGGGCATCCAAACCACAAGTATAGACTGGATTATGAAGAACATCAAAAACGGAATCACCAAATAGCCCATCACGTCACGAGTTTGAATATTGACCCCCTTGGTCATGATAGGCAATACCAATAACAGATAAAAAGGTTGCAACATATTGGTGAGACTTTCGCCATAGGCAACGGCCATGGAGGCACGCGCAATCATAGCCGCAACTTGTGCGTCGGGGAGTCCGACCCCTATTTCCTTAACGGCATGAATGATGCTGGGCCCTACCACGGCAAATTCGCCACCGGCGGATGGGATTGCAAAATTCACGATGCCTCCGGCCAGATAGGCAAAAAATGGATAGGAATTCAAGGTGGCCACGGAAGCTAAAAGTTGGGCCAACTTTTCCCCCAATCCGGTGTAGATCATTATACCCATGATCCCCGCGTAAAAGGGATACTGGAATAAAACCCCGGAAACATTACTGGAAGCCCTTTTCATGGCAATCACATAGCGTATGGGGGTTTGGTGCAATGCCATGCCCAGTATCAAAAAAATAAAGATCATGATATTAAAGTTCAGATCCACGCCTTTGGTGCTAAAATGATAGACAATGTAAGCCAAGCCCATGATCACAATAGTTGCTTGAAGTAAGCGACTATTATTAAATCGATCCGAAAGCGCCCTAAACGGAAGTTGATAACTTGCTGCTTCCTCATTGATCGAAATACCTTCGTCACTTTCGCCTTTGACTAGCATATTATTCAATTCCCTAGGCTTCTTTTCCTTCGGAATCAACAGTGCCATCAAAATGGGGGCGCCCAGAATCATTACGACCATCATGGCCATATTGAGTGTAGAACCGAGGGTGAGCGAGGTAGGTATCACTTGGGAAAGGATATCGGCTTCTATCAAATAATTTTTTTCGGTATTGAGCAAAAGGGGAATGGAGCTTGAGAGTCCAAGGACCCAGCTGTTTAATGAAAAGTAGACGCAGGCGATTAAAAATGGGTAGTTGATCCCTTTTACGCGAAGTGCCAGTTCCCTTGCCAAAACGGCCGTAATGACGCACCAACCAAAGCTGATCATAGAAAGCAGTATTCCGATCAACACCACTAAGAAATAAACCTGTCGTGGGGTGTTGATATAGCGTGTAATCGAATCGATTCCTCTATTAACAATCGGGGAGAGTGCAATGCTGAATCCGGTAATAATGATAAGTACGATTTGCATTCCAAAGGCCAGTAGGTCAAAAAATCCAGTATACCACGACTTGATAATATCCAAAGGAGCGGTATCGAGCCAAAAGAAGGCACCAAAGGCGACCAATAAGGTCAGCAGTATGGCGAACACAAAAGCATCGGGCATGTATTTCAAAAATAAATACGTCAGCTTTTCCCCTAGTTTTGTAATCATGTCCCGGTAGATTTTATCCTTAAATTCCTCAAAACAACCTAAAACGCCTGCAATTTTCGCGACCTAAAGGTTCGGATTGCCGGCAATGTCAGGGATGAAATGGGGATAGGTATCCTTCGGTCATCACCTTTGTATTTATTTCGGTTATTTTTTAGTAATTGATTCTACTCCTTTCCAATCGTCCCCGATTTCCTGGGTAATCAAATGCGCTGCCCTGTTTAAAAACAGCTTTGCGGTATGGTCATCCCGATTCAACTTTACGATTTGTTGAAAGGTAACCGCAGCCATTGCAAATTCTTTATTGAAATAGAGTTCCATGCCATGTTCAAAGGTACTTAGGGTCTCCAATTTATGATTGCGCAGCTCCGGATCATCCCCATTGATGCATTCATATAGATCTATCGGCTTATTTTTTCCCTGTACCTGTACAGGTCCTAAATATCTAAAATCAAATTCCTCGGGATGGCTGAGGTTGTTTTTGCAAAGGTCGGTGAGCAAAATCGAAGTGCCATAATGTTTAGAGAGTCCTTCGATCCTAGAGGCGGTATTCACCGTATCGGATATTATGGCCGCATCCATACGTTCGACATCGCCGGTAATTCCCATGATCAATTTTCCATTTTGCATCCCGATGCCAATTTGAACCAAGGATCTTTTTTTGGCACTCCTTTCTTTGTTGTACGATTTCAAGGCAAGGTGCATTTCTACGGAAGCCCGTAAGGCATTTTGTGAACCATTCGGAAAAATGGCCATAAACCCATCTCCCAAATATTGCATGATAAATCCTTCATTATTTCTGATGATAGGGCCCATGCGTTTATTGAAAGAGTTGATGAACAAAAAGTTTTCCTTAGGTGCCAGTCGCTCGGAGAGTGCCGTAAAACCCCGGATATCGGTAAACATCACTGTTACTTCCCGTTCCACCTGGTCCCCCAGGGCGACTTCAGTAAGCTTATCTTTTCCTAACGACTTGATAAACTCATGTGGTACGAATTTTTGACTTACTTCATGTATCTTTTTGATGGCTTCTTCCCGATCCCGGGCCTCTTTCAACCCTTTTTGATATAATTGGGCACTTTCTATAGCCGCTGCCGATTGCAGCGCTATTGTGGTTAACAATTTCAATTCGGCCGCCGTGAATTCTACTTCATCCTGATGACCTAGTATAATCATTCCCAAGGTGCGATGTTTCACTTTTAAAGGGGCGTACATAACGGTCTTAAGATGGCCTAAGGCAGGGTTCGACTTTATTCTTTCAACAGGGACGATGGCGGCCGTTCCCCGTAGGATCAATTCCTTGAGCATACTGCTTTGATCGCTTATATTGTAGTCGCTGTTGGGATTATCGCCAATGGCGGCCATTTCAATAACTCGATTTTCTTCGGGTTCATACACCAAGAATATGCCATGGGTCGAATTGATGATTTGACATGCTTCCTGAAGGGCGGTAACAGCAATAGACGCATCGTCTATTTTTTCCGAAATCATTTCACTAAAATTATAGATCATATTGATTTCACGATAGAGTCCCAAGACTTCCTGTCCTATTTTTTTCTTTTCCAGTTCTTTTTTGACCAAGAACGAAACGAACTCGGCAAGAAATTCACCGCTTGTATCGTGTGAATACAGTGCGCCATAATTCAGCTCGGCATCGCATAATGAATGCTTATTTTTGAGGTTTAATTTTGTGCCTAATAGCGACGTACCCTCACTATCCTCAATATAGATTTCAAGTGCTAGTGTGGCGGCCAGCTTATTGATTAGCGCCAACGTTTCCGAGTTTCTTTTCAAAACGTTGCGCAATGCCCGGGTATGGGCCATGAAATCTTTCGTGTCGAACATGCCTATCTATTCAATATTTCCTCGGCGATCGAAAGCATTTCATCGGGATCGAAAGGCTTCGTCATATAGCGGTCTGCGCCCATATCCAATCCTTTTTGACGGTCGACTTCTTGACCTTTTGCGGTAAGCAGGATGATGTATACATGCGATAGATTCAATTCTTTTTTAACTTTATGACAAACTTCCATGCCATTCATTTTTGGCATCATCACGTCTAAAAAAACCAAGTTGGGTTCTTCCCGTTGAATTACCTCGAGGGCCTGTTCCCCATTTTCGGCAAACAGTAATTCAACCCCGTCGTCCTCCAGATCTTCCAAAGTTTGTTCAATAAGCATTCGAATGTGGGATTCATCGTCTACGATGAGTAGTTTTTGTTTCATCTGTTACAATTAAATTAAAATCGAGAATGGTTACTCATAAATAAAAAACATTACGTTTTCCATTCCTTTTTGAAGTTTTAGGTCTTTGATGATTTGTTGGTCGCCATTATAGACTGAATTGAGCATAATGATATCAGGCTGGGATTCGGTGGCCTTTTCCAATAAATTCTTAGCATTGCTTTCCATTACTTTATAGCCACGTGCAGTAAGCACATTGGTAAGTGTTTTAACTGCGGATGCATCTTCATCGACTACCAATACCTTTTTCTTTGATACGCCCTGCTCGAGCAACACATCGACTTCATGAAATAGTTGTTCGGTGTTGATCGGCTTGGTGAGATATCGGTCGACTCCGATCCTAAAACCACGTTCCTTGTCCTGTACGATCGATAAAATTATAATCGGAATATCCATTGTAGCGGGATCGTTCTTCAAAACCGCTGCCACATCGAAGCCATTGATTTCGGGCATCATCACATCTAAAATGATCAAGTCGGGCTTGTGCATACGCACCATATCCAACGCGGCTTTGCCATTGGCCGCTTCCTTGACTTGATAGCCTGCCTCGGTCAGCTCTTGTCGCAAGAGCGATCGTATCGGGGTATCGTCGTCTACTACCAAGATGGTCGGTACCGTTTTTAAGGAAGTGTTGAGTGAGGAATGTTTTATTTGCTTCTTCAAACTTTTTAGAATACGTTCGAGTTGTATGGGCTGTTTCGTAATGCCTTCGCCCATGGTGGGAAGGGAAAAGAAAAACGTACTACCTACGCCAGGTTCACTCTTCATCCAAATGATGCCGCCATGGTGTTCAATGATTTCCCGACAAATGGGAAGGCCCAATCCTGTTCCCTTGGGCTTGTCGGTGAGGGTATCACCCGCCTGGCGGAAACGTTCGAAGACTTTGTGCTTGTCCTCCTCCGAAATACCGATTCCGGTATCCTGAATTTCAACGATGACCTGGGAATTATCTATATAGGCCTCCACGGTTACTTTTCCCTTATTGGTAAATTTGACGGCATTCGACAATAGGTTGATCACCACCTGGATCAATTTGTCCTCATCCGCACTGATCAATGGAAGGTCTGATGGAATATTTTTCTTCAAGGAAATTCCTTTGGCCTCAAAAAGGCTATGCGTACTGGCAATGGCACGACTAATGGCGTCTTGAAGGAAGATGGGCTTCATATTCCATTCCATTCTTCCGGCCTCTATTTTTGCGAGGTCGAGTACGTCATTGATCAGGGTGGTTAGCCGTTCCCCTTCTGAAACGACCACATCGAGGTTCTCGCTCACCTGTTTCATGGTGCGTTTTATCTTTTGGTCGTCAATGGTAACCGCTGGGAAAATCTTCTCCTCCAAGCGCTTTCTGATAATTTTAGCAAACCCGAGTACCGAAGTGAGCGGCGTGCGCAGCTCATGGCTAACCGTAGACAGGAAGGCACTCTTTGCTTCATTGGCATCTTCGGCCTTGGCCTTGGCGTTCTTGGCTTCCTCATAGAGTTCGGCATTATGTAAGGCCACACCCACATTGATGGCGATCGTATTCAATAAGCGTTTGTCCTCTTCAGTGAACCTACTTTCCAACTGAGTGCTTTGCACACTGATTACGCCTATGATCTTGTCTTCCACTGGAATGGGGACTCCTAAATACGAAATGGCCTGTTTCCCGGTCTGTGCGATGCCACTACGATCATATTCTGCTACGATATCGGTGTCCTTGTTGATCAATAGCGGTTCGCCGGTTCTGATGATCTTTGAAGTAAGCCCTTCGCCATATTTCATGGGCGGCATGTCATCACCATCCTGATAGGGGAAATTGATTACGTTGTTATCGGGATCCAAAATGGCCAGGTAGGTGATATCGGACTTAAAGAGCTTTTTCATCTCATCACCCACCAATTGGATCAGGGCATTGAGTTCAAGTTTTTGGGTCAAGGCCCGGCTTACATGATTCAGGGTAGCGAGTTCGCCCAACCGCTGGTTGACTTCCTGGGTACGATCGGCCACTTTGTCCTCCAATATTTTTTGTTGGCCCAAAAGTATTTTGGTCCTAGCACGTACAATGAAATAAATAGCACCAATAAAGGCCAAGGAGTATAGTAAGTAGGCCCACCAGGTTCGGTACCAAGGGGTCGCAATTGCAAAAGTAATCCCGCTTTCCCCACTGACATCACCATATACATTCTTCGCTTTTACCCGAAAGGTATAGTTGCCATAGGGAAGATTAATGTATTCTCTTATAGTCTGCTTCGTCCAGTCAGACCAGGATTTGTCCAATCCTTCCAGCTGTGTACTGTACTGAATGTCTTTTTGCCCAATAAAAAGGGGGGCAGTGTACCCTAAGGTTACGGCGTTTTTATTATAGGGTATTTCCAAATTTTGTGGAAAATCGATATTGCCGGCATAAATGAGCGAATCCCCGGCGATTGAGAAGTTCCTGATTGTAACCTTAAAATCAGGACTTGATGGTTTTGCCAGTTTTCCTTCATAACGAACCACCCCATCAGGACCTGACAACCACGCTATTTGAGACCCATCTGGCTTTGGCTCCTCAGTATAAATATCCCATATTATACTATTTTTCAGCTCTTTAAATGTATCAGTATTGATACTATAGTTGCCATTTTCATCCTTTTCCGCAACAAAAGGCCCCGAACCTGCATTGAACCAAATTTTTTCATTGCTGTCTTCAACGGCATAAGAAGTGTTACCCTGTCTGTCCCAATCAATAAGGGCATCATAAAAGAATTTCTTGGCCTCGAAACGATTTTCGGTGTTGTTAAAAACGTACGTATCCCGTGTTTCGCTGGCGTAGAATTGGGTTTCGCCTAAAAAGTCAGCTAACCCTATGCGTGATTTGGGCAACCCATCGTTTTCGGTATAGCTTATAATTTCCGAATCCTTGAAGTCTAATTTGCCATTCTTGTAATGCGGCTTAATTAAGCTCACTTTACCTACCTCCGTAGAAGGTATCCAAAGATCACCCTCCGATGTTTCCGAGAGGGAAGTAACGCTGCCACCTTGTGTAACCTCGTCAGAAATAGTTTCCAAGGCGAATTGATCTTTGTCCTTGTCAAAATAGAAACTGGTAATGCCTTGTTGATGGGGTACGAATAAGCGATTGGTGTCAATTTTTGAAATCAGCAATTGGGAACTTGCTCGCAAGTCGTAGTTTTGGCTTTGTCGCACATAGGTAAAAGTCTTCCCGGTAATTTCAATCAATCCCATATCCCCAGTACCTACATATAGACGACCTTTGGTTTTCAGAAACGCACTTCCTTGTCCGAAAGTACCTTCGATGGGCATTATGCGCTTCGTTGCTTCGTCCAAATAAGAAATGCCACCATTGGTGCTTAGATATAAGGTCCCATTGAACTTCGTTACTGCAAAAACGACGTTGGTAGGCAACCCCATATTTTTGTCGAGGTAGGTAAACGTATTGTTCAGATTTACCGATGAAATACCATTGAAGAGAGCTAGCCATAGCACTCCTCTTGAATCTACAAAGGTAAAATCGACCGCTCCGTCTTGGAGGCCATTCTCAACGGTATACTTCTGAATGAGCTTTCCTTCATGATCTATCAAATAGGCGCCATCACTAAACGAGTTCACAATAAATCGGCCATCCTTTAGCGCTACCCCGGGCATGTAGAGTCTCCCTTTAATAGTGTCATCGATTTCGGTTTTAAAGGGGGTAAATTCTTTGCCATTAAATAAAAAGAAACCTTGGGTTCTTGTGCCTATCAGGACGTTTGACGCATCATATGGGAGTATTAGATAGATGCGCTCATCGGCAAAGCGCGCGCCATCAGGCACCACCTCAAAGGTATCATCATCGTTCAGTTTACATAGTCCACGCCCCCATATTCGCAAATAATAAGTTCCGTTAACAATGTTGCCCACATGATAGCCTTCTTTGGATACAAT
>JALHST010000150.1 GCA_022865355.1 Maribacter sp. | reverse complement strand
TTGATCTTACCAAATATTCCTAAATTCGTGATGAAAGTGCTGCTCGGTGAGATGTCGTATATTTTATTCGCTAGCCAGCGGGTAAGCAGTAAAAAAATAGAGGAGGAAGGATTTATTTTTACGTATAGGAATATTTGTTTGGCATTAGAGGAAATTTATCAATTGCAACCGGAGGAAGAATCTATTGAACCTCCTTACTCTCAAGAATACACTTCATTAAAATAATCTATAGTATCAAATTCGACAAGAAAAGCGCCCTTGCAATAAGGGTGCTTTTTCATATTCTTGGGTGACATTTTGACATTTTTAAAGATTTGGCAGTACTTTTGCCATCGAAGTGAGAGGAAATAAATCATTAATATAAATGAGCAACACAGAAAATACGGAAGATTTTGAGGACATATATTCAGAAACCGAAGAAAATATTGGAAATCTGGAAGGTGAAGTAGCACCTGATGGGGATGCGGACGCAACAAGTCGTGAAGGGGAACTTCGTAGTGAATTGGCCAAGGAAAAAGATAAGTTTTTACGTCTTTTCGCGGAGTTTGAAAATTATAAAAAACGAACTTCCAAGGAACGAATGGAACTTTTTAAGACTGCAGGTCAAGAGGTAATTGTTTCCTTATTACCCGTGTTGGACGATTTTGATCGGGCACTTAAAGAGCTATCTAAATATGAGGAAAATGACCTCTTCAAAGGGGTTGAGCTTATTCGAGGACAATTTAGGGAAACGCTCAATTCAAAGGGGATGAAAGAGATTGAGGTCAAACCTGGTGATGTTTTTGATGCCGAATTGCATGAGGCCATTACCCAAATCCCGGCACCAAGCAAAAAATTAAAGGGAAAAATTATTGATGTTATCGAAAAAGGCTTTACGCTTGGCGATAAGATTATCCGTCATCCGAAAGTGGTAGTAGGCAACTAATTTAAGTTTATGAAAGAAGATTATTATGATATTTTAGGCATAAACAAGAACGCTACTGCCGCCGAGATAAAAAAGGCTTATAGAAAAAAGGCCTTGGAATACCATCCTGACAAAAACCAAGGGGATGCAAAAGCCGAGGCAATGTTCAAAAAAGCGGCCGAGGCTTATGAGGTATTAAGTGATGCCAATAAGAAATCGCGCTATGATCAGTTTGGTCATGCCGCCTTTGAGGGGGGTGGTGGCTTTGGCGGTGGCGGTATGAACATGGAAGATATTTTCAGTCAGTTCGGAGATATTTTCGGAGGCGCCTTCGGCGGAGGCAGTTTTAGCGGCTTTGGTGGTTTTAGCAGTGGCGGACAACGCAGGGTAAAAGGGAGTAATCTGAGAATCAGGGTAACGCTAACCTTGGACGAAGTAGCCCATGGCGTTGAAAAAAAGATAAAGGTCAGGAGAAAAGTGCAGGCTGCGGGAGTTACTTACAAAACATGCGGTACTTGTGGGGGTCACGGTCAAGTAACAAAGATTACCAACACGATTTTAGGTAGAATGCAAACTGCGGCAACTTGTAATGTTTGTGGCGGTAGTGGACAGATTCTAGATCGGCGCCCCAGTGATTCCGACGCGCACGGACTTAAAATTGTCGAGGAAACCGTTTCAATTAAAATTCCTGCCGGCGTTGAAGACGGGATGCAGCTTAAAGTACCCAACAAAGGAAACGATGCCCCTGGTAATGGCATACCCGGTGATTTATTGGTGGCTATAGAAACGAAAGATCACGATACCTTGAAACGTGAAGGGGACAACCTTCATTATGATCTTTATATCAGTATTTCCGAAGCGGTATTGGGAACATCAAAGGAAATAGATTCCGTTGGCGGTAGCGTAAGAATTAAATTAGAACCGGGAATCCAATCGGGAAAGATACTGCGATTGCGCGGCAAAGGAATTTCGAACATCAATGGGTATGGTAGCGGCGATTTATTGGTTCATGTCAATGTTTGGACGCCCAAGGAACTGAATAAGGAGCAAAAAGATTTTTTTGAACGCATGAAAGATGATGCGAATTTTGAGCCAAAACCCGAGAAATCGGATAAATCTTTTTTCGAGAAAGTTAAAGATATGTTCTCCTAATCGAGATTTACTTTGGTTTTTAAATAAAAAACGTATATTTGATTCAATATTGGGAAACCAATATTAATTTTCTTTTTCATAGCAATTTTTTTCCCATCCTTAATTCAATTGAGGGTGGGTTTTGCTTTTTTAGCGATTTGTTTTTGTGAAATCGTCCCGGAAACATTGCTTTCAATTTCCAAATCCCCCGAGCCACGCGAGGTGATTTAGGAAGTATGGAGGTCGATGTTTAAAGAAGCCTTAGAAAAAGAGAGAACCAAAGCGCTAATTAATTCCCAGACAATTCAAACTGGTATTTAGCCAAAAGACCTGATTCGCCTTTAAGGGTGTCCTTCGGCCGGAAAACTTGGTCAACTTTTTAAAATCCCCGAATTTTTCAAAACACGTTTTGATCCAATTCTCTATCTTTGGGGAAATTGCTTACATGAATAATATTTTGGTCACTAAGGAGGTCACCAAACAATTTGGAAATTACACTGCCCTCAATAAAATTTCCCTCGAAATACCTAAAAATAGCATCTACGGACTCCTTGGTCCGAATGGCGCAGGGAAGACCACCCTTATACGAATAATCAACCAAATCACCTTTCCAGATAGCGGAGAGGTATTTTTTGATGGTTCCGCGTTACTTCCCCAGGATATTTCATTGATCGGTTATCTGCCCGAGGAAAGAGGACTTTATAAAAGCATGAAGGTCGGGGAGCAGGCCTTGTATCTGGCCCAATTGAAAGGCTTGAGCAAGGACGAAGCCAAAAAGCGACTTAAATTTTGGTTCGAACGATTGGAAATAGGCGACTGGTGGAATAAAAAAGTCCAAGAACTTTCAAAAGGGATGGCGCAGAAGATACAGTTTATCGTTACCGTGTTGCACGAACCCAAATTACTCATTTTCGATGAGCCCTTTAGCGGCTTCGATCCTATAAACGCCAATCTAATAAAAGATGAGATCATCAGGCTGAAAGAGAACGGAACCTCCATTATATTTTCAACCCATAGAATGGAATCTGTGGAAGAGCTATGCGAATATATCGCGTTGCTTCATCAATCTGAAATCATATTGGATGGCAAGTTATCCGAGATAAAGAAGGCCTATAAGAACAATATATTCAATATTGGTCTCGAAGTTGGCGATGGCGATTTACTACTTAAGGAAATGTCACCAAAGTTCAACATCATTTCTTCCAAATATGATCCCATCGAAAAGCAATTCGATTGTACCGTTCAGTTGCCCACCAACGATTCTGGGGAAATATTGGCGTATCTATCGAAGCGAGGCAATGTCAATGAATTTTTCGAAACCATACCTTCGGCCAATGATATCTTTATACAAACCGTAAAAAGTAAAGGCTCCTATGAATAAATTGGCACTGATAATAAAACGGGAATATTTGGCGAAAGTGCGCAATAAATCCTTCGTTGTAATGACTTTTTTGAGTCCCATCTTAATGGTGGGCATGATTGTTCTTATTGCCTATCTGACCAAAATCAATGATAATGAACAACGGGTTATTACGATCTTGAACGAAAGCGATTATTTTTCAAATGATTTCAATTCGAATGAAAATATGGCCTTTGTTAAGTTCAAGGGCATTTCCCTACAAAAAGCTAAGGATTCTACCTTGAGTCTGGGATATTATGGCTTGTTATACATTCCTGACGAAAAAGACTTGGAAAAAGTTGCCGGAAGATCTTTTTTCTTTAGTAAGGACGCCCCGAGCTCATCGGTTTTGGACAAACTCGAAGATACTTTTCAAGACCGATTACAGCAAAGAAGATTACAGGATTTGGGCGTTTCCGCAAAAGATTTTGCCTTAATGGACAATCAATTCGAGATCAATACCTCGACATTCAACGGCGAGCAGAATTTAAAAGGTATTAATGAAATCAAAGCATTCATCGGAGGCGGGTTCGGTTATCTGATCATGATGTTCATAATTATCTATGGCGGATTTGTAATGAGAAGCGTCATAGAGGAAAAAACGAGTAGGATTATTGAAGTCATAATTTCATCGGTAAAACCATTTCAATTGATGCTAGGAAAAATTATCGGTACTTCCTTGGCCGGTATTACACAGTTCGCTATTTGGATAGTATCTGCCGGATTATTGATGCTGGTGGCTTTTTCTATTTTTGGGATCGATCCTTCGGTCATGAGCGGAAGTCATGGTATGAGCTCGGCCATTGGTGGTGGAATGCCGGCTATGGTTCCCAATGCCAATCAAACGATGCAATTGTACGCACAAGAACTCTTTGAGATACCATGGCTAATGCTTATTGGGTTTTTTATTGTGTATTTTGTTCTGGGCTATTTGATCTACAGTTCAATATATGCGGCCATTGGTGCTGCGGTAGATAACGAAACTGATACCCAACAATTCATATTTCCCGTCATTCTTCCCTTGATGTTGGCTATTTACGTAGGATTCTTTTCAGTATTTAATAACCCCCATGGTCCGATTGCCGTTGGTTTTTCGCTATTTCCCCTAACATCGCCCATTGTAATGCTGATGCGTTTGCCCGGTGGAATCGGTGAAGGAGGCGTCCCTATTTGGCAATTAATTACCTCCATTTTGTTGTTAATAGTTACTTTTATTGGTATTGTATGGTTGGCCGCTAAAATTTATAGGGTTGGCATATTGATGTATGGCAAGAAACCCAGTTATAAGGAATTGTATAAATGGTTAAAATATTGAGATGGAACAGTTAGATAAAATACTTTCTTCCATAAAGAAATTCTTATCAAGTAGTATTTATACCGGTGAAACGACCCATATAAGTATGAGTACGCTGATCACCATCATATTTACACTTATTTTGGTTTCGGTCGTCCTGCGTTTGGTACACAAATTTGTAACCAAAAAACTGCCGAGCGACGACAAGAACAAGTTTATCAGCATCTTTAATTTTCTAAGATACCTACTTTACATTCTCGTAATCATTATCGTACTACATTCATCAGGGGTCAACATGACAGCCTTGTTGACGGCATCGGCGGCTTTATTCGTTGGACTTGGCTTTGCATTACAGTATTTATTCCAGGATATAATTTCGGGTATTCTAATGATCATGGATCAATCACTGCATGTAGGGGATATCATCGACATGGATGGTAAAATAGGTAGGGTGTTTGAAATTAAATTACGCACGACCAGGGCACTTACCCGCGATGACAAGGTCATCGTTATTCCCAACCATATATTTTTAACGAATAGTATCTACAACTATACGCAAAACCACAATATGACCCGTGAGGCGGTAAAAGTAGGGGTTGCCTATGGTAGCGATGTGAGCTTGGTAACCAAGATATTGGAAGGGGTGGTACAAGAGCAACGGGGCGTATTAAAGAGTCCCAAACCTTTTGTTCTCTTCGATGATTTTGGTGATTCAGCCCTGATGTTTTCGATAAATTTTTACATTAGTGATAGCTATGGAGATCCTAAAATAAAAAGTGAGGTGCGTTATAAGATCGATTCTGAGTTTAGGGCGAATAACATTACCATTCCATTCCCACAACGGGATGTACATGTATTTCAGCCACGGCCCTTTGAACATGTTAGCGTCTCTAAAACCAATAAAGAATGGGGATTAGGAGAGGATTGAAATTTTATTTCCTCATAATTGTGTACTTATCGGTTTTCTACTCCTGGTCGCAAACGCCGGATGTTTTAAGGATTGAATATATGATGATGCCCAGAAATGATGCAGGGGCCAAATTATCACGCCTGAAATTGGTGGTCAATATTCCTATAAAGGTCAAGGATTCAAATAATATCATCATCGGTGCCGAATACAATAACTTGGCGTATGATCTTCAACGAAATGATATCCCGCTCGGGAATCAGGGGTTGAATTATTTTCACATAATAGACTTGAACTTGGCGTACATCTATCGATACGACAAAGAATGGCGGTTTATCGGGGTTCTTACCCCGCGTTTATCTTCGAGGTTGACAAATCCGATCGAAAATGGCGACTTGTCGTTCAACGCCACCATTGGGGCGTTCAAAGACCGGCAAAACATCGCCAAGCCCACAAGGTTGGTATTGGGGATTGCTTATAATTCAACGGTCGCCCTGAGGATTCCTTTGCCCATCGTCTACTATGAAAAGCGTTTCCATCCAAACTGGACCTATGTACTTGGGGTACCCAAAACAGGGCTGAAATTTCATTTTAAGGAACGGAACATCTTTCAGACCGAATTCATATTAGATGGTTATTTTGTCAATCTCCAGAACGAGACTGTTTTACCCGATGCAGGTTTCGCCTCGTCCATTTCCTCGAGTGCAGCCCTTGTGACTTTAGGATACTCATACAATATAACCAAGGTAATGTCTGTTTATGCATTTGCAGGACATACACTGTTCCAAAGTAATGTCTTGAGGAATAAGGACCGAAATGATATTTTCACACTCAATGATGAATCAAGTTTCTATTTTAGGACGGGGTTTAGAATAGGACTATAAAAAAATAAGTATGCCTAAAATATTGGTAATTGAAGATGAATCTGCAATTCGTAGGGTTTTGATAAAGATTCTATCGGAAGAAAATGACACCTACGAATTAGAGGAAGCCGAAGATGGCCTAAAAGGCTTGGAAAGCCTAAAGAATAATGAATACGATTTGGTGCTATGTGATATTAAGATGCCAAAAATGGATGGGGTTGAAGTGCTTGTGGCAGCCCGGAAAATTAAGCCCGAAATTCCGTTTATAATGATTTCAGGACACGGTGATTTGGATACCGCTGTCAATACGATGCGTCTGGGCGCCTTTGACTATATTTCAAAACCCCCTGATTTAAACCGATTGTTGACCACCGTTCGCAATGCACTGGATCGAAAGGAATTGGTCATTGAGAATAAAATACTTAAGAAAAAAGTCGGTAAAAACCACGAGATGGTCGGTGATAGTAAGGAAATCACCAAAGTCAAGGATATGATCGAAAAAGTGGCCCCGACCGATGCTAGAGTATTGATAACTGGTTCCAATGGTACCGGCAAGGAACTAGTAGCCCATTGGATCCATGAAAAAAGCCAACGTAGTGCTTCGCCTTTTATCGAAGTAAATTGCGCTGCGATACCCTCAGAACTTATTGAGAGTGAACTATTTGGTCACGTCAAAGGAGCGTTTACCTCGGCCGTTCGCGACCGGGCGGGCAAATTTGAGGCTGCCAATAAAGGGACCCTATTCCTAGATGAGGTCGGGGATATGAGTCTGTCTGCGCAAGCAAAGGTACTTAGAGCCTTGCAAGAAAGTAAAGTGTCAAGGGTAGGTACCGATAAGGATGTCAAAGTCGATGTTCGCGTAATTGCTGCTACTAATAAAGATCTTAAAAAAGAAATCGAGGAAGGGAATTTTCGGGAAGATTTATACCATCGATTGGCAGTCATCCTAATACGCGTGCCCTCCCTGAACGAACGTAGAGAAGACATCCCGCTATTGATTTCCCACTTTGCCGAAAAAATAGCTACCGAACAAGGCATAGCACCAAAAACATTTGCGAATAAGGCGATTGAATTACTTAAAAGTTATGACTGGACAGGGAATATCAGGGAGTTGAGAAATGTGGTCGAAAGACTTATAATACTGGGGGGTAAGGAAGTTTCGGAAGCTGATGTGAAATTATTCGCGAGCAAATAGCTTTTTACCAAATAACGAATAGGGGTTGCCTATCGAAGCATCTGATTTCTTAAATCTAATTATTGCAATCTCCCAATTTTTCAAGTGCGGCGGCAGTTATTTCCTTGGTCCTAAGATTGTAGTATTTCTTTCCCTCGGTGAGTTTGGGTTTTAACAATTCGGCTTCGCAATTCGTAAAGACCCTTTGGGCAAAAGCCCTAGCATCTTTGCAGTTGACATTCAATATGATTGTGTTCAATGATTCCTTATAGTTTTCCAAGGATTCATCGATTTTCTTGTGCAAAATATCGTCTTCGGGTAATTTCATCGCTAGTTTTGCATTCGCAGTGGCCACGGTGTTCATGACCAAAACATTGTCGGAATATTTTGTGCCGTGCAAGCCGTGATTTTCCATCGCCTCTAGACCGCCCAATATATTTTCCAATGCCCTGTTCAGTAAAAGTCTGGTAGCATTGATACTACTGGTGCGTGTTGCTTTTTTCAGGTTTTCCAAACCGTCTGTTATATTTAAGGTAGCATCTTGACAACCGCAGTCGGCTAGTTGAGATCTTGATTTTTCAATGGCATTTACGGCCTTGTAGGTAAAGTAACGTGCCTGATTGATATCATCTTCGGCAATTGCCCTTTGAGTTTGTGATTTTACAAAATTGATATTCGAACCTGCATACTCACAGGCGGTGCTGGGCTTAAAGGAGGAAAACAGGCCTAAGACAATAACATATAATATGCTGCATATCTTCTTCATAACACAAATGGTTTAAGACGTAAAATTTGGGAATATTACCATGTAAAATTACGCAGGGATTCGATTTGAAACCGCATTTTTTCGATAGATGGGGAGATGTTCACGATATATTGGTCAAAGCGATTTATATAGTGGGTAAACGGTCATTTTTTTTAACATTAACTGCATTTCAACGATAAAATAATCTATATTAAACCCATGAAAAATTACGATTTTACATCTTATCGGGCAGATGGGACGTTAAAACTGGCCGAGCGTCCAACTTATGAGGATTTAAATGCTTCTGGTAAACATCTTAATAAACATTTGGAAAAAATTAGGTTAGAATTGGGGAAATTTCAGGAAAGGCTATATGCCCATTCAAAATATAATGTGCTGATTTGTCTTCAAGGAATGGATACGGCCGGTAAGGATAGCTTGATTCGTGAAGTTTTTAAGGATTTTAATGTTCGAGGCGTTGAGGTCTATAGTTTTAAAGTTCCGACTGAGCTTGAACTCAAGCACAATTACCTTTGGAGACATTATATAGCATTGCCGGCTAAAGGTAAATTCGGGGTTTTTAATAGGACACATTATGAAAATGTGCTGGTTACTCGGGTACATCCTGAATATATTTTGAGCGAGAATATTCCTGGAATTCATGACGTAGGCGATATTGACCAAAAGTTTTGGGACAAACGATTTGAGCAGATCAATAATTTTGAAAGAATGCTTTTCGACAACGGAACCATTATTTTCAAATTTTTTCTACATCTTTCAAAAGAAGAACAAAGATTGCGACTCTTGAGAAGATTGGATCTACACCAAAAAAATTGGAAGTTTTCGCCGAATGACCTAAAGGAACGAACTTTATGGGGTAAGTATCAGTTTTGTTATGAGGAAGCCATACGAAATACATCAAAGAAGCATGCCCCATGGTACGTCGTCCCGGCAGATAATAAAGACGGGGCTAGGGTCATCGTGGCTTCCATTCTATTGGAAGAACTAAATAAATATGACGATATCAAGGAACCGGAATTAGAGGAAGGGATAAAAGCCAATTTGGAGCTATATAGGGCCCAATTACAAAAGGAAACCGAATGAAAGTACTATTGATTATAGCTGTTTTGATAACGGCACCAATTTTCGGCCAGTCGACCGACGAAGAACAGCTTCGGGATATTTATAATATCGCATTGAGCAAGAGCAAATCATATGATTGGTTGAACTATTTATCAAATCAGATCGGGGGAAGGCTCTCTGGGTCCGTACAGGCGCAACAAGCAGTTGAATTCACTAAAACGCAATTAGACTCACTTGGTTTGGACCGCGTATGGTTGCAACCTGTCATGGTGCCGAAATGGGTGCGGGGAACACCCGAATATGCCTATGTTGAAACTGCACCGGGGATGACCAATACAGTGCCTATCTGCGCCCTAGGGGGATCTGTTGGAACTCCCATTGGCGGTTTGAAGGCGAATGTGATAGAAGTAAAAGGAATCGAAGGGCTTAAAGAACTGGGAAGGGAAAGAATTTCAGGGAAAATCGTATTCTTCAACGAACCTATGGATCCTAAATTCATCAATACCTTTGAGGCATATTCGGGGTCTGTAGACCAACGTCATTCAGGGGCCATGGAGGCTGCGAAATATGGCGCCGTGGGAGTTATTGTCCGCTCCATGAACCTGCGGTCCGATGATTATCCGCATACAGGCTCAATGAGTTATGGGGACCTTCCGGAATCAGAACGGATTCCCGCGGCGGCCATAAGTACTAAAGGAGCCAATTTATTGAGCACAACCCTGACTTTGAATCCCCAAACGAAACTTTACTTTAGACAGAACTGCAAGCAAATGGAGGATGTTGAATCGTTCAATGTGATTGGAGAAATAAAAGGTACGACCTATCCTGATGAAATAATGGTTGTTGGTGGTCATCTCGATTCATGGGATCTAGGCGATGGAGCCCAGGACGATGGTGCGGGCTGCGTACAGAGTATGGACGTTCTTCGATTGCTTAAACTCTCGGGCTATAGACCAAAGCATACCCTGCGAGTAGTCTTATTTATGAACGAGGAAAATGGTCTACGGGGAGGAAAGGCCTATGCCGAAGAAGCCAATAAAAATAATGAAAAGCACATTTTTGCGCTTGAGAGCGATGCAGGAGGATTTACACCACGGGGGTTTTCCTTTGAATGTTCCGATGCCAAGTTTGAACAAATGCAAAAGTGGAGCGATTTATTTGCACCGTACCTGATTCATTTGTTTATAAAAGGCCATAGCGGTGCCGACATAGGTCCTTTGAAAAATGACGATATCGTGATGGCCGGATTATTGCCTGATTCCCAGCGGTATTTTGACTATCATCACGCCGAGAACGATATTTTTGAAAATGTAAATAAGCGGGAACTAGAACTCGGGGCCGCAACTATGGCGAGTTTGGTTTATCTCTTTGATAAATATGGCGGCACGGTATCAAACAAATAGATAGGTATTTTTTCATTTTTTTACTAGGGCCGATACGCGATAATCCGCTAGAATTTTTGCGTTTATACTATCGTTAACAGAACGGCAGACTAATTTTCTTACCTTTGCCCTTCATTAAAAATATGTAGCATGCAAAACGGAATCTATGCCAATTTCAATACTGACAAAGGGGAAATCGTTGTTAGACTTACCCATGACAAAACGCCGGGTACGGTAGGTAACTTCGTGGCCTTGGCCGAAGGAAAACAAGAAAACAGCAAAGCGGCAAAAGGAAAACCCTATTATGATGGTTTAAAATTTCATAGGGTCATACCTGATTTTATGATACAGGGTGGCTGTCCCTTAGGGACGGGTACGGGTGACCCAGGGTACAAATTTGATGATGAGTTTCATCCGGATCTTGCCCATAACGGACCGGGGGTTTTATCTATGGCAAATTCTGGGCCTGGTTCGAATGGGAGTCAGTTTTTTATTACCCATATCGCAACCCCGTGGTTAGATAATAAGCATACGGTTTTCGGTAATGTAGTTTCAGGACAGAATGTCGTCGATGCCATTGCCCAAGGCGACACCATAAAGAGTGTAAAAATTATTCGCGTGGGCGAAGAGGCTGAAAATTGGGATGCCAAGGAGGCATTTGAAAATTTCAAAGGTTCGGGAGCCAAAAGATTGGCCGAGGCCAAGGCAAAACAGGCGTTGGAATTGGATAAGGTAGCCGCGGGTTTTAAGAAAACCGAAAGTGGGCTCCGCTATAAAATCATCCAAAAAGGATCGGGTACAAAAGCAAAGAAAGGCAGTAAGGTGTCTGTGCACTATGAAGGGTCATTATTGAACGGTAAAGTTTTTGATTCTTCCTATAAGCGAAAAGAACCCATCGATTTTCAGCTGGGTGTTGGTCAGGTAATCCCAGGATGGGACGAAGGCATTGCCCTTCTAGAGGTTGGGGATAAGGCGCGGCTGTTGATTCCATCGGAGCTGGCCTATGGCAGTGCTGGTGCCGGCGGCGTTATTCCTCCGGACGCTACCTTGCTATTTGATGTAGAGTTGATGGATGTAGAGTGATCATTAGGCTGTTTGACTAGGAAAGCCAATAAAAAATCCCCTTCGGCATATACGACGATGGGATTTTTTTATATTTCAGTTGAAGGAGTACGGTATGCCAGGATACAAAATTAGTCTTGCTTATGGAAATATATACTTCCCAACAACATTAGTGAATTCAAAAAGATAAAAATAAAAATAATAATAAAAAGGGTCAACATTCGAACATCGGTATTTGACAATACGCAACTTGCTTTTGATAATAACAACCACAAAAATTAAAACCCTACTTACCTCTTACTAATTTTTGAGTAGATCGTTAATTTTTAACGTTACCAACACTTAAAACCAGTAAAAGGATATTTATTATCAAGAGAATAAATAGAATACCAAAAAAAATGAGCATAGGGTGTTATAAGTTACTGTGGGGAAATCAAATTGTTTAACCTTAGATAGGGAAAAAGCAAAAAGGTTGCGCAAAAAGCTAAACAAAGTTAAAAAAAAGTAGAATATTTTTGACCTTATTGTAAGGCCAAAAAAAAACCCCAACGTTTCTGTTGGGGTTATACTATAAAAAAGTTTATACCTACCTAGTCAACAACCTTCACATTTACGGCGTTCAATCCTTTTTTACCTTGTTGTAGTTCAAATTCCACAACATCACCTTCTCGAACTTCGTCGATTAAGCCAGAAATGTGTACAAAATGATCTTCGTTCGAACCATCTTCAGTGATGAAACCATATCCTTTGGAATCATTGAAGAATTTTACTGTCCCTTTACTCATAATAATAAAATTAAATATTGATTAAAGCGCGAATATAGTATTAAAATATTTATTCTTGCGATTTTTTTGAAGTTATCTTTCTGTTAAATCCTCACGAAAGGTCTGTAACGGCCCGTATTTGCTCAGAAAAAGTAATTCATCGAAAATTTTAAGTCCCGCACTTATTTTAAGTGGTTGGGTCAGGTGTCATTCTCAAATAGGGCTTTATTTCCTTCACTCCTTTGGAAAATATTTTTTTGGCATCCTCAGTGGCAATCGAAGGACTCACCACAACATCATCGCCGTGTTCCCAATTGGCCGGTGTCGCAACTTTATGATAGGCAGTTAATTGCAAGGAATCGATCACGCGAAGTAATTCATGAAAATTCCTACCCGTCGATGCAGGGTAGGTAATCATAAGCTTCACAGTTTTGTCAGGTGCGATAATATACACCGAGCGTACCGTAAGATGATCATTGGCATTCGGATGGATCATGTCATACAAGATAGAAACCTTTTTATTTTCATCGGCGATGATCGGAAAATTCACCACGGTATGTTGTGTTTCATTGATGTCCTTGATCCATTCATTATGCGATAACTTGCCATCTACACTCAGGGCAAGCATTTTTACATTGCGTTTGTCAAATTCTTTTTTGAATTTGGATGCTGTACCCAATTCAGTAGTACATACTGGGGTGAAATCGGCCGGGTGTGAGAATAAAATTCCCCATCCATCGCCTAGGTAGTCGTACAAATTTATCATTCCCTGAGAACTGTCCGCGGTAAAATCAGGGGCTACATCCCCGAGTCGTATTGTTGCCATATGGTATATTTTTTTAATTATTTTGATTTATCCTATAAAACTAGTAGATTAATCTTAAATCTTGCTTTGGAGGTCGTTAAAAATGTATTAAAATTTTATGGTTTGATTTCGATAATTTTATACAATTCGTCAGGCCGGAGAAAATTAATACCCATATATTTCAATTTTCCTTGCTAAATTTATTTTATGAGAAATATGATAGAGGAACAATTACGCTATCCGATCGGCCATTTTCAATTACCGGAAACCATTACCGAGGACTTAATTTCCGAATGGATACAGACACTTGAGGCACTACCCGCCAAATTAACTGCCTTGGTCAAAAATCTTTCTTCCGAACAATTAGATACGCCCTACCGTTCCGGCGGATGGACCATACGACAGCTAATACATCATTTGGCCGACAGTCATCATCACAGTTATACGCGTTTTAAATGGGCCTTGACCGAAGATCGCCCGGTCATTAAAGCCTATGAAGAAAAAGATTGGTCTAATCTGATCGACGCCCAAACCGCACCCATCGAATTGTCATTGGAATATTTAAAAACCCTACATGCCAAAATGGTCTTTTTATTAAGGGGACTTTCCGAAGAAGAGTTAAAAAGGGTTTATATACATCCAGACGGTTTTGTGGAAGTTACGATCGCCGAAAATATTGGGAAGTACGCTTGGCATGGTCGGCATCATTTCGCTCATATTGAAGGCCTTTTAAAACGCGAGAATTGGGTATAGCCTTTCGATAATTTAAACTTTAACCGGTTTCAAGCATTCGGATCAATATGTACATAGCCTTTTGATCTGCAACGACCTCAGGCGATGGGTGCTGGATCTCGGCATGTATTTTAAATCCGTTTTTAAAATAAAACTGCAAAGCAGGTCCTTTTTGCATAGCCTCGAGCCAAATAAGTTTTTTGTTATGGGTTTTGCCAAATTCGACTGCAAAATCGAGTACTTTGATTCCGATGCCTTTGCCGGAATATTGTTTTAAAATATAGATCTTATCCAATAACATGGCTTCATCGGCCCTATATGGCCCTAGGTTGGCATTTTTTTGAATTTTAAGAATACCAACGGCAATTGGGCCATCATAAACAATGAAAAACAAGGCGTTCGAATCTGCGATTTCACGTAAAAGCGCCTTTCGCGCGAAATTTTTCTCAAGATAAACTGATGGATCCCCTTGTTGCCAAAGATGATTATAATGCTGTGCATACGACGTACGGCCCACCTCGATATACATATCACAGCTGCTTGCCGAAACAGATTCGATTCGAATGGCGTCTTTCAATGGGAGGTGTTTTTTTCTCCGTTGACCGGACCATAAAATAAGACCCAGGTGGCAAAATCGGCAGTAAAATTTTCAAATCGATGTGCAACCCCGGCGGCAACAAAAAGAAGATCGCCTGCAGTAAATTTCGTGCGTTGACCATCACAAAAAAAAGTACCACTGCCTGAAATGATCACATACACCTCATCCCTGATATGGGGCTCCTGAAGATCGATACGATCGGGCCTGTAGATTTCAACCGATAGGGTGCCATGACCGAATACCTTCAAAAATTGAGCACCACTGGCACATACGCTATCTAAAGCCTGGGTCTTGTCGATCTTCATTTTTCTTGGTTACGAAGGCGTTGCTGCCCATTTTATATTACAGCCTATACTCGGCTTTTGCAACAGACTGATGGGTCTTCCCGCCAACAGGGCATCCAAGGCATTTTGCAGGTCGTTGCCCGTAACCGGGATACCATTACCGGGCCTTGAATCATCAAATTGACCCCGATACACCAATTTTAACCCAGCATCGAACACATAAAAATCCGGGGTGCACGCCGCATCAAAACTGCGTGCCACCTCTTGGGTCGGGTCGTACAGATAGGGAAAGGGGTAGCCCTCTTTTTTTGCCGTACGCTTCATCAAATTTGGGGAATCTTGCGGATAATTTACGATATCATTGCTCGAAATGGCAACAAAGCCGATGCCTTTCGGTTGATATTCCTTGGCCATTGCAGAAATCCCTGAATTTATATGTTTCACGAACGGACAATGGTTACAAATGAACATGATTACGGTTCCCTTTTTACCTCGTAACCCTTCTAGGGCCATCATTTTTTCAGTAACCGTGTCAAGCAGGTTGAAATCGGGAACCGTAGTGCCCAGGGGCAACATATTACTTGGTGTTCTTGACATTTTATTTTTAAATTACAAATTAAAGGCGAAAAACAAAAAGTAAGTTCGAAATTCTTGTTTATTGGACGCATTATTGATAACTTAAGTGAATGAATATTGATTCATTATGAACGTCTCTTATAATTCCCTGGTTGAGGCCATACAAGACTTGCAAGGCAAAGGATATACCGAGGATTATAATCTTTGCGACGCGGGAGTAGAACATAAACAAAAAAAACATGTTCATAAGGCCGAGGATCTAAATGTCGTAAAATATTATCGTTTTGAGGGAATGACCAATCCCGATGATAGCGCGATCCTCTACGTTATTGAAACTTCATTAGGGGAAAAAGGATTATTGGTTGATGCCTATGGGGCCTATTCGGGGAATGTTTCCAAGGAAATGCTCGACAAACTGAAAATTGCTACATGAGCGAAACAATATCCTGGCAAGATTTTTCAAAGACCGATATGCGTGTTGGAACCATTATCGGTGTAGCCGATTTTCCCGAAGCGCGCAATGCGGCTTATATAATTCAACTTGATTTTGGTCCGCATATAGGAATAAAAAAGACTTCGGCGCAGCTAACCGACCGGTATCCAAAAAACGAACTTTTGGGAAGACAGGTAATTGCGGTAGTAAACTTTCCCAAAAAGCAGATTGCGAATTTTATGAGCGAATGCCTCATATTGGGGGCAGTAGAAGGGAAGGACGTCATTTTACTACAACCCGAATCACACGTCCCGAACGGCCTTAAAATTTCCTGATTCTTTGACTGATATCCTCCTAAATAAAGTTCACATCAATTTCGACACCCAAAATTTGTGGCTACTCAATTTGGCCTTGGCATTGGTAATGTTCGGAATTGCCCTTGAAATTTCGATCAAGGATTTTAGACTTTTATTCCTAGATCCCAAACCCATAATTACTGGAGTAGCCAGCCAATTTTTGCTCTTGCCTGCAATAACTTTTTTGTTCGTATGGTTACTAAATCCGCTGCCTGGTATTGCCATGGGAATGTTCATGGTTGCCGCCTGTCCCGGGGGAAATGTTTCTAATTTCATCACGCACATGGCAAAGGGCAATACGGCACTTTCAATAAGTCTCACGGCCATCGCAACCTTGTTGGCGGTCGTTATGACCCCTTTGAACCTGCAATTTTGGGGATCTTTGTACAGACCGACGGCAATTCTTTTAAAGGAGATTGCTATTTCCCCGTCGGAGATGATCAAACTCGTCGCCTTGTTATTGGGAATTCCATTATTGGCAGGTATCGCAGTGAACTATTTTATTCCAAAAATCGCGGTTAAAATGGCCCGTGTGTTAAAAATAGCCTCCTTGCTTTTCTTTAGTGCCTTGGTCTTTTTGGCTTTATACGATAACAGGGACATTTTTAGGGAGTATATTATTTATGTTTTTTGGATAGTACTCCTACATAATTTACTAGCATTAACAACGGGATTTTCATTCGCGAAAATCATGGGTCTTTCCGAAAAAGATGTGCGATCCATAACCATTGAAACCGGCATTCAAAACTCTGGATTGGGACTCCTATTAATATTTACTTTTTTTGACGGAATAGGTGGGATGGCCCTATTAGCTGCATTTTGGGGAATTTGGCATTTGATTTCCGGATTAATCTTAGCCACATTTTGGGGCTATCGACCTATAAAAAAGGAAGAATTGGTTTGAAAAATATGCTATACAACCTTGTCAAGTTCTGGATAAAAACAGGCCTGTACCTGTATTATGGCAGAATTTACATATCGGGTCTTGAAAATGTCCCGAATGACCGACCCCTATTGTTTTTACCGAATCATCAAAGTGCCCTCATGGACGTGCTCATACTTGCAATTGCCAGCAAAAGGAAACCCTATTTTCTAACCCGATCCGATGTTTTTAAAAATGCATTGCTGAATGCTATTTTCCGTTTTTTCAGAATGATCCCCGTGTATCGCATACGCGATGGCAGGGAAAAATTGATTAATAATCAGGCCATCTTTGACCGATGTTCAGATTTATTGGGCAAGGGAGAAGCCATTTTGATGTTTCCCGAAGCCAGCCATAGCCTTAAACGCCAAGTTCGACCGATCACAAAAGGATATACTCGAATTTTGATGCGCACCATGGAGAGGAGACCCGATCTGGATCTCCGGGTGGTTCCCATAGGATTGAATTATCGCAATGCCCAGTATTTCCCGAATAGAGTGCACATAAATATTGGAAATTATATTACCGTAGCTTATTGGTACGATGTAAAAGATCCCGTTTCTTCCATTCAAAAAATAATGAATGCCGTTTCCGAAAAATTAAGGACCTTAACAACCGATATCCCAAATAATGCAGGATCCTACGACGAAATCGCGATGCGACTCGATAAGCTAGGGGTTGATTATCTGAAACCCCATGATGTCAATACGATAATTCAAAATTTGAAACCCACGGCCATTATTGAGAAGGTCCCCGAAAAATCGAATTTTTTTACGGCCTTTTTAAAATCGCTTTACTGGATCGTAAATTTACCGGTACTCTTGGTGTGGCGCTGGTTTATCAAACCCAAGGTCCCAGAAGCTGAATTCCTTGAAACATTTCGATTTGCTTATGCCATGCTTGTTTACCCCATTTATTATGTTTCGCTTTTTGCATTACTAAATACTCTGGGCAGTGCCTTTTTCGCCATCAGTTGTGCTCTTGGTGTCCTGATTGTAAATTGGTTTTACGTGCGTGTAGCATGACCACTACCTACAACTTTTAAACGCACCTATTTTTAGTAAGGATGGTCTGTTACCTAAAGATTCTAAACATCTTCCGCAGGTTAATTAAATTGCTCGAAATGCTTCGTTTTGGCTGAAATATATTTACCGTTTCATTACGAAAAAAAGTGCGGAAGTATTTCGACATTTCCTATCAAGATTGACATGGGTCCATTATATGTTAGGCCGCAGCCAACGACTTGAAAATCGATGAGTTAAGCTGACATGAATTGGAAGAATTTGTTCGTGAAAAAGGTGCGTTTATCTTAATAACGATTCATAATTTTATGGATAACTTTCCGAAAATCGGGGAAGCATTCAAAAAACTGATCGGCCATCCCCAAATAGACCCAAAAGGGGCCTGTATCGAATGGTATCTCGATGATCAGGATTGTAAATGCATGGTAAAATTAAAATAAACTAAAAGAACGCGTATGGAAGCTATTAAAATGATACGGGTTACCGCAATGGTAGATGCGCCCCTTACAAAGGTCTGGACCTATTGGACCGAACCCCAACATATCATAAAATGGAACAATGCATCCCCTGATTGGCATACGCCAACTGCAGAGAATGATCTGCGTAATGATGGCAGGTTCAATTATAGAATGGAGGCCCGGGACGGGAGTTATGGCTTTGATTTTTGGGGAATATATGATACTGTAGAACCCAATAAGGCAATTGCCTATACCATGGGGGATGGTAGAAAAGTAGCTATCGATTTTAAGGAAACGAAAAAACAGGTCCAAATAACCGAAACCTTCGAACCTGAAAATGAAAATCCGATTGAAATGCAAAAAGGGGGCTGGCAGGCGATTCTTGATAATTTCAAAAAATACGTGGAAGAAAATTAAACCATCTTAGGGCCAGTAGGCAGTGAATAGTGAGCATTGGGCAGTAATCAGTGAACATTGGGCAGTGAGCAGTGGACAGTAACCTGTGAACAGTAATCGATAACAAGGGAAAAAGTTAGGCAGAATCCAGTAAAATGGCCTTTATCCAATTCAACTTAAATCGCAATACTCGAATTCAATCTAAAAATTATACATCATGATAAAATTAAATCCGTATTTAAATTTCATGGGCAACACTGAAGAAGCCTTCTTGTTTTACAAATCGATTCTTGGTGGGGATTTCCAAGGCATGATGCGATTTCGGGACATTCCAGAACTGCCCGGTAAGGAAAAGATGACCGAAAAAGAATTGAATATGTTGGTGCACATAGCACTTCCGATAGGCGAAAACCTGATGATGGCGACCGATGCCCTTGAAAATATGGGGCATACCCTTGCGAGAGGGAATAATACGAGCATGTCATTGCATCCCGATACCCGTGAGGAGACGGATCGGCTAAACAATGCGCTCTCTTCCGGCGGTCAGACCACCACGCCAATGGACGATATGTTCTGGGGCGATTATTGGGGAATGCTGACCGATAAGTTTGGGATTCAGTGGATGATCAATTATCACGAAGCATAAAATATACGATCCATGAAAAATACAATCTATCCCTGTATCTGGTTCAACGGTACCGCCAAAGAAGCCGCTGAATTTTATTCCTCGGTTTTTAAAGGTTGCAAAATAACATCTGTAAACCCAATAGTCGTTTTGTTTGAAATTGATGTGGTAAAATTTATGGGTCTAAATGGAGGGCCAAAATTCAAACCCAATGCGACCCTGTCATTTTATGTGACTTGCGAAACCGAGTCCGAAATAGATTCGGTTTGGCAAAAATTGATGGTCAATGGCCAAGCGAGGATGCCTTTAGTGAAATATGCGTGGAGCGAAAAATATGGCTGGGTTGAAGATCAATATGGCGTTTCCTGGCAGCTCGCCCTGGGCAAGGTAAAAGACATGGGCCAAAAGGTCGTTCCTGCCATGCTGTTTAATGGACAACAATTCGGCCGGGGTCAGGAAGCCCTTGATGTGTATACCAAAATCTTTAAGGAATCGAAGGTCAATTTTATTTTTCCTTATGAGGCTTCCGACAAATTACAAGGCGGCAAAATAGCCCATGCCCAATTCACACTTCTCGGACAGAAATTTATTTTGATGGATAGTGGCCATATAGGTACTATATTCTTTAACGAAGGGTTGTCTATGGTCGTTGGTTGTGATACCCAGGAAGAAATCGACTATTATTGGAATCTGCTCACAGAAGGCGGTAGTGAAAGCCGGTGTGGTTGGCTTAAGGACAAATTCGGTTTTTCATGGCAGATCGTGCCTACCATTCTTGGGACCTTGATGAATGATACTAAAAAAGCGGATCGGACAATGCAGGTTATTATGAAATCGATTAAATTTAATATCAAGGAATTGTTGCAGTCTTAACTTGTAGCTAGA
>JALHST010000017.1 GCA_022865355.1 Maribacter sp. | reverse complement strand
TCAGTTATTTCAACATAACACGTTCTTTATTGAAACGTGTTCCGTAAGGACCGCACAAAATGGAATGGCAGTTTCATAAAATCATACAACTCGTCTTAATAGCTTTGGTTGCTCTTTGTAAAAACCATTCCCAAAGGTTTAAATATAAAAACCAAACTAAATGAGCAATTGACCAGTGGGACAAAGGTAAGAAACAATATTTTAACCTTACTGCCCATGGCCTATGCCACTTGTCTCTTTTTGATCACAGGCCATCTCAACCGAAAGGCCGACTCAAATCAAAAATAGGCAAATACGCTTAGGGCGATGACCCCACTTGTTATACAAACCCATATTTAACGCATTGCCATAAAATTCCCGTGGACCTCGAAACTATTTCCGTGAAAATCGCCCATGGTCACTTTTATACTCCCACTTAAAAAACCATCTGCAACCCCTGAAATCGTCACACTCCCTTTTTCGGAAAAAAATGGGCGTTCGCCCAAAATATCATCATTGGCAAAGGCAAAGACCCCATCAAAATAATTCGAAAACCCTTCTATATGTTGTGAAACCTCATACTTGCCTCGCTTGATTTCCTGAGTTGTTCCTTTCAGACAAATTTGCAACTCCATAAAATTGTGATCCAAATGATGATTCCAGAATTGTAATTTCAAGGTTGAATAGTCATCCCCTTTAAAAGGTTTTTGTTGATTAATTTCAAAACGAATGTCTCCTTTTATTTCTTTATTAAGTACACCTTTCGAATGTAGCAGGTAGCCTCCTTTTGAAGCGGTATCAACAAAAGATACTTGATTTATATCGGTATTGGCAATCAACAAGAATGGCAAAAAAACCCAGTAACTCGTCCTGAAGGTTTTTAGAACGGTTGTTGGCATGTTCATTATCGTATTGATCATTTTCTCAAGTTCCATGCGCTAATCCTCAGATTGCGTGGTAGTCAATAGCCTATGGTTCTGTGGTGCATCAGCAATGTAATTTTTACTTGAGGCAACCTCCATCCGTTTATTAGTCAAAACAGCCATTGCAATTACCAAAATCAATAAAACGAACATTATAACACATCTTTTCATCGTATCAAATTTAAGTTCCTCAATTGGGGTATCGTAAACAATAAAATGAATCAAAACGAGCAGCTTCATTTTACGGGATTAAAATTAGAAGAGAGCGAACCATTTAAAATGTGCATATGTATAAATGGTATTATATTTTGTATAATTGGCATCCTTCAATTTTAAGTGGACCTCACCGAAAATTTGTCCCTAGATTTTTGTCGCCGTCCAGCAGCAAACGCAATGACCATCCTTGAAATTTTTACTACCAACCATACTTGAAATATTTCAATTGATACATCTTATCATTTTAAGCATTATGATACAGGTATTTTTGATTAACTTTCTGTGTTCTAACCTAACGTATGTTAGAAGTTGTTTAAAAGTATGTTAGAAGTTGTTTTAGTAGATGATGAGACAAAAGCGCTACAAAGCCTTTCTTGGGAGTTGACCAATTTTAGCAATGAAATTAAAGTAGTTGCCACCTTCCAAGATCCTTTTGAGGCATTGGGCTATTTGGAAAAACACACGCCCGATTGTCTATTTCTAGATATTGAAATGCCGACCATGGACGGGTTTCAATTTATTCAAAAATTGATTAATAAGGAATTTCCCGTAGTCATTACCACAGCGTACAACCAGTATGCCATCAAAGCATTGAAAAATGAAGCCATCGACTACCTTTTAAAGCCAATCGATTCAGATGACCTAAAAGAGACTATAAAAAAAATTAAAAAGTACAATCTTAAGCATAACACTACCGAGCGTCTTGAAAAGATATTAATGAATTTCAATTCGAATTCCCTCGATAAAAAAATTATTTTCAATACCGATGGCAAGTTATTGTTTTTGGAAAGTGATGAAATACTATATGCAGAATCGGATGGTAATTACAGCACTATTTTTCTAGTTGATGGACAAAAAATAGTGCTGACCAAGAAATTAAAGGAAGTGAACGAAATTCTTCCCGAGGATTCATTTTTTAGAATACACAATTCCTACATCATCAACCTCAATAAAATAAAGGAATTTTTGAAAACGGATGGCTACGTTGTATTAAAATCGAACCATAAAATTCCGGTTTCGAGACAGAAAAAATCTGATTTTCTCGATATGTTATAGGCCATTTATGAAGTTTCCAACCCGATATAAAACTCCGAAAATCGATTTTTGGCTGCGTCTTTTCAGCAAATATGTCACCCTTATCTATTTTGTATTTAACAACCTCAACCTTCAGGGGCAAGAGATACCCGAGTCGTATAAAATTACTGTTGACAGTCTTATCGGCGCGATGCCTAAAACCTATAGTGAAATAGACAAAGCGCTTTACGTATCGCGCAACGATACGGTTATGATGCGCTATTTTGCCGAAAGATCGGAGGCGAAAAATTATCTAGAGGGACAGGCCTATGCCCTGAATCAAATCGGGAGAAAGTATCGCGATATTTCCCAATTTTCAAAAAGTTTTATTCTCCATCAAAAAGCCTTAGACGCCGCCGAGAAAGCAAATAGTCTGGAGTTCGAGATATTTAGTCTGAATATGATCAGTGTCGTATTTAGAAGAACCGACGCCATAAAAGCGGCCTTGGACTATAGCCAGAAGGCCTTGGAACTTGCCGAATCGGTTAAAAACCCTTCTGAAGGCATAAAGCGGAGCATCAATGTTTCATTAAACGGGATCGGTAATATTTACCTGTCGCTGGGGCAGTATGACCTAGCCATTGAACAGTTCAAAGAATCAATGAAACTTGAGGAGGCCTTAGGCAATAAATTGGGGCTAGCCATCAACAACCAAAATATTGGGGAGTGTTATGAAAAACTTGGCAAACTCGATGATGCCCTGAACAGTTTCAGAACTTCCTTGGCCTATAATGAAGAAATAAATTCAGACAAGGGCCGTGTCATTTGTAATAATAGTATTGCACAAGTTTATATTAAAGAAGGGGATAGTAAAAAGGCGGTCGAGATTCTCGAGCCGATCTTGGTTCAGGCCGAGGCACTAGAGGATAAGGATATTATTTCACTTATACATATCAATCTAGGCTGGGCCCTGATGAATTTAAAACGGTATGGGGAGGCCGAAAATCATTTAAATAAAGGCCTTGAAATGGCCAAAAAATTTAATATACCGAGTAATATATCTGCGGGCAACGACTTTTTATCAGAGCTATATTCGCTTAAAGGCGATTATAAAAAGGCCTTGGAATATTTTAAAAATGCACGGCATTTTGAGGATGAAATCGCCAATGATCGCAATTTGCGCTATGTAAATGATATGATTACGCGGTATGATTCTGAAAAAAAGAGCGCCGAACTCAAAATGGTTTCAAAAGAAAATGAGATCAATAAACTAAAATTGCGAAAAAACAATGCCACCCTGCTCATAAGCGGTATTATTTTAGCACTGCTGGCCGGAATTTTTTATGTGCTCTATAGTCAATTTCAGCTTAAAAATGAAAAGAAACTGTTGACTTTGGAACAAGCGATGCTCCGCAGCCAAATGAATCCACATTTTCTTTTTAATTCATTGAATTCCATAAAACTCTACATTATAAACAATGAAAAAAAGAATGCGGTTCACTACCTCAACAAATTTTCAAAACTTGTGCGAAAAATCCTTGAGGCATCCTCCTTAAGGGAAATATCCCTGGATGAAGAATTGGAAACCGTTGAACTCTATATGAATATTGAAAACATTCGTTTTTCAAACGAAATAAATTTCAAGGTGATCATCGATAAGGATATTGACGTGCACGCCGTTAAAATCCCTTCATTGATTCTTCAACCGTTTTTGGAAAATGCGTTATGGCATGGATTGTCGTCGAAGGAAGGCGAAAAATATATAGCCCTTGAGGTGAGCCTAGGAAAGGACGGCTTTATCAATATATCCATCACCGATAATGGAATCGGAAGGGAAGTATCCGAAAAAATAAAGGAAGGCAAGGTCTTGAAGCGAAAATCGATTGGTATCGATATTACCAAGGAACGTTTGGCCAATTTTTCAAGGGATTATCTCAATTCGTTCAATGTTCAAATTTTAGACCTTTATGATGAGGCACATCGTCCCATGGGAACCAAGGTAATACTCCATATCCCCACTATTTAGCATATTCCCTGCCCACATCTTCAAGTTCTCTATACCAGGATTTTCCAAATTTCCGAATCAACGCCTCCTTTACGAATTTATAAATCGGCACCTTGAGTTCTGCACCCAATGCGCAGGCCGGGTCGCATATTTCCCATTTGTGATAGTTGACGGCCGTTAGTTCGGAATACTCCCTGATCCGAATGGGATATAAATGGCATGAAACAGGTTTTTTCCATTTGGTAGCCCCTTTTTCATAGGCCTGCTCCAGGCCGCATTTCGCGGTCCCGTTCTCAGAAAAGACAACATAGGCGCATTCGCTGCCATTCACTAAAGGTGTCTCCCATTCCCCATCATCGCCTTTTACAAAAGCGCCCTGTTCTTCTATTGCCGCCAAACCCTCTGGACGAAGATATCGCTTTACATCCGAGTAGATATCGACCAATATTTCGGTTTCCTTCTCTGTTAAAGGTGCCCCGGCATTACCATCTACACAGCAGGTACCTTTGCAAGCCGTAAGATTGCAGACAAAGTCTTTCTCCAGGATTTCTTCAGAAATTATAGTCTTGCCGATTTGGAACATAGTGTTTACTTCTGCCTTCAAAGATAATCGTTTCACAAAGACAATGGCCGCTAATAATTTTTGTAAAAACCACTTAAAAGCACCTTTTTAAGCGTAATTTTGCCGAAATTTTAAAATATGCCCTTTGATTTGCACTTTGAAATAAAGCAAATTGCTACCGCTACCATGGTTCTTTTTGCCGTAATCGATATTTTAGGAAGCATTCCCATTATCATTGGGCTGCGCAAAAAGGTGGGGCATATACAATCTGAGAAAGCTTCGATCGTAGCGGCCTGCATCATGGTGGCCTTCCTTTTTTTAGGAGAAAGAATCCTAAAATTAATAGGTATCGACGTGAATTCCTTTGCGGTCGCAGGGGCCTTGATTATTTTCTTTTTGGCCATCGAAATGATTCTCGGCATTACCTTGTATAAAGACGAACAACCTGACAGTGCCTCGATCGTCCCTATTGCATTTCCACTTATTGCGGGTGCGGGAACCTTGACATCGTTGCTTTCCTTACGGGCTGAATATCATGTTGAGAACATCATTGTAGCCATTGCAATCAATACCATTTTTGTATATCTTGTATTAAAATCCTCTGTCAGGATTGAAAAAGCTTTGGGCAAAGGTGGGGTCGATATTATCCGTAAAGTCTTTGGTGTCATTCTCATGGCAATTGCCGTAAAGCTTTTCGCCACGAACATTCATCAATTATTATCGAGCTAATCTTTAAACATCCAGCAAAATCATGAACAAGCCACTGATAGTTATCTTGCTCGTCTTAGGAGTTGCCCTAATTGCCTATAATGTTACTTTGGTGAACTTTAAAAGCCCTTTTGAGGGCAACAGTATCATCGCCCTAATTGGAATTTTAGCATCGCTCTGCGCGATTGTGCTCCTATTGATTTTTGTAACTTCCAAGAAAATACACAAGAAAATCGAGGAGGATTAGTCGTTCGATTCGATGGCTTCGAATTCACCGTGTTTTAATGGGGCAATATTCAGTTCCAATACTTTTTTCAGCATGGCATCCGCCGAGCTCTTAATCTTGGCATGCACATTGGGACCGTATAATTGTTCTGCCAAAGCCGCCTTCAAATAGAGTTTTATGGCATCTTCATAATCATAGAAATCCATTTTCAGATTCCTTTCCATACAGTAGTCTACGAATTGCTCGAAAAGGGCATCGTCTACTCTAAAATCATTTACGAACTCTTCTTCGGAATACCCTTTGTAACGTTGTCGATCGGCATCTAAATGCTCAAAAATAAAGAATGATATAAAACCAACACTGTCCATACTTTCAACAGCTTCTTCCTCATTACTGCCGATGGGCACGAACACATCGGGAATAATGCCGCCACCACCATAGACTACTTTGCCCTTCGGGGTTGTGAATTTTAAGGAATCGGTCACTTTTATACTATCCATCGAGACCAGTTCCCCGCTATGGTAGCGATCTGCAAAACTCTGATAATAGTCCTTGTTCCCTTTGTTATACGGCTTCTGTATCGAACGCCCAGTGGGGGTATAATAACGGGAAACCGTCAGTCGCACGGCCGAACCGTCACCTAATTGCATTTCGCGTTGTACGAGACCTTTACCAAAAGAACGTCTCCCTACAATGGTTCCTACATCGTTGTCCTGTAATGCCCCGGCAATAATCTCGCTTGCCGAAGCCGAACGTTCATTGATAAGGACGAAGATTGGCTTATTTTCGAAACTACCTTCATCGGTAGCATACACTTTATCTATTTTCCCTTTTTTATTTTTTGTAAATAAGATTAATTTCCCCTCTTCCAGAAACTCGTCGGCCATCTGTTCGGCGATTCCTAAATAGCCCCCGGGATTATCCCTAAGATCTAGGGTAAGTCGAGTGGCCCCTTTTTTCTGTAATTCTAGTAAGGCCGACTTAAATTCCTTAAATGTTGATTCGGCAAACCGATTTATTTTTATATACCCCATATCGTCACTCAGCATATAATACGACTGCACACTCGATATAGGAACCAAATCTCTTTTCACTTTGACCTTGAAGGTGCGGCCTTCAGCCTTTCTTAGCACCGTTAACTCTACTGATGAACCTTTTTTGCCTTTTAGTTTTTCCACTATGGCCTCGTTGGCCAACCTTCTTCCGTACAAAGTATCGTTATTGGCCATCAATATGCGATCCCCAGGTAGGATTCCCTTTAAGAAACTAGGGCCATTTTCAACCGTCCTGATGACCGATATGGTGTCGTTATAGGGATAAAAAATAATCCCAATTCCCACAAAGTCGCCTTTCATGTTTTCGGTGACCTTTACCATTTCCTGTTTGGGAATATACACTGAATGGGGATCCAGTTTTTCCAATATATTGTTGACGGTAACATCAACAATACTATCGGTATTGATATCATCTACATACTCATAATCGATATAATCGATCAATCTGTTGAGCTTGTCTTTTTTTGAATTGGTGGTAAAGAGCCGTTCCGGAGTATCATTAAAATGCAATTTGCCCCCAACAAAAATACCGAGCGCGAGTGCCGCGGCAAGGATGGTGGGCCCAATGATTCGGTATTTGTTTTTCATTCGTGCAATGTTTTTTTTTGATCGGGCCTTTACCTGGGAATTGTAAACACTTCTAGTTTGATATTTCCCGCCCTATTTTTCGATGGCCTCGATTGTGGTCATATGTAGAAGCTCAACGCCCGCTTTCTCTAAAAATTTCAAACCTGAGTCATCTTTATAACGAATTTGGTATACAACACGTTTTATGCCAGATTGATGGATCAACTTACTGCATTCCCTGCATGGTGACAAAGTTATGTAGAGGGTCGCTCCTTCACATGATTGTGTAGATGCTGCAACTTTTGATATAGCGTTTGCCTCGGCATGCAAAACATACCATTTGGTATATCCTTCCTCGTCCTCACAGTGATTTTCAAAACCGGTAGGGGTTCCATTATATCCATCCGAAATAATCATCCGGTCACGCACTACAATGGCCCCGACCTGCCTTCGCTTGCAGTAGGAAAGTTTGCCCCATTCGAGCGCCATACGTAAATAGGCTTTATCATATTTTTCCTGTTTGGCCTTCTTCATCCAATACTACTGAAATTTATACTACGAATTTACCTGATTTGCGCGCTAAAGGCATTTATTTAAGGTTAAATTTAACATTCCCCTACCATGGAAACGTAGCAAATAGCAAGGGTATTGTGATGAGAATGATCAAATAGGATGCTAGTTTTACGAGTATTTCGTGTTTTATCCTAAATACCGAAAGAAAAAGAAACGTCAGCATCAAAATCGACAGTACTATCAGTACCTGTGAAATTTCAATCCCCGCGGCAAACCCTAGAAGCGGTGTTGCCTTTTCTACTTCGCCGGCAACCAACATTTTGAAGTAATTGCTAAAACCGAACCCATGTATCAAGCCAAAAAAAGAAGTGGCCAGTACCTGCCATAGTAAATTTCTGTCAGCCTGTTTGGTCTTCAAATAGGTCAGATTAAAGATGGCTGTCAAAACAATGGTCACCGGAATCAAAAATTCAACCAAACCAATATTCATGGCCACCACGTCATAGACTGCTAAAAAAAGTGACGAACAATGGGCAATTGTGAATACAGTGGCTAATAGAAGTACTTTTCTCCAGCTTTTAAAAGTGAAGGGGACCGCCAATGCCGATAAAAATAGAAGATGGTCGTAAGCCCCTAAATTGAGTACGTGATGGAGGCCGAGTTGTACATAAAATCCAAAATTATCCAATATATCCGGTTAATGGTGAAAATAATTAATGTCGTTTGTCCCCGTTGATCTATCACGAACAAGGACTTTCTAATTTAGCCGCCTTTCATTTTGTATCTGCTCATACGCCTTCTGCACTTCCTTAAATTTTTCCTCTGCACCTTTCTTTATAGCCTCATTCTCGGTATTGACACGATCTGGGTGATATTTTTTCGCCATGGTCCGATAGGCACTTTTAACTTCCTCATTCGTGGCCGATTTTTCGATTTCCAATATTTTATAGGCATTGTCGGCCGATTTGATGAACATGGCCTTGATGCTCTCAAAATCACTTGCAGCAACCCTTAAGTAGCCCGCAATCTCACTGATCTTATTTATTTCCTGGATGCTGACGGATCCGTCTGCCTGGGCAATACCAAAAAGAAAATGCAACAATTGCAGTCGGACTTCATATCGTGTTCTTTGATTTAAAAAAGAACAAATTCGTTGGGCAGAAATTTCATGTTTTTTATTGATCTCATTGAACGTCCTGAAAATCGCGTTCGCCTTGTCCTTGCCATATGATGCGACGAAATATTGACGCACGTAATCCATTTCACTTTGGCTTATCGAGCCATCGGCCTTTATCACTATCGAACATAGCGACAAGAGATTAAGTTCAAAATCGGCAGGGGAAACTTTTTGTCGGGTCATATCCCTAAAAACAGTTTGAGATCCACCGCTGCGCGTGCCCCCAAAATTATCGAGGAAACTCCCGATCAGAAACCCTACGATTGCTCCAGGCAACCTAAAAATAAAATACCCTATTATGGCTGCGAACCATCTAATCATACGTTCTAAAATTTTGCCAAAGATATTAAAAGCGAAAGGAAATGAGCGCAAAGAAAAAAGACGCCCATAAATCGAAAAATTCATGCTGCCCTGAAATGAAGATTCCAAGGAAATGGGTGCCATTTTATGGAAAGCAAAAAACGGCCTATATAAAAAACCCCATATCTATATTATATATGGCTTTCCCAATCTTCATTTCGCTATTTTTCATTGAATGAAACGTTAACTTCTTCCTAGAAATAAGACAAAAGCCCTATCTTTGCAATCTATTAAAACAAGAAAATATGTATCCTGCAGAATTAGTAAGACCAATGAAACAAGACTTGGCCCAGGCTGGGTTTGAGGAATTATATACGGCCGAAGCAGTCGAAAACGCCATTAACCAAAAGGGCACGACCCTTGTTGTGGTGAATTCGGTCTGTGGATGTGCGGCAGCAAATGCAAGACCGGCGGCCAAAATGAGTTTAAGGAATCTTAAAAAACCAGATCATTTGGTAACCGTTTTCGCTGGTGTGGACACCGAAGCCGTCAATGCCGCCAGGGATTTGATGGTACCGTTTCCGCCTTCATCACCGAGCATGGCCTTATTCAAAGATGGTGAGCTAGTTCATATGATAGAACGTCATCATATTGAAGGACGACCTGCAGAAATCATTGCGGAGAATCTCACGGAAGCCTATAACGAGTACTGTTAAACGCCTTTCGGAAATTCTTCTTAGGTATCGCAAGATTCATTAAAAGAAATACCGTTTCACATTGAAGCGGTTTTTTTATTTTTGTACAATGCAAAAACTGCTAGCATACCCCCTTACCCTTCTTTATCTCATTTTTTTTGGGTTATGCCTATTGCTATTCCATCCAATTCAATGGATCTGTCTAAATGTTTTTGGATACAACGCACACCGATGGAGCGTGGCATTATTAAACCTCTGCCTACTTCGGTGTACCCATATTTTAGGAACAACCTATTCTTTTAAAAATCCCTATGACATTCCTACCGATCGACCCTTGATCATTGTACTCAATCATCAAAGTATGCATGATATTCCTCCTGTAATCTGGTTCATGCGTAAACATCATCCCAAATTTGTAAGTAAAAAAGAATTGGGCAAAGGAATTCCAAGTGTCTCCTACAATCTAAGACATGGGGGGTCTGTTCTCATCGACCGAAAAGATAGCAAACAGGCCTTATCACAAATTGCCAACCTGGGAAAATATATTGAAACAACCCGTCACAGTGCCGTCATATTTCCAGAAGGCACGCGAAGCAGAAATGGGGAACCTAAAAAATTCCAGCCGATGGGTTTAAAAATATTGATGAAACATGCGCCTTCGGCTTTGATCGTGCCTATTAGTATCAACAATTCTTGGAAAATGCTTAAATATGGGAAATTCCCCTATGGAATAGGCAACCATATTACTTTTGACGTGCATGAGCCTCGTATCAATTCGGGTAATTTGGATGAGCTGGTGACCATGGCCGAAAAGAGCATCAAAGAGGGTATAATACACAATTCATGACCCATTCAGAAATTGTAGAAAAAGCAGTCATTTTCGTAAAGGCGACTTTAAAAAATGCTGAAGGTGGCCACGATTGGTTTCATATCAAGCGCGTGTTTGTAAATGCCATTCAGATTGCCAAAGAGGAAAAGGTGAATGTACTGGTCGTAAGCTTGGCCGCTTTGCTTCATGATATTGCCGATTCGAAATTTCACAATGGGGATGAAAACTTAGGGCCTCAATTAGCAGGTGAATTTTTAGCTTCCTTGAACATGGCCCCCGATTTAACTAGGCACGTGCTTAAAATCATTGAAAACATTTCGTTTAAGAACAGTTTTTCTTCTTCTAAAGGAGCTCCCTTTACTTCCTTGGAACTACAAGTGGTTCAGGATGCGGATCGATTAGATGCCATGGGCGCCATTGGTATTGCTCGTGCCTTCAATTATGGCGGATTTATGAACAGAGCGATTTACGATCCCGAAATAATGCCCAAGTTGAACATGACGAAGGAAGAGTATAAACGATCAAATGCGCCGACCATCAATCATTTTTATGAGAAATTGTTGTTACTTAAGGATAGGATGAACACCGTTACAGGAAAAAAATTGGCCAAAGAAAGACATCAATTTATGCTCGACTTTTTAGAACAATTTTATAAGGAATGTGGCAACTCGTAGTCACGATCGACCAAAATTTCTCAATGAAGGTAAAATCGCCCTATTTTTTGTAACTTCCTGCGTCTAATCTCAATTCAACAATAAAATGCAAAGAAGGAAATTTATCAAGAATACCGTAGCAGCATCCTCCGCTTTTTCAATTGTTCCAAGTTTTGTATTGGGGAAAAAACATGTTCCTCCGAGCGACACATTATATATTGGAGCCTTTGGAGTCGGTGGCCAAGGGGGTAGTGACATTCAGGGACTCAACGAAACCGGAAAGGTCAAGTTTGTTACCCTGTGCGATGTTGACGACCGAAGGGCGGCCGATTCCTTTAAAAAATTCCCAAATGCCAAACGATATACCGATTTTAGAAAAGTATATGATAATCATTTGAAGGAAATCGATGCCATCATGGTGGCCACACCAGATCATATGCACGCCACGATCGCACTTCCATTTATGCGGGCAAAAAAACACGCCTATGTTGAGAAACCGCTGACCCACAATATAAATGAGGCGCGTTTAATGACCCGTGTGGCAAAAGAAAATGGTATTGTTACCCAGATGGGGAACCAAGGTGCTTCGAGTAATGGAAGCCGTGAAGCCAAAGAATGGGTGCAATCAGGCATAATTGGAAAAGTCTACCGTGTTGATTGTTGGACCAATCGCCCGGTATGGCCACAAGGAGTGCCCGTACCCACAGGAAAACAGCCTATTCCTAAGGGATTGGATTGGGATCTTTGGCTTGGTGTTGCCGCCTTGCGCGATTATAATGAAGCCTATTTGCCTTTTAAATGGCGCGGTTGGTGGGATTTTGGAACAGGTGCACTCGGCGATATGGGCTGTCATATTATGGAAACTCCTTTTAGTGTATTGGATCTTGGTTATCCGACCGAAGCCGAGGCTAGTTGCACTACCAACTGGGTAGGTGATTTTGTAGAGGCCGACTATAGCCAATCATGCCCTTCCTCTTCGATAGTTCGCTTAAAATTCAACACGCCTGAACACGGCGATATCGCATTGAATTGGTATGATGGCGGACTTTTACCGGACCTACCCGATGAACTCAAGGATGGAGAGACCATAGGCGATAGTGGCGGTGGGTCAATTTTCTATGGTACACGGGGTATCCTCATCTGTGATACCTATTCCCGTAACGCTCGATTACTGCCATCCGAGACCATGAAATTGCTGAATCCCCCGACACCGTATTTAGAAAGAATCGAAGGCGATACAGGCGGACACCGGCGCAATTTTGTGGAGGCCTGCTTAAATGGTACGGGGACCTCATCTGATTTCAGTCGATCGGGACCATTGACCGAAGCCGTGTTGATGGGCAATCTTGCCATTAAGGCTTTTCAATATAAGAAATTCAAGGACGGCAAAAAAGCAGGCGATGGGGACCCTTTTGAATATCCCGGCAGAAGAAAAATCATTTGGGACGGCGCAAACATGAAAGTAACGAATTGGGATATGGCCAATGAATGGGTAAAAGGTACCTATCGAAAAGGCTGGGAACTTTCATAAAAAGGTCATTGGAAGATAAGGAAGCAGGGCGTTTCATAAGAAGGAATTGCCTGTGGCATCGTGCCGTGGACTTTGTCGTTTCGCGGTTCGCGAGGTTGCGTCAAAATAACTTCATTTGCCCATCTTTGTGAGCTTCATACCTTGTTTTGTTTAATTTAGGGAAGGTCCTGTCCTTGAAATAAGTTTGCTTGGCCAAACGGGCCAGATCGTTTATATGGCTGGCAATTTTGCCGTCGCCACGATTTCGCAGACCAAAACGGCTATCGTTCAGGTGCCCGCCGTGGCACGCTTCTATTTGATGCAACACCTTATCCGCCTTATCAGGCATAGCCTTCTTGATCCAGTCAGTAAAAATGCCGCCAATTGCACCGTTCAGCCGCACGATGGTATACGAAAACGACAAGGCTCCATTATCGGCTACCGCTTTGGCCATTTTGAGCAATTCATGGCTATTGATTCCGGGAATAATGGGCGCCAGCATCGCGTTAACGGGTATATTGTTATCCGACAAAATGCGAATGGTTTCCAATCTTTTTCTAATTGTTGTGGTCCTGGGCTCCAAAATTTTTCGAGTGTCTTCAGAAAGTGAAGTAACCGAAACGTTGACGCCAATCAAATGGTCTTTCGCCAATGCTTTCAAAATATCCAAATCCCTTAATATCAGGGCATTTTTAGTAATCATACCTACTGGATGGCTGTATTTAAGGAAAACTTCCAAACAGGCCCTGGTGATTCCAAATTTTTTTTCGGCGGGTTGATAACAATCGGTATTGCCCGAGAGAACAATCGTTTCGGCCTTCCATTTCTTGCTTTTTAGCTTGGATTCAAGCAATATCGGGGCGTTTTTTTTCACGAGTATTTTTCGCTCGAAATCCAATCCGGCGCTATAGCCCCAATATTCATGGGAATTCCGGGCATAACAATAAATGCAGCCATGTTCACAGCCCTGATAAGGATTCAAGGAATAGCCCATTCCCACATCGGGACTCATTACTTTATTCACAATGGTCTTTGGAAAAATAGGAAGATATTGGGTTTTGCCCAGGACGGCTTCTTCCCCTTCAATACGACAATACTCCAAGAAATCATCACGTTGTTCTTGAACATGTTCGAAGAACCTATTTGGGGTATTTAGCTGTGCTCCCCTCCCTTTAATAAACTTATCTTGATTCAATAGTTGGATTTATTCCAAATTTATGGATTTTATCCTTATTTTAATTATTTGGGATGTTAAATTTATCGCGGCTTTTCTCAAGAAATATTTGTTTTTAAAGCCCTGCGGTCGGTGAGGTGGGGGATTGCTCCGGGGGGGCAAGAATTACGAGCGGATCTAGAGTGCCCCCCGCACATTTAAAAACTGATCAGTCAATAGAAACGCGGACCAGTTGTTTTTTTGTTCCCCGCTTGGCATAAAACAACAATTCATTTGTGGCAGAATTGATCAAAGGAGTTGATACCATCAAGGGCAGACGTGCCTCTTTATCATCCATCATTTTTTCATACGAAATATGGCCGTCTTGGTCTAATTTAATCACGAAGACATTCCGGTTGCGACTGAGTCCCTGTTTAAATAGGAGTCGTTCCCCAGGTAACAATTGCGGATTTTCGGCCGCTGTACTAATAAAGAAATAGGTATTTCCATCCTTTGCATATGAGCAATAGGAAGCATAGGCGCCATCCCCTTGCGTCACTTCCGACTTATTAATATTTCGGATCCACAAAACATCGCCTGTACCGCTCAGTTTGGCACTTACAATATCATTGTGGTGAAATCGCTCAATTTGCAAACGTCCACCGCTGGAGTTCGGCTGAACACTTGTTGTTACGAAATATTCCTCGGCATTATATAAAATACTGCCATCGGGATTCACCGTTATATTTTTAAAGACCAGGTTTTTGACCTCTTTATCATCCTCTCGCCCAAATTTATCCATCATAAATTGTTCAGAAAAGGGATTGTACTTTTTCGTTTTTATCTCCAAACTATTCGGATCCACCTCAAAATAGGATAGGCCGTTGTATCGATTGTCCTTGCGGTCAGCAAAGAAACCAAGGCAAATCAGTTTCGAACCATTAAAAATGGGTTTTAGGGCCTCTGAATATTTTCCAGGATCATCAAAGGTTTGTGTCTTACCCCCGGCATTTGAAATTTCAATCATTTCATATTGAAATTTACGCTCATCGACTTCAAACCGTTTCTTTTTAAAATATGCCTTTCCAACGATATAGGCATGCTCCAAATCGGTTGAAAAGACCACATTCTCAAAAGAATAATTCTTTTCCTCCACTTCGGCCGAAAAATCATGCGAAATCAGTTTTTTCAGCGCCAAATTATAGAGATAGATGAAATGCTGATTGCTTTTGCCTTTCTTAAAATGTGCACTGATGAGGAAGGCAGATTTTTGATCGTCGAATAATACCGAGGTCGTAAAGCCCGAAGTAAAATTGCGATTGTAATAATTCCTATCCAATGGTTCGTTGACTTCTTCAGAAGGAATGGATAGTATCGTCTCTACCGTAAAATTAATTTCGGATTGGGGGCTGCGATGTACGACATAATCATAGGATCTTGAAACATAATTGTAAGTCAAAAACAACATGTAAATCTGGCCATTACGCACATAGCCATTTATAAAATTACCGCCGTCGAGTTTATAATTAAACTCGGAGGTGAGTTCTAGATTTTTGTTATACGATTCGATATAATAGCCCCTCGGTTTCAAGATAATTCCTGTAAAGTAGGCGCGAATTAAGATAAAACCTTCCTGTCCATCATCACTTATAGTAAGTAGGTTCGAGTATTTATACCTATCGTTATATTTTTCTCCAAAAGCATGTCTTATAGGAATTTCCTGCGCTCTTAATGAACAAACTGCCACGAATAAAAAAATCAAGATCAAATTATTTCGCAAGGTCATCAGTTGGTTATTTATGATATGCTATTTGCCGGGGAATACCGCTGCGCGCTTTTCTAAAAAGGCCGTCGTACCCTCCTTAAAATCAGCCGTCCCGAAGCATGTCCCGAATGCTTCAATTTCGGCGGCATATCCTTTTTCGTTACTTTTAAAACCCGCATTTATTGCTTTTATTGCATGCCCTATCGCCACCGGGGAATTATTGATGATCTTCGAGACAATTTTTTCACATTGGGGCAATAGTTCTTCCAATGGCACTACATAGTTGACAAGACCAAAGGCTAGCGCTTGTTCCGCATTGATCATTTGGGCAGTCATAATAAGTTCCATCGCCCTTCCCTTGCCGACCAGTTGGGGTAGTCGTTGGGTACCGCCATACCCCGGAATCACCCCAAGTGACACCTCTGGCAAACCCATTTTCGCATTGTTGCCGGCTATTCGAAAATGACACGCCATAGCAAGTTCTAAACCACCTCCTAAAGCAAAACCGTTAATGGCCGCAATTACAGGTGTCTTCAAGTTTTCAATAAAATCAAATAATTGCTTCTGTCCTTTTCTGGCCAGCTTTGACCCTTCTTTTACCGAGAAATGCGCAAATTCGGCAATGTCGGCACCCGCCACAAATGCTTTTTCTCCACTTCCCGTAAGTATTATAGCCTTGATTGCACTATTCCTGTCAAGCTTCTTAAACGCATCATGCAGTTCTTGAATGGTATCCTTATTCAGCGCATTCAATTTCTCTGGACGGTTGATCGTAATAAGTGCAAAATTTTCTTTTTTTTCAAGCAGGATGTTTTGAAAGCTCATGATGTCTGACTTTTATTAAAATACAAAGTGATTTATGATGTTTTTCCGAAATCAATTTTTGGAAATTTGACCGTAAAGACGGTTCCTTTCCCTGGATGGGAAGTAAAAGTAATGCCGCCATGATAGGTCTCCACGATATTTTTGACCATGCCCAATCCCAATCCCATTCCACTAGACTTCGTCGTAAACTTCGGCTCAAATATTTTTTCCCTAAAACCTTCTGAAATACCTACCCCATTGTCTGCCACCGAAATCTTTACAAACCTACCTTCCGTAGTGACGGAGACCAAAATTTGGGGAGATTCCACTTCAGGTACGGCTTGAATGGCATTTTTGACCAGATTGGTAATTACACGGATCAACTGGGTACGATCTAACTTGGCGATTATTTCTTCTTCTTCCGAAATAAAATGAATATAGTCCTCATTAAAAATATCTAATGCCAATTTCACTATTTTGACCACATTCAATGTCTCATTCTGTTGTGCAGGCATCTCGGCAAAATTCGAGAAGGCAGAAGCGATACTGCTCATGGTGTCTATCTGCTGGATCAAGGTTTTGGAATATTCCGCTACTTTTTTAACAATATCAGGGTCTTTTGGGTCGAACTTCAACTCAAAACTTTGTACGCTCAAACGCATAGGGGTCAACGGATTCTTGATTTCATGCGCTACCTGCTTGGCCATTTCACGCCATGCCTGTTCCCTTTCACTGCGTGCCAATTTAACGGCACTTTCTCCCAATTCGTCAATCATGGCATTATAAGTGGTTACCAGTTTTTCGATTTCGGCCGTGGGATTTTCAATATGCAGTTTTTCGTTGCGTTTGGTAAAATCAGTTTTGGCTAACATGTCGGTAACGGTCTGTAAGGAACGAGTAATATACTTGGAGATGAAATAGGCCAAAGCAATCGCAATCAGCAGCATTATTAGGAATACCCCCCCAAGGCGCATGAGAAATTCCTTTAATTCCATATCATTGAACGAATTATCCTCAAAATACGGAAGGTTTAATATACCGATTGGTTTAAACTTTAAATCCGTTATATAGACATACGAGGCCTGATACGAATCTCCGGCCAGCGACTTCTCCTCGACAAATCGCTTATTTGGACTACTTTCTAATTCGTTTAAAATTTCTGCGGATAGACAGCTACTCAACGAATCGTTCTCAAATTTAGGGCGCGAACTTTTGATTAATTCACCGTCCAGATCATAAATATTGAAATATTGGTTTTGCACATCGGCAATTTCATATATCTCATCTTTAAAGATATACCCGAGATTTTCGGTCGTGGCGGGATAGGTAGTTTCGCGAAGAACATAATCGATGCTTTGTTTGATTTGAGCTTCCTTGCGCTCCAATCGATCCCCATGATAATCTTTTAACTGCTCACTATATTGATAAATCGCCATTCCGGTGGTGAGTACCGTTGCGATGAGCACCAAGAGGCTCATATTTAGGAAAATGCGTGATCGTAAAGAAAGTCTGTCGAACAAGTATCACTAATTTATGGTTAAAGATAGCAATAATCAGACCAAGTTAACTGACAGGAGGCAGGGGTAGCCAGCCCTAATTTTGGCCATAGCGCCTTCCTTAATCGCCGATATGTTTTTGACCAACCTATCGGTCCTGGTTCTTCTCGCGAATTACTTTATAGAGGCGAATACCTAAAAGTAGCAGGATTCCCAGGGCAAAAAATCCCACCACGCCAAAAATCCAGTTAAAGGACCCCTTCAGGGTTACCAAAAATACGACTGCAAAAAGAATAATGGTGGCTCCTTCGTTCCACACGCGCATGAACTTGGATGAGTATCTTATTTCATCGCGTTGTAATTCCTTAACTATTTGGTGGTTCTTCAGATGATAAGCGATTAACAAGAGCACAAAAGTCAGTTTGATATGCATCCAAGGCTGCTCTAACCAAACGGGCATTAACACAAGTAACCAAATTCCGAAGAGGGTGGCCAAAATGGCCGACGGCCAAGTAATGATATTCCACAATCGCTTGGTCATTGTTTTCAATTGTCGGCTAAGAATTTCCTTTTCAGGCGAAGCTTTTTCTGAAGCCTCTATGTGATAGATAAACAATCGCGGGACATAGAACAACCCCGCAAACCAGGTAATCACGAAAATGAGATGCAGGGCTTTGATATAGTTATAATACTCGGTCATTGATCTTGCAAGTTTAAAGGTTTAGGTTCAAAGCTAAGGATTCCCGAAAATTTGAACCTTAATTTTCTTATAGCTGAATCGCCCCGATACCAGCTTCCCAAAGTTTTTTATTATACTCGGGTATCGATGATTGGATCAGGGATCGGGCCTGGTTTTCTAGTGTTTCCCATTGCGAATCCAACTCGGCCTTACGGTCTTTACTTCCTTGGTTGACCCTAGGGATCGTACTATTGGTCGCGTTGATCAAGAAAAGGTATTCGGCGATGAATTTGTTGGGAAAGTTCTCTACATCATCATACGCCTGCGATTTGCGCTGAACCATATCCTCATCCCAAGTATCCAAAGTCTTGGATAGTTTTTGGCCTTCTGCCTTCAAACTTGAGTCTGATATATCCTGTAATACGTTGTCTAATTGCATCCGCGCATCATGAAGCGTATTCACCGTATTGATCATGTTGGTCACCTTCATTTCCATTGCCGTCATAAATGTATCATATTCCTGATACTGTCCCGGTTTTGTTTCGAATCCCGGAGTCTCTTTAATCATCCCTTTGGCCTCTACCGATTTTCCTTCAGAGGTCAGCCGAAGCGTATAGTTGCCTGGGGAAGCCTTATGCCCCCTAAAACCTGCCTCCATATATACTTCGGGAATGCCTGGTAAAATGGCGTGGTTCAAATCCCAAACAAAACGATTCAATCCTTTGTTCTTAGACAGCAAAGGCGCTGGAGGTGGCCCACCCCCGGTATGTTTTTTGTACTTTTTATCCGGTTCCGAACTTAAGGATCGTATCACCTTCCCTTGCTCGTCGAGAATCGCTAAGGAAAGTTCTGCGGTAGAATCTTTTGCTTTTTCCAATTCATAATAAATAACCATGCCATTGGCAGGGTTGATGCCTTCAAAGGGGTCGGTACCTTTAAATTCCTCAGAATTACCGCTCAAGGAACTCCTCCATGAACCGTTCAAAGCCGTATCGGGAGTATAGATTTTGAATTCCTTTTTTGCCGGATCATACTGGTTCAAGGCTGAAAGATCGTCCAAGATCCAGAACGACCTGCCGGAAGTGGCCACTATCAGATTACCTTCGTGTATTTTCAAATCGGTGATGGGGGCCGTGGGGAGATTTAATTGAAACGATTCCCAGGATTTCCCTGCGTTCCATGAAAGATAGAGTCCCTTTTCTGTTCCGGCATAGAGCAGGTCTTTTCGTGCCTCATCTTCTCGAACGACTCTTGTATAAGCACCATTCGGAATACCGGTACTAATATTTTCCCACGATTTGCCGTAATCGGAAGACTTGTAAATCGCCGGGGTATGATCATTGAATTTATATTTGGTGGTCGCTATGTAAACGGTCGCGGGATCATGGGGAGATACCTCGATGGCATTGACCAAGGTTTCACCCAAATTTTTTGGGGTGATGTTTTGCCAGGTAGTCCCATTGTCTTTGGTTATATACACATAGCCATCATCACTTCCCGTATAAAAAATCCCTTTTTCATGCGGGGATTCGATCATATAGGCAATGGTCCCATAGTTTTCGGCACCTACGGCTTCATTGGTGAACGGTCCACCCCCTTTACCTTGTTTTTCGTCGATATCGCGTGTTAAATCAGGGGATATTTCTTCCCAAGTTAGCCCCATGTCCTTAGTGCGAAGAACGTACTGTGCACAATGGTAAAAGGTATTGGGTTCATGTTGTGACCGAATGATCGGGGCATTCCAATTATATAGGTATTTCATGTCGCGGGCAGCCCTTCCTAAGTATTGTATGGGCGCAATCATAATCTGTGTCGAACTTTTTGTGTGGGTATCCAATACTTCAATAGTGCCTAAATAACTTCCGCCCAGCACATATCGGGGATTATTGGGATCAAAGGCCAGAAAAGCGCTTTCGCCCCCGGCGGAATCACTCCAGTCCTTATCGGTTATACCGCTACTTCCCAAGGAAAGACTGGCAATCTTCACCGAAGCATTATCCTGTTGTCCGCCATAGATATTATACGGGAACAAACTATCGGTGCTAATGCGATAAAACTGTGCCGTAGGCATACTGTTTTGACTCGACCAATTTTTTCCGAAATCAAAGCTAATCGAGGCGCCTCCATCATCGGCCAGGACCATGTTATTTGAATTATCGGGATTGATCCAGAGATTATGATAATCCCCATGGGCGGCCGATAGACTTTCCCAGGTCTTACCGCCATCGATTGATCGCAGAAAAGGGGCGCTCATTACATAGATGACATTCTCGTTATTGGGGTCGGCAAAAACCTTGATGTAATACCAGGCACGTTGCACCAAGCGGTTGTCCCCACTGACCATTGTCCATTTTTTTCCGGCATCGGTGGAGACAAAAAGGCCCCCTTTATCAGCTTCAGAATCACTTTCGACCAAAGCGAAGACCTTGTTCGAATTGGCTGCACTCACTGAAATTGCCATCTTGCCCTTTTCCTTTGGCAAACCTTTGTTTATGGGAAACCAGCTTTCACCTGCATCAACCGATTTGTAGAGTCCACTACCTGGGCCACCGCTAAACATCTTATTTGGCTCCCTATGGTGTTCCCACATGGCGGCATATAAAATATCGGGGGCATTGGCATCGATGGCAAGTTCGGCACAGCCGGTATAATCATTCACGAAAAGTACATTTTTCCAGGTGGTTCCCCCATCTATCGATTTGTAGATGCCCCTTTCCTTGGTTGGACCATAAAGTGCCCCCTGCCCTGCCACATAGACAATGTCGGGGTTTTTGGGATGGACAATGATTCTGGAAATATGCTGGGTGGCCGTCAATCCCAGCTTTTTCCAAGTCCTGCCAGAGTCGCTTGATTTATATACACCATCCCCGTAAGACGCCATAACACCTCGTGGAGCATGTTCGCCCATACCACAATAGATGATATTAGGATCCGATTCCGACACGGTCACGGCACCCACGGAGCCCATTTCGAAAAAACCATCGGAAATATTGTCCCACCGCTGCCCCCCGTCGGTAGTTTTCCATAATCCGCCTCCGGTACTGCCCATATAATAGGTCATGGGATCACCCACAACACCGGTAGCCGCAACGGAACGTCCCCCGCGAAAGGGACCGATATTTCGAAATTTAAGAGGCTTAAAATATTCTTCTGCCTTTTGGGCGTAAGTGGCCCCGGTTACCATAATCAAAAGTAATAGTATGAGTTTTTTCATCTGTATATCAAGTTAATTGCAACATATGGTGTTTATCACTAAGATCCCGAACCTCCGGAAGTATCGCCTTTAAAACAAAGGCCTTATTCCACAAACAAATACTTTAATTTAAGGGTATTGAACTCCTCATTGAATAGGGCTATTTCCCTGCTTATTAATTCATCGAACGTTTTCAGTTGTTCATCAATTTGCGCAGTGAGCTCGTTTTTTACCTGTATATCCTGATCCGTGGGCGGGAAATCGTCCAAGGCGACCAAGCTATTCAAGTGGGCCAATTTGTTGGTGAGACGAATCGGGAAATTCAAGGGATCCTGACCACTACGGTTCTGGGTCTGGTACAATGCCTTTTCGACTTCGCCGAATTTTTCCTTCATCTTTTTGGCTTTATCCACCAAATCCTTTGTCTGCTCATTGTCTTTGTACTGTTTAACAAAGGCATCTAATTGACTGTTTATTTTTCTGATTTTTTTGATCGATTTATGTGCCTTGTCTACGGTTGCGTTCACTGCTGATATAAAGTCATGCTGTTTTTGCATATCTTCAATGGTAGCTTCGGAGCGAGGATCTGGCATAATCGTAAAGGTTCGGGAGGTAGTCTTGCCATTCACGTTCAGATGCACTTTATAGTCGCCGGGGACGGCTTTCGCTCCTTCAAGACTACCCCACCAAAAGATCATACCCTCAAATTTTTCGACATCCTCGCCCTTGGTATCCCAGACATGTGTATTGCCCCCTTTTTTAACTTCCAATTTTTTGGTTTTGTCCTTAGCGGAATTTTTGAAGCTGGCCAAGGTATCGCCTTTCATATTCGAAAAGGTTAGGCTTACACTATCCTTTTCGGCAAGGTTCTTCAAATAAAAATACGTTACGACTCCGTTCGGATGGTTTTGACCTTCTGTCTTGGAAGGTACCTTGCGCACCCCCCCTTTGGTTCGATAGGCATTTTTGGGTTTGTAGAGGATTATTTCCGAATTTTTATCCAAATTGTCTAGTTGGTGCAAGACGGTAAGATCATCGATAATGTACAAACTCCTGCCTTGTGTAGCCACGATCAAACTATTGTCCTTGATTGCCAAATCGGTAATGGGAACGATCGGAAGATTCATTTGAAATGCCTCCCAGTGGGCTCCATCGTCAAACGAAATGTACATGCCGGTTTCGGTACCTGCATATAACAAACCCTTTCTATTTGGGTCTTCACGAACCACTCTGGTAAAATGTTCGGCCGGTATACCGTTCGTTATTTTATTCCAGGTCTTCCCATAATCAGTGGTTTTATAAAGATACGGGGCAAAGTCGCCCAACTTGTATCTTGTGGCAGCAACATAGCATGTGCCTTCATCAAATGCGGAGGGTTCAATGCTGTTGACCATACTCCACTCGGGCATGATCGACGGGGTTACATTTTCCCAGTTTTGGCCTTCATCCTTTGAAACATGAACAAGACCATCATCGCTTCCGACCCATAAAAGGCCTTCTTTTAACGAACTCTCATTGGCGGCGAAAATGGTAGAATAGTATTCAACCCCTGTATTGTCCTGGGTTATGGGCCCGCCACTTGATACCAGCTTTGTCGGGTCATTTCGAGTAAGGTCGCCACTTAATAGTTTCCAACTTTGACCTTCATTGGTAGAAAGGTGCACATGATTCGAGAAAGTGTACAGTTTTTTAGGATCGTGTCGGCTAAATAGAATGGGGAAATTCCACTGAAAACGATATTTCATTCCCTCTGCCCCATAGCCCATCGGATTATCGGGCCAAACATTGATAGCGCGAACCGTTTTGTCCTTATGATTTACCCGGGTCAAAAACCCCCCGTAACTTCCACCATATACAATATCGTCATTGTTAGGGTCTACCGCGATCCATGCCGATTCACTCCCGGCCGTGTCCTCCCAATCGGCCTCGGTGATGGCATTGCCATCACTTCTATGTCGAATACGGATGGTGCTGTTATCTTGCTGGGCCGCATAAATACGGTACGGAAAAGAATTATCGGTAGTCAAACGATAAAATTGGGCGGTAGGCTGGTTATGGTAGGTACTCCATGTCAGACCGCCATCATAGGAAATCTGGGCACCCCCGTCGTCTCCAATAATCATACGCTTCGAATTTTCAGGTGCGATCCAAAGATCATGATGATCCCCGTGGGGGGCACCGAAATCACTAAAGGTCTTGCCCCCATCGGTCGACTTATGATAATCGACATTGACTACGTACACGATGTCTTGATCTTCGGTATCGGCGTACACCCGAGTATAATACCACGCGCGCTGGCGAAGTTTGCGATCCTCGTTAACACGTGTCCATTTTTTTCCACCATCATCGCTACGGTATAGTCCGCCTTTTTCTTTATGCTCTACCATGGCCCATACGCGTTCTGAATTTTTGGGAGACACGGCAACCCCAATAATACCTAAGGTATCCTTGGGGAATCCTTCGTTCTTGGAAATCTCGGACCAGGTATCCCCACTATCGGTGCTTTTCCAAAGGGCCGAACCTTCCCCGCCACTGCTCAAGCTATAGGGCGTTCTTTTCGCACGCCATGTGGAGGCGTACAAAATACGCGGGTTATTCGGGTCCAAGATCAGATCTACAGCCCCAGCCTGGTCGTTCACGAAGAGTGTTTTTTTCCAGCTTTTACCGCCATCGGTACTTTTATAGACGCCCCGATCGGCCGAAGGTTTGTAAATATTGCCCAAAACGGCGGCATACACCGTGTTGTAATCTTTTGGATGGATGCGGATACGCGGCACATGACGGCTTTCCGGAAGCCCGGCGTAGGTCCATGTTTTCCCGGCATCTTCTGTTTTCCAGATCCCATATCCCGAAGAAACGTTTCCACGAATGGTAGTTTCCCCACCCCCAACATATATGACGTTCGGGTCACTTTGGGCTACCTCGACAGCTCCGATACTTCCCCCAAAATACCCATCTGAAATATTTTCCCAAGCGCGGCCACCATCGGTGGTTTTCCAAACACCGCCTCCCGTTGCCCCAAAATAAAAAAGGTTCGGTTCCCCAGGGACGCCGGTTACCGCTGCGGAACGTCCGCCCCGAAACGGACCGATCAAACGGTATTCCAAACTTGAATAGAGCTCTTGGGGTACTTGTGCAATAGAGGTTGGAGTTTTTTTTCGTTTTTGTGCCGTAATTGAAGTGGGCAAAATAAATATCGCAAGCAAACAAATGCTTATGCAGACATAGTAGTTTTTCATGTTTAAAGCGTTCTTGTTAGTCTGGTCTAAATGTAAAAATAAAATAGTATTTAGGCCGTTTAAATGACTATAAATGTCAACCCCTGAAATGCCAAGATCAATGGCCCGCAACAATCCTAGATCCATCTCAGGAGGCATTGCATTTCATATGGCGAACAACATGACTGCTCAATGGTATTGGTAAGTAGCAAGTTGGCTTCCGTTCTTAGTTATAATGTCGAAAACAATCAAACGTTTAAAATCAATTCTATTTTATTTCAGTATATTTCAATGGAGAAATGTCTTGGCTCCAAAACCTATGCCCGCAATGCTCAAAATAAAATCCCTTACTTCTACCGATCTACAAACCCTTAGGGCGGCCAAAAACAAAATGGAGGACATCGGCTGGGCTATACGGAACCTCAATAAATTAGGGAATGTCATTGAGGGCAAAGTCAAACGTCTGCCCCAAAACAGGCAGCATTGGCTGCAACAACTTAGTTATAAGGTGCTGCAAACGGTAGTAAAAACCAATTTGATTACCATGAAACAAAGCAAGGTAAAAGGGGCACCTCTTAATAAAACCTATAAGGCCTTGGTCACTTCTTCGGGAATATTTGGTGGGGCTTTGGGCGCTACCGCCTTTGGCGTAGATCTTATGGTTTCAACAAAGTTGATGATGCGATCGATTATGGATATTGCCCGCAGCGAAGGGGAAGACCTGAGCAATCTTGATACCCAATTGGCCTGTCTTCAGGTATTCGCCCTTGGCGGTAAAACCAAACATGACGACAGCCTGGATACCGGGTATTATGCCTCAAGGGTGGCCATAAGCTCGGCTGTAAAAGGTGGAACCAAAGCGCTGGAAGGATTGTTAACAGGAAGCAGCAATTCTTTGGTAAAATTCATCGCAGCCGTCGCCGCCCGGTTTAGTGTCCAGGTTTCAGAAAAATTCGTGGCACAAGCAATACCCATAATCGGGGCGGCAGGGGGTGCCTCGATCAATTTGGCGTTCATCCATCATTTTCAGAACATGGCCCAAGCACACTTTAGCATTCGGCGGCTAGAACGCTTGTACGGGGAAGCCACTGTTAGAAATGCCTATGAAGCCCTTTAATTTTTTAAAGCCTTAATTCTTGACTGCCAAGGTATTGCGAATTTCCATTCGCAGAAAATACGCGGTTACGAGCGTCGCAAGGATATCGGCAATTGGAAATGAAATCCACACCCCGACTTCCCCAAAAAAACCGGGCAGGATCAAAATCAACGGGATAAAAAAGAAGCCTTGGCGCAACAAGGTCAATAGCAATGCGGGAACGGCTTTGCCAATGGCTTGAAAATAGGCGGCCCCTATCAATTGGAGCGCGATAATCGGCGTTGCGGCGAACACCCAACGCATGGCCGCGGGGGTATGTTGCATCACATAGGCGTTCACTGCCAAGTCGTGGGAGGAAAGCCCTGGTTTATCGCTTAAAAAGAGCCCGGCGATTTCGCCTGGGAACAGAAAAAGTCCGACGAATACAATAGTCGCCAAAATAGCGGCGTATTTGATGGCCGTGTTGATGCTTTCGCGTACTCTTGGAAATTTTTGGGCCCCATAATTATAGCCCGCAATAGGTAAAAATCCCTGTGTTACCCCAAAAACAGGAAAGAGTGCGAACATGAGCATACGACCTATAATGGCGTAGACCGCTACGGAGGCCTCCCCGCCTAAATTGAAAAGAATATTGTTCATCAACAAGTATACGATACTTACTACCGCCTGTCGAGACAAGGTTACAAAACCTAACGAACCTATTTCTTTCAAGATGGGGATATCGAATGCAAAATGATGCATACGAATTTTTAATTCGGAATTTTTTGAAAGGAAAAAATAGAGCACATAGGCAAAACACAAAAAATAACTAATGGTGGTTGCCCATGCGGCGCCTTCCATTCCCCAATCCAATAGGTTGATGAAAATATAGTCCATCAGTAAATTGCTAACCGAGGGAATGATCATGGCGATCATCGCAAATTTGGGTTTACCCTCTGCACGAATAACCGTATTTCCCATCATGCATAACGCCAAAAACGGTACCCCATACAAGACGATTATATAGTATATTTTTGCAGGTTCGAAGATGGCTCCTTTACCTCCAAAGGCAGGGATAAGGGTGTTGACATACCACAATCCTAAAATAGCCATTGTTATAGTGAACATTAAAGTCAAGCTAATTTGGTTGCCAAAGGTCTTAAGGGCCTTTTCTCGATTATCGGCACCTAGGGCCCTTGAAATAATACTCGATCCCCCAATGCCAATGGCCATTCCCAAAGCCCCGATAAAGAATGAAACGGGGAGGACCACATTGATGGCCGCGATGGCAATCGATCCGATCCAATTCCCAACAAAAATTGAATCTATCAGAATGTTCAAGGACATTACCAAAATGCCGATACTCGCCGGTAAGGCTTGTTTTATAAGCAACTTACCTATGGGTTCGGTACCTAATTGTTCTGCGGAAACTTTTGCCATTTAAAATTTTGATTATTCTGGTTATATATTTAAATGCGATTTTTTCCATTCGAGTGCGCATGGCCATCGATTAAAGAAGTAAAAGATCGTAGGGCAAAACTTAGGAAGACGGCAAATTGCCCGTGGCCTCCCAATCATTGACCCATTTTGCCATTACCGATACCCAGCCTTCAGAATCGTTCAAACATGAAATATGTGTATAGTCACTTCCTCCGGCTTCCTGAAACTGATGTTTGCCTTCCATGGCAATTTCCTCGAGAGTCTCTAGACAATCGCAAACGAACGCAGGGGTAATGACCGCTAAATTTCTCGTTCCTTCCTTCGCCAAGCGTTGAAACTCAAAATCAGTGTAAGGCTTCAGCCAGGGATCATTGGGCAAACGTGACTGAAACGAATTGCTGACCTTATCATTGGGCAATCCTAAATAAGCCATTACACCTTTAGTGGTTTCAAAACATTGGTGACGATAACAGGTATTGTGCGCTACTGAATTCGTTTGGCAACACTGTTCATTGATTTTGCAATGAAATCGGGTGGGATCGCTCTTACGAATATGTCGTTCAGGTATCCCATGGTATGAAAAAAGAAGGTGGTCGTATTCAAAATCCTTGAGTCCGGCCAAGATACTTTCCGACAACACTTTGATATACTCTTTATTATTATAAAATGCAGGAAGTGTTGTCATCTTTAAGTTTGGATAATACTTTTCTTGTTCTTGCATGGTTTTGACCACTACGGTTTCATAGGAAGACATGGCATAATGCGGGTATAATGGCACCAATAGAACCTCATCTACTCCTTGGTCATTTAAGTGTGCCAAGGCATTTTTAATGGTCATACTACCATATCGCATTCCTAGGGCCACGGGGACCTTGGTCTTTTTTTGAACCTTTTTTGCAAATCGTTCAGAAATTACTATCAATGGGGACCCATCTGCCCACCATATCTTTTTATAGGCCTCGGCCGATTTCTTTGGCCTTGTTCGCAGAATAATACCGCGCACAATGATATTTCGCAGCCATCTTGGAACGTCAATGACCCGTTCATCCATAAGAAACTCGTCTAGATATGGTTTTACGTCCTTAGGAGTAGGACTGTTGGGCGAACCCAGATTTACTAATAAAACTCCTTTCATCCCCTTTTATTTTATGAAGCGTAAAAATACTACTTGTTCAGAAATTACGTTAGCATTATGCAATATAGTATCAATATTACCATAAGGATTTGTGATTATTCCAACCTAACATCCTTAAGGTCAAATAAAAGTTAATTGGTTCGGTATTTTTTTGCAGACTATTTATCTTGAGCCAATTTTATAAAAATTATTGGAACCCAATGCGGATTTTAACTACCCTGTTCTTCTTATTTACCTTTGCTTTACTCTCGGCACAAAACGAAAATAGCTTGCTTTGGGAGATATCTGGAAATGGACTTCAAGAATCTTCCTATCTCTATGGGACGATGCATGTCAGCAAACGTATCGCTTTTCGACTTGACGATGTGTTTTATGAGGCACTTGACAAGAGTTCAATTATCGCCCTGGAATCAGACCCCGATACATGGTTGGACCATGCCGATAATTTGGGATTCATGGGATATGGACAAGGCAATGGTTTTGCGACCAAAGGATTCTATATGAATTCATTTAACCTAAAAAATCCAAGAAAAGAGGAAATTGCCTCCTATTTAGCTTTTGAGGATGGCCGTGTCAACAATATATTGTACCGAACCGACGAGAATTCGCAGAATTTTGAAGAGGAGACCTATTTAGACATGTTTATCTACCAAGCAGGCAAAAAGTTTGGAAAAAAGGTGGTGGCTTTGGAAAACCTCGAAGAATCCTCTGCCCTTGTTGGGCGGGCCAGCCTCAATGCCATGAAGCAAAAACCCGATGAATGGCTGCAGAAGAAAATGCACCTTCAAGATCCCATGAGCATTTTGCAGGATGCTTACAGAAATCGCAATATAACCATGCTCGATTCGATTGATAAGGCCATGTATACCGAACATTACCTTAAAAACATGCTTTTTATTCGCAACCGCAATATGGCTGAAAGGCTTGATTCACTTATGCATACGGGAAAGGTGTTCACCGGCATTGGCGCTGCCCATCTACCGGGTCAAAAGGGAGTTATCGCACGCTTGCGCAATAAAGGGTATACGGTAGAGCCCTTGGTCTCACGCTCAACGAGCAAAGGAAAGGAGCTCAAGGCAAAGTTTGAAAATTCCGTCAGGGAGAACCAATATCGGCAGGTGGCACCCGATGATTCTTTTTTCAGTATTTCCCTTACGAATTCATTATATCCCGTTTCTGAAGCGATCAATACTACCTATATTTCCCCTGACCTCGCGAATGGGAGCTACATGATGGTCAACCGTATTCCTACTTTTCGATACCTTAAGCACGATGTCATCTATTCATTGGATGACCTCGACAAATTATTGTTCGAGAACATTCCGGGTACCATTTTACAAAAGACCCCCATTACAAAAAATGGTTTTCACGGACTCGATATTAAAAATCAATTAAAGAATGGCGATCATCAACGCTATCAAATCTATGTGACTCCTTTGGAAATACTTATTTTTAAAATGGGAGGGGAGGGAGACTATGTGGCCCAATACGGTGATACCGTCTTTAAAAGTCTTCAATTCAACCAAATCGATCAGAGAAAAGTATTGGTAACTTCCGGCTTCGACGATTTTGAGATAGCCATGCCTTCCCTATATAATTATACCAATAAGTATAGAAAAGGTGCCCGTCTGATACAAGGTTTTGACTCCATTACAGGATCCTATTATTTTCTTCGAAAGGCTACCTTGAACGACTTTAATTTTATTGAAGAGGATACCTTCGAATTGAAACAGATACAAAAGCGCTTTTATCAGGATTTGAAATTGAATCCGAAGTATAACAAGATCGATAATAAAAGCCTTACTTCATTTGCGATGGTAGACAGCACAAATGGCAAACAATTGCATTTAAAAACTACTTTTCGACAAGGGGATTATTACTTGATGGGGATAATGACGCTTTACCCTGAAGAAGTTGAGCCGTTCTTTGATTCTTTTCAATCTAAGGAAGCAACCTATAAAGAATCAGCGGTAAAAATAAAGGATACGGCGCTTTTCTTTACAACAGTAACTTCGATAAAACCACCAAAATTCGTTGAGAACAGTCAAAATTATTACAATGGGCCGAATAAGCCCAAAGCATTTAATGCCTTTAATAAAAAGACGATTTACCAAAATAAGAACAACGAAGCCATTACCGTGGAAGTTAATAAGTCCCACGATTTTTTAATGTTCCCAAATATAGATTCGGTATGGGCCTTACGCAAAAAAATACTCGCTGAAAAACGATTCAATATCTTGTCGGAAAAGGACAGTACCCATTCTGATGGTTATTATGAATTGCAACTGACACTGGCAGATACGGCAAGTTCTCGTCGCATCTTGGTCAAGAACCTTGTTAAGGGAGGATTATTGTATGAAGTTAAGGCAATCGTAGACTCTGCGGCTGTACCGAGTGCCTTCATAAACGAATTCTTTGACAATTTTAGGCCATCGGATACCCTGATAGGAAAAGATATTCTGACCGACAAGACATCGGACTTTTTTAGCGCCATAAGGGCCAATGACAGCATTGTCATTGATGGTTTCCGCTTTATAGAATTCAAGGAAAAAAATATTGATTCCCTAAAATATTTTATTTCGCAATTCGATTTTCCAGACGACAAAAAAAATATCCAGGATTTTTTGATCCTAAGCTTAGGCCGTCTTGAGCGTCCTGACGTGCTGTCCTTTTTTAAGGAATTCTATGCCAATTCTTACGATAATTCAACGGCACAGACCAAGATTCTGCAAGCCTTATCCAGAAAAAGAACGGAGGCCGCATCAAAACTTTTATTAGAGTTGTTGTCGAAAGATCTACCTTTAGTGGCTAATAAATTTGAGATATATTCAATTTTTATGCCCTTCATGGATAGCCTTCCTTTGGCAAAAAAACTGTACCCCGAGTTATTAGACTACAGCACGATCGAAGAGTACAAATCACCGATTTTTTCGTTGTTGGCACAATTGAAATCCAAAGGACTCGTAAAACCCAATAGCTACAAAAAGTACCAAAGACAGCTCTTGAATGATGCCAAAATACAACTAAAACGACAGCTGGGTCTTTCCTATTTTCAGCAAAGTGCTCGCAATCAATACAATAATCACAACCAAAATGCCGGGGTATTGGAAGATTATTTAGTACTGCTGTATCCTTTTATCAAGGAGAAAGAGGTGCAACAGTTCTTTGAACGTGTACTTCTGGTGAAGGACAAGAAAATACGAACAACCTTCGCAGCCTTATTGGCCAATGAGGATCTGGCCTTATCAAATGGGATGTTAGATTCTTTGGCTGCAAATATCGACAGTAGAACGCTATTATTCAACAAATTAAAAAAAATTGGGAAGTTGTCCATGTTCCCCCACGCCTATCGCAATGAGAAGTCGTTGGCAGAATCAATCTTATTCGAATCTACCGATTTTGATCCGATAAGGGATTCGGTATCCTATTTGGATCAGCGATCATTAAGATACCGAGACAAAGAGTATACAGGTTACTACTTTAAGACAAGAAACAATTTAGACTACGATAAAAACTTTAAAATGCATCTTGTTGTTTTTGAAAAAGGAAAGCAGCTAAGTGCCCAACCTTTTTATCGGAATGAAGGGATGCGTATTGAAGATACAGACTCTGATAAGGAGGCCATTGACTATGTAACCGAGGAGTTTCTATTAAAAGATAGGCAAAGGGCCCTCATTTATCACGCCAATGGGTATAATGGTTTCGGAATTACTGGATATTGATCCTACTTTTTTAGTTTGATTGGCGACCCAAGAGTTTTGGCTTCCAATAAATATGTATTTTTAAATTCAAATTCTGTGTTCATGAATTGCAGGTACTCCTTTATTTTCTTGTTTTTATGCAATTTCTCTTTATTTGCCCAACATATTACCTGCTCGCCTGAAGACCAAAAGGCATTTGAAGAGAAGATTGTTGAAATCAAGGGGCTTTTAGATTATGATTTTGGAAAGACCCTCGTAGGTGTTGGAAAGACTTTTATCGATGTCCCATATGTGGCTAAAACCCTTGAGGTTGGGGATACCGAATCGGTGGTAATCAATCTGCATGGTTTGGATTGCACCACTTTCGTAGAAAATGTTCTGGCTCTTGGCGTGATGCTTAAGAACGGTACTTCAGACTTCGATGATTTTACCAAGACCTTAGAAATTGTTCGCTATAAAGATGGCCGATTGAATGGCTATGCTTCGCGATTGCACTATTTTTCCGAGTGGATCGCCAATAATGAGAGGAAAGGACTTCTAAAGGACATGACCTCTGAAATTGGCGGTATCAAAATTACCAAGGATATTAATTTCATGAGCACACATCGTGATTTGTACCCTTTCCTAAAAGATGATGGCAACTTTAAAAAAATACGGGCCTCGGAAAAATATCTTACCAATCAAACTCTTTGTATCCTGCCCCAGGACCAAATAGTGGCCAACGAGCATAATATTCATTCGGGAGATATCATTGCGCTTACCACTTCGATTGATGGTCTTGACATTACCCATACCGGTATCGCGATTTTGGAGAAGGATGGTCGCATTCATTTATTACATGCCTCGACAGGTTCGATGAAAGTCGAGGTCTCCGAATTGCCTTTGGCAGAATACCTTAAGGGTATTAAGAAAAATACGGGGATAATAGTTGCGCGCCCCCTCTAACGGCCCAAACAATATAGGATGCCGCCTAGCAGATGTTTCTGAAAATCACGCTCATCAAAGGATTCTTTTGTATGCCCACCACCGGTATAAAATGACCGGCCACCATCAAATTCATGAAACCAAGCAATTGGATGGTTTGCGCCATTGGTTCCACCCTCATAGGTGCTTTCATCTAATTTCATCAGGACCTTGATATCCGGATTGATATTCTTATAATTATACCATTCATCGGTCCTTGTCCAAGTATCCGACAAGAACTCGGTCGCACCATGCAGTTTATCGACCACATCGATTACGGCCTCCCGTACGTTCGGGTTACCGGGATGGCTCTCAAAATATGCCCCTACCAGTTTCCCATACCAGGGCCACTCATATTCGGTATCGGCTGCAGCATGAATACCCATAAAACTTCCACCTGCCTTGATATAATCTTCGAAGGCGGCTTGCTGCTCATCGCCAAGAACATCCAAAGTGGTACTAAGAAATATGACCACTTTATATTTCTTTAGATTTTTTGGATTAAAATCCAAGGAATCCTCGGAATGACTGATCACAAAATTATTTTTTAAACCCAATGATTTTAAGGTGGCCACCCCTTTCTCTATCGAGGCATGTCGATATCCATTGGTCTTTGTAAACACCAAAACCAAATCGGTATTCATCTTTAATGGGACCGGGATCTTCCCTACGGGCTGCCTATTGGCCAATGACAAGTCTTGATCAACTTTTACGGCATTACAAGCTACAAAAATAATAGCTATGAGTGTGAGCGTGGCAGATTTCCAAAATGTTCGCATATATGAATTCAGAATAAATTATTAAAGGGCCAAATATCGTTATTTCATTTGATCTTACCTTGAATTACCCAATAAATGTATCAGGTCGCAATTGACATTACGTATTTTTTGGGAGTAGTCCCATATTTCTTCTTAAAGCCGGCAATAAAGTGGCTGGCCGTGCTATACCCAATCTTTAAACCAATCTCATTAACATTGTATTGACCTGTTTCTAACAATCTTCGGGCATATTCCATTTTATAATCGAACAAAAAACTATAGACCGAATCCCCATAAATATGTTTGAAGCCCTCTTTTAGCTTTTTGAGACTCAAGCCGATTTCTTCCGATAAGGCCTGTAAAGAAGGAGGCTCCGTCATTCGCGAAATTATTATTTCCTTAGCTTTACGAATACGCTTTACATTGTCCTCATCGACTAAAAAAGGACATTGTTCCATATCGGTGTCGCCTCCTTTATTGAAATAAAGCGAAATTAATTCATACGCTTTGCCTTTCATATAAAGTTCTTTTATTGATGGATGTAAATTGTAGTTCATTATTTGACTTAAAATCACGGCAATCGCGGGGGAGACCCGTTCTTGGGAATAATATTTTTTTTCCTTGTTTTCAGGGCTTAGAAATGGAATATAGTCCGCTTCCCTGGAGAAAAGGGAATGGAATTTGCGTATGGTCATAATAACGGAGACTAACCAGGAATTAGGGCCTAGCTCCAAGTTCAAGGGAAGGTCTAGTTGCGTATTGTACAGTAAAAGCGAGTTCTCCTCCGATACTTCCAAGGCATACCCGCCGTCATTGAAGACAAATTTGGCATGACCCTTTAAACAAAAATGAAACTGTATGAAGCTACTGCTTATTTCTCTGGCAACTTTTTTGATCCCGCTAGTGTCGTTCTGAATTTTCAACACATAAAAACCATTCTCGATCAGGACCTCGTCGTATGAACCTGGTGCGACATTTTTTTCTATCATAACTTTGTGTATTGCCATTGTTCTATTAAGAGATCTTCTAAATAAATTTTGATGTCGGGACAATAATTAGCCTAAAAATAAGGTTTTAATAAAGTATTTCATCGAAAAAAGCCAGAAAAAACATGAAACGATACTTATTGTTCCTACAGCGTTATTTTTGTAGATCGATTGGGTTTATTTTTGTGACCTTTGCCCAGTGTTCATGAAAGATTACCATATTTCAAGACATAATTCTTTTTACACCATAGGCCTTAACCACAAAAAGGCCGATGCGGAGGTGCGCGGAAAATTTAGTTTGGACGATGCCGGAATTGATACCATTCTTCAGCAGGCCAAAATTGAGGAGATCGATGGTCTATTGATAACTGCCACCTGCAATCGAACCGAGCTTCACGGTTTTGCACAACATCCATATCAGTTGATAAAATTGCTGTGTAATAATACAATGGGCACCGTCGAGGAATTTCAAGAAGTTGCCTATATATATAAGAACAAGGATGCCATTAGCCATCTTTTCAAGGTCGGTGCGGGATTGGATAGCCAGATTCTGGGAGATTTTGAAATTATCAGCCAACTACGGCAAAGTTTCAATCGCTCTAAAAAACATGGCATTGCGAATCCATTTGTCGAGCGCTTGTGCAATTCGGTCATACAGGCCAGCAAACGCATCAAAAACGAAACCGGGATATCTTCAGGAGCTACCTCGGTCGCCTTTGCATCCGTTCAATACATCCTAAAGCACATTCCCGACATTTCCACAAAGAACATTTTACTCTTTGGAACTGGCAAAATTGGTAGGAATACCTGCGAAAATCTGATCAAGCACACCAAAAATCCAAATATCACCTTAATTAATAGAACGAAAGATAAAGCCGATAAAATAGCCGGTAAATTTCATTTACAAGTAAAGGATTACGGGGAACTACAAACCGAAATCCGTTCGGCCGATATCCTGGTTGTGGCCACAGGTGCAAAATTCCCGACGATTTCCAAGGAATTGATTTATACCAAAAAACCCCTGTTAATCTTGGATCTTTCCGTACCCAAAAACGTATCGAACGACGTTTTAAATTTGAAAAATGTCACCGTAATCCATTTAGACCAGCTTTCCCAAATGACCGATGAAACCTTGGAAAATCGAAAAAAATATATTCCACAGGCAGAGAAAATCATCGAGGAGGTCAAAGACGAATTTACCCAGTGGTTGGAAACCCGAAAATTTGCCCCGGTTATAAAAGCATTGAAGAAAAAATTAAAATCCATGAAGGATGAGGAGCTTGATTTTCAAAGCAAAAAACTATCGGACTATAATATGGAACAGGCCGATATCATATCAGACCGAATCATCCAGAAAATTACCAAGCAATTTGCCAATCATCTTAAGGACTCGAATACCGATGCCGATGAGAGCCTTGAGCTTATTAGAAAGGTATTTCAATTAGAAGTAAATTCAAAATGACCAAGGTTATTCGCATTGGAACACGGGATAGCGAATTAGCGCTATGGCAGGCCCGCGCGGTTAAAAGTAAGTTAGAAGCCCTGGGCCATCAGACCGAACTGGTTCCCGTAAAAGCCACAGGAGATCTTGTATTGGATAAGCCGCTCTACGAGCTTGGGATTACCGGTATTTTTACGAAAACATTGGATGTCGCCATGCTTAAAGGCGAGATCGATATTGCGGTGCATTCCCTCAAGGACGTTCCGACGGTATTGCCAGAGGGTATAGTTCAGGCAGCCGTTCTCGAAAGGGGGAATTTTTTGGACATTCTCGCATTCAATGACAATGAAGAGTTTTTGGCACGACCGGAAGCTATCATTGCCACCGGAAGCCTGCGCCGAAAGGCACAATGGCTTAATCGATATCCAACGCATACCGTGGTCGATTTAAGGGGTAATGTAAACAGTCGTATTCAAAAACTCAAAAACAATGACTGGAATGGTGCCATTTTCGCCGCAGCCGGATTAGAACGCATTGGCATTGAACCAGAAAATACCATCGGGCTTACCTGGATGGTCCCCGCACCCGCGCAAGGCGCAGTTGTCATTGTTGCCCTGGAAAAAGATGAAGAAATAAGAACGGCCTGTAAGGCCCTCAACGATGAGATTACCGAAATATGCACCAGCCTGGAACGCAAATTCTTAAACCTTTTGGAAGGGGGTTGCACAGCGCCTATCGGGGCATTGGCCTATATCAGTAATGAGGAGATAACTTTTAAAGGAATTCTTCTCAGTAAGGATGGTTCAAAAAAATTGGAGGTCACCAAAACAGTGCCCAGAGGAGAAGAAATCGATTTGGCCCGCATTTGTGCAGAAAGTATCCTAAGCAGGGGTGGTAAACGCATATTAAAAGATCTTCAGGAACCCGACCGTACCTTAAATGTATATGCCACAAAAAAACTTAGCCCGGAACAACAAAAGTCGTTCAACAAAACCGTCGTAATGGGTTCAGATGACTTTATTAAAATAAGTCCGTCACGAATACCTCCAAATACGTTTAAGACTGCTTTGGAAAATGTAATCATAACCAGCAAAAATGCTATAGAATCCCTACTGATAAGTGTCCCTCGCGAACAATTGCAATTTAAGAATATTTATTGTGTCGGAAGACGCACCAAACGTTCAATAGAACGGCAGATCGGCCCGGTTACATATGCCGCAAAAAATGCGAAACAATTAGCCGGATATCTGGTCGAATATATGGAGGGATTGGAAGTGACCTATTTTTGTAGTAATATCCGGATGGATGAACTACCCGCGATATTAGATGCAAACAATATAAGGGTGCACGAGATTGAAGCCTATAGCACGAAGCCAACACCGCACACGGTCGATGCGTGCGTTGAAGGCATCCTGTTTTTCAGCCCTTCAGGAGTTCAGAGCTATATGATGCAGAACAAACCTACAAAGATTGCTTACTGTATCGGTGAAACTACGGCAAAGGAAGCCCATAAATATTTTAAGGAAGTTAAGATTGCCAAAATGCCTAGTATTGAAAGTGTTATCGCCTTGGTGAATGAAGACTATGCTGATAAATAATCGTTCAGATCAATACGATTAAATAATGTATATTGACTTAATTTAAGTCATACCATCGCAAATTTAACTGGTACCAATGATAAAAAATGATCTTTTCTTACGGGCGCTTAAAGGCGAAACCGTAGATAGGCCACCCGTTTGGATGATGCGTCAAGCAGGGCGGTATTTGCCCGAATTTCGGGCAATCCGAGAGAAATATGATTTCTTTACACGCTGTCAGACACCCGAATTGGCTTCTGAAATAACCGTACAGCCCATTAGAAGATTTGGAATGGACGCCGCCATTCTTTTTTCGGATATTTTGGTCGTTCCACAGGCTATGAACATTGAAGTGCAAATGAAACCTAATTTTGGTCCCTATCTCCCAAGTCCCATTCGCACACCAAAGGATGTCGAGAAGGTCATCGTACCCGACGTAACAATTGCCTTGGACTATGTGATGCAGGCTATTAAGGTAACCAAGCAAAAATTGAACGAAGAAGTCCCTTTGATAGGCTTTGCGGGGTCCCCGTGGACGTTACTATGCTATTGTGTGCAAGGTCAGGGCAGTAAAACCTTTGACCAGGCCAAGGAATTTTGTTTTACCCAACCCACTGCCGCACATGCCTTATTGCAAAAAATAACCGACACGACCATAGCCTATCTCAAGGAAAAAGCCAAGGCAGGTGTAAACGCAGTACAAGTATTCGATTCATGGGGGGGCATGTTATCTCCCGCCGATTATACCGAATTTTCATGGAACTATATTCAACAAATAATTGATAGCTTGAAAGAGGAGGTTCCGGTCATCGTATTCGGGAAAGGATGCTGGTTTGCCCTAGGTAAGATGGCAAAATCAGGTGCCGCCGCACTAGGGGTCGATTGGACATGTTCTGCTCAAAATGCACGTCATTTTACGGGAGGCAACATAACACTTCAAGGTAATTTTGACCCTGCCAGACTGTTGTCGCCCCCTTCGCAAATCAAGAAAATGGTCTCCCAAATGATCAACGAATTCGGAAAAGACAAATATATCGTCAATTTGGGACATGGTATTTTGCCGAACGTTCCCTTAGAAAATGCTAAGGCCTTCATTGATGCGGTGAAGGAATGGGAAGCCAACTAGCTATTCCAAGTAGAGGAAACGGCAAGGCAAGGACGCAAAAATGAAACGTGATTTTTGATTTAGAAACATATCTTATTCAGCCGATTCAGGGAAAAGACGCTTGGAAACTTTGCGATTTTATTACCATAAATAGCCATAGGTTAAATCGCTTCTTTCCAAATACCTTAAAGCAGAACCTTACCCCAACTTTGTCAGAAATTTTCGTCGCCCATAAATTAAAACAATTTGCCCTTAAAGAAGAGTTTCTCTTTACATTAAATGACTTGGAAAAACGAACAATAATTGGTCTCATCTATATCAAGGAACTTAATTGGCCTTCAAAACAAGGGGAATTGGCCTACTGTATCGGTTACCAATACGAGGGAAAAGGTTGGGTGACTAAATCGGTCGACATCATTTCAAACTATGCCTTTACCCAACTCAACTTGACCAGCCTTCAAATCATCGTGCACAAAAGTAATGTCGCAAGTGTGAGGGTAGCAGAGAAATGTGGCTATATTTGGAAACGAACATTGCCCAAGAAATTTGCTCCACCCAATGAGACTTCATTGGATATGGAGCTGTATGAGTTAATCGCATGAAAGACAAATTTTTCAAATATATAAAAGCGCTGCAAGAAACGATTACCACCAAACTGGAAGCGGTAGATGGTAAAGCGAAATTTAACGAGGATCAATGGGAACGCCCCGAAGGAGGGGGTGGCCAGTCACGGGTCATCGAAAATGGCGCTGTTTTTGAAAAAGGGGGTGTAAATATCTCAGCGGTGTATGGCGAACTGCCTAAGAGCATGCAAACCTATTTTGGGGTGGAGGAAGCGAATTTTTATGCCTGTGGCCTCAGCCTCGTTATACATCCCAAAAGCCCAATGGTGCCAACGGTACACGCGAATTGGCGGTATTTTGAGTTATATGACAAAAAAGGGGATTTGGTCGATCAATGGTTTGGAGGGGGGCAGGATCTGACCCCGTATTATTTGTTCGATGAAGATGCCATACATTTCCACACCGTGAGCAAAAGCGCATGTGATGCCCATGACCCTTCTTTTTATACCTCGTTCAAAAAGAAATGTGACGAATATTTCTGGAATACCCATCGAAATGAAGCACGCGGTGTAGGCGGGCTTTTTTTTGACTATTGCAGGGCTACCAAGGAGAAGACCATCGAAGATTGGTACAATTTTGTCACCCAGGTCGGAGATGGTTTTTTAGAGGGCTATGTCCCCATCGTGGAAAAAAGAAAAAAACTGTCGTATTCCAAAGCACATCGCGAATGGCAAGAGATTCGACGTGGCCGATACGTAGAATTTAATCTTGTGCACGATAAGGGAACTCTTTTCGGTCTGAAGACCAATGGGCGTATCGAAAGTATTTTGATGAGCCTTCCTCCCCACGTACAATGGCGATATGATCATCATCCTCTTGCCGGTAGTGAAGAGCAGCGTTTATTGACTGTTTTAAATAAGCCCTTGGATTGGGTCTAATTATTGGTGTTTTTCGTTTAACTTTAAATCATAAATCCTTACAATGTACCCATTAATAAGAAACCGAAGGCTTCGTAATTCGGATGCCATTCGCAGATTGGTCAGGGAGACAACCATCAGCCCGGACGATTTTTTGGTTCCCCTCTTTGTGGTCGAAGGGAAAGGCGTTAGGGAGGAAATCGCCTCTATGCCGAACTACCATCGATTGAGCCTTGATTTATTGGAAAAGGAAGTCAAGGAACTGTGGAAAATGGGACTTTGTGCGGTATTACTTTTTGTCAAAGTCCCTGAAAATCTAAAGGATAATAAAGGATCGGAAGCTTTAAACCCCAATGGCCTTATGCAATTGGCGATAAAAACAGTCAAAAATGCCTGCCCTGAAATGCTGGTAATGACCGATGTGGCCCTAGATCCTTATTCTTCCTACGGCCATGATGGCATTGTTCAAAATGGACGAATCTTAAACGATGAAACCGTACAAATTTTGGCCGAGATGAGTATATCACATGCCTTGTCAGGTGCCGATTTCGTCGCGCCCAGCGATATGATGGACGGTCGGGTCTTGACCATTCGGGAGGCCTTGGACGAAGAGGAGCTGATCCATACGGGCATTATGAGTTATAGTGCGAAATACGCCAGTGCGTTTTATGGCCCTTTTCGCGACGCCTTGGATTCTGCACCAGTAAATAAAAAAAACGTCCCAAAAGACAAGAAGACCTATCAAATGGACTTTGCGAATCGCTTCGAAGCCCTAAAGGAATCCCAAATGGATATTGATGAAGGCGCCGATATTATTATGGTCAAACCCGGTCTGTGTTATTTGGACATCGTTCGGGAAATTCGGAACGAGGTAGAGGTTCCCCTAGCGGTATACCAGGTCTCCGGGGAATATGCCATGATCAAGGCGGCCGCCGAAAGAGGGTGGTTGGATCATGATGCCGTCATGATGGAACAGCTTATTGCCATCAAAAGAGCGGGTGCCAATATCATTGCGAGTTATTTTGCCAAAGATGTTGTGCGAGTAATCAATTAAAATATTAAAATAAAAAAGAACTGTACTTTGTTTGGTTTACGAGGATGTGAAGTGCACTATTACCATGTTACCCAGCCGGCAGTTTAACCGCCAAGTGCGTATTTATTTTGATTCAATTCGTGAATAAGAACGATTGGGACTGGCGTAGTACCTAACTAATACAATGAGGAATTCAATATTTATACTTATTGGTTTATTTTTAAACGGGATTGCTGCCCAGCAAGGTACTCCAAAAAAATTGGAGGTAATTTCGAATACCGAATTAACCTATGCCAATCCCTCTGAGGTGGGTCTCGATTCGTTGTACATCTATACAAAGGTAGATTCAATAATAACAAATGGTATAAAACAAAAGGCTTTCCCAGGTGCCCAGATATTGGTGGCTAAAAATGGGAAAATCATCTTTCACGAAGCATATGGGTTTCATACCTATGACAGTATACAACCTGTGGCCTTAGATGATATGTACGACCTTGCTTCGGTGACCAAGATTATGGGGCCCTTACCAGCGATCATGAAATTGGTGGATGATAACAAGCTGGATTTGGATGCCCCTTTTAGCACCTATTGGAAACCCTGGCGACATTTTAAATACAAAAGGAACCTTACCCTGCGTCAAATTTTAGCACATCAAGCCGGCTTGGTCCCATATATTGTCTTTTTAAATGAGGTCCTAAAAAAAAATGGGAGAACCAAAAATAGGTTTGTCAGAAAAGTCCAAACGCCGCGATTTGAGAAGGAGGCCTATCCCGATCTTTTTGTGAAAACGCGATTTAACCATAAAATGTACCGAATCATAAATCGCTCAGATGTGAGCCTAGAGAGGAAATACAAATACTCGGGACTGGCGTTTCTCATTTTTCCAAAACTTATCGAGCGATTGACCGGGCAATCGTATCAGACCTATCTCACTTCAAATTTTTATGCCCCACTGGGGGCGACTACCTTAACCTATTTGCCGC
>JALHST010000149.1 GCA_022865355.1 Maribacter sp. | reverse complement strand
TTTAAGGGCTGGCAAATGTAATACTATTTCAGAATAATTCAAATCCTTATCAATTAATTTTATATGTTTTTTTATGTACGCGTTCAAGGAGCGTTATTCGCATCGATCAACAAAATAATATTTCGGTTCAAACTGAAAGATTATCAAAAAAAATGTTGATTTTATCGAGAATTAGAATTTTTTTCGATAAAATAAGACCTTATCTGATTTATTCGTAAATTTCTTATTAATTTTTCATATTATTCATAACCTATCACAAAAAGCATTGAGAAAGTTGCATTAGTCTAACCTCTTCTTAAAGTTTTATTAAAATTAGTTTGGATTATTAACGTTAAATTGTGATTTTTGCCGTTAGCTAATTCAAATAATTAAAAAATGAGAACAAAATTAAATGGAATCTTAACGCTGTTATTGGCGTTTGTTGTGCATTTAACATTTGCACAGGACAAGACGATTTCCGGTATGGTGACTGACCAGGACGGTCTGCCGCTGCCCGGAGTGAACATCGTCGTAGAGGGTACTACAAATGGTACCCAGACCGATTTTGATGGGAACTACTCCATCAACGCGGCGGTCGGTCAAAGTCTTTTGTTCACTTATATCGGACAAAAAGACGTTAGAATGCCCGTTGGTGCGAACAACACCATGAACTTGCAAATGCAGGAAGATGCACAGGCCTTGGAAGAGGTGGTCGTAACTGCACAGGGTATTAAAAGGGAGAAACAAGCCCTGGGATATGCCGTAACAACGGTAGGCTCCGAAGAACTCGAGGATAAAACCGAAGGGGATATCGGAAGGGTCCTTAGAGGCAAGGCCTCCGGGGTAAACATAACCCAACAGAGTGGTATCTCTGGATCGGGTACCAATATCGTCATTCGAGGCTATCAGTCGTTTAGCCAGAACAACCAACCTTTGTTCATCGTTGATGGGGTGCCTTTTAGTAGTGATACCAATGCCGTTGGGGACTTCGCCGATGGAAACAACGGTTCGAGCCGTTTCTTGGACTTGGATCCGAACACCATCGCCAGCGTAAGTGTATTAAAAGGACTTTCGGCAGCAACCTTATATGGTGAGGCCGGAAAGAACGGGGTCATCTTGATTACGACAAAAAATGGTGCCACCGGAACAGGTGGGCCTAAAAAATCGGAAGTCACGGTGACTTCATCCTATTTCTTCAATGAGATCGCTTCCATGCCCGATTACCAAAATTCATACGGGGGTGGTTTTGACCAAGCCTTTGGATGGTTCTTCAGTAACTGGGGGCCATCCTTCAGCAAGGAAGGTAGGGCTAGTTATACCAACCCGGCCAACTTCCCAGCGGTTTATGATCTAAACCCTGCAGATGGCACCATTCGCCACCCGTATTCTACGGCTAGTGCCGCGACTGGTGTACCGGCCGCATTTCCCGAACTGGCCAATGCACGATACGAATTCAAGCCCTATCAAAGTGTACCTGCTTTCTTTAGGACGGGTGGGGTATCTAACATATCCTTAAACGCCAATGGCGCCTCGGAAGATGGCAAGATTGCCTACAATGTGAGCGCAGGACATTTGGAAGACGCCGGTTTTACCCCGGGCAACAATTTGACCCGAAACAACATCGGTATCGGAGGTCGCGCGCAATTGACCAACAAACTTACCTTTAACGGTACCATGAACTATTCAAGGACTGATTTTAAATCTCCTCCGGTAGCGGCTAGTACAGGGAACGGTTCGTTTGGTTCAGGTTCTTCGGTCTACGGTCACTTATTCTTTACACCACGATCGGTCGACCTTATGGGACTTCCATGGGAAAACCCGATTACAAAAGGTAGCGTGTACTATCGTCAAGGGAACGACATCCAAAACCCACGTTGGACCGTTGCGAATTCAGGTACACGACAAATAACCAATAGGGCCTTCGGAAATATGTCGGCGCAATTGGATATCAATGAAAACTTGAATGTCTTATATCGATTCGGATACGATGTGTACAACGAACGTAATGTCTATTTTCAAAATAAAGGGGGAACCAGTGGTAACACGGCCACCCAGAGTGGTATTTACCAGACTTGGGACAACAACAGTACCATTTGGGATCACAGTATTATCTTGAACGGTAGCTACGACCTTTCTGAAAAATTGGATATGAACTTCAACCTTGGTGGCACTACACGAAGTACCAACTATGATCGACAAGGGGTTGCCAGTAGCGGTCAAAACGTTTTCGGCGTACTGCGTCACTTCAATTTTGACCTTCAGGATGAAATACAGTTTACTACCTATCAAAACATCGCCGGTCTCTATGGGCAGGTTGATTTTGGGTATGACCGTTGGCTCTATTTGACCTTGAATGCCCGTAATGATTGGGTTTCCAATCAGGCACGTGCCAATCGCTCTTTATTATATAAGGGTGCAAGTTTCTCCTTTATTCCTACCGCGGCCTTCGAAGGTCTTAAGAGCGAAGGCGGGATCAATTACCTAAAGCTTCGAGGAGGTTACGGTGAATCTGCAGGGTTTGCCTCAGGGTTCCCCACCTCGGTGGATTTATTGATTGATACACAGCGTTTCATTAACGGTGACGGACAAACGGTGGTTTCCAATACGGTCTCCAATACCGTGGCCAACCCGAACATTTTGCCTGAACGCTATTCCGAGATCGAAGTAGGTCTTGAATCACGGTTGTTCAAGAACATCGTTAGTTTAGATGTTTCTTTATACAAACGTGTAACGAATGACCTGATCGTCAACAGGCCTTTGGATCCCAGTACCGGTGGTACCCTGATCCAGACCAACGTAGGTAAAATTGATGGTAAAGGTCTAGAAGTTGATTTGGGAATTTATCCTTTTAAGGAGGGTAACTTTACCTGGAGCATCAATTCGAACTTCAACATGAACCGATCCACGGTGGCAGACTTAGGACAGGATACCGATATTATCATTTACTCAGGTTTTTCCAATCAAGGAAATGCTGCTATTCCCGGCGAACCTTTAGGAGTTTTGGTCGGTGGAAGGGTCGCTCGCGATGCGGATGGCAATTATAAGATAGACGCCGCTGGTAACTATATCAGTGAAGAGGTTGACGAAAACGGACGATTACCGATCATCGGTGATCCAACCCCGGATTGGACCTTGAACGTTTCGAACAGTATCTCCTACAAAAACTTGAACTTCAGCTTTTTGCTGAACCACGTACAAGGTGGCGATATGTGGTCTAGTACTGTGGCCGTGCTCTTGGGTAGAGGTCTTGTAGAGGATGTCGCCGATAGGGACGCCTCGTTCATCTTGCCCGGTGTTGCACCTGATGGGTCGGTCAACAATGTGCAGATCAACAACTCTGACTACTATTTTAATAACGTTGTCTTCGGGCCTACCGAATTGCAAGTGTATGATGCCACGACCTTACGTTTACAAGAAATTTCTTTGGGCTATACAGTCCCAAGCAAATTTTTAGATCGTACTCCGTTCGGCTCGTTGAGCTTTACGGTAACGGGTTTCAACCTTTGGTACGAAGCCTTTAATATTCCTTCAAGTGCCAATTTCGACCCGAACGTGGCCGGTCTTGGTATAGGTAACGGACAAGGTTGGGATTACTTGAACGGACCAAGTTCAAAACGATATGGGTTCAGCATTAAGGCATCCTTTTAATTTAAATATAAATAAAGACGATATATCATGAAAAAAATATTTAATATAATAAGTATCGCAGGCGTCTTAGGACTCTTTATACTCCAGTCCTGCGAGACTACGAATCTGGACCTTACGGTCAATCCAAACGCCTTGTCTCCGGCGCAGGCGAGTCCCGATTTCCTTTTGAACGGGATTCAGGTAAATTTTGCGAGCAATGTGGAAAGTTTTGGCAGACCCGGGTCCGAAGTGGTTCGCATCGACTATATGTTCGGCCGCCAGTACAGGACGGCGTATGGACCTTCCGCTTTTGATGGCAGATGGACCAATGCCTATACCGAAATGTTGACGGATATTCGGACAATGACCCCGGTTGCAATAGAAACAGGGTTGAACTATCATGTGGGGATGGGCCAATTTTTTGAGGCCTACACCATGACCCTGTTGGTCGACTTTTTTGGGGACGTGCCCTATTCAGAGGCCGTCTTGGGCGCCGAGAACTTCAACCCAAATGTTGATTCGGGAGCCAGTATTTATGAAGCGTCCATCGCCCTATTGGATCAGGCGATCGCGAACTTCAACGATGGAGGGGTTGCTACACCGCAAAATGATTTCTTTTACGATGGGGATGCCTCTAAATGGATCAAGGCCTGTAATACGCTCAAAATGAAATTGTATATGCAGACCCGCTTGGCAGATAGTGGTGCCTTGGCCAAATTCAATGCGATCGTAGCCTCTGGGAATTATATTTCCTCGTCAGACGATGATTTTCAATTTGCATGGGGTACCAATGTGGTACAGCCCGATACGCGGCATCCAAGATATAGTGCAAACTATAATGCCTCAGGAGGTACCGGCGACTATATGTCGGATGATCTTATGAACTACATGTTGAACAATACCGATCCAAGGTTACGGTATTACTATTATCGCCAAGTTCCTGTTACGCCAGGTTCTGACGGTGAACCTCCAGCCTTGGAGACTTTACAGTGTTCTTTGCAACAGCCTCCTCCACAGTATGCAGGATTTCCTTTCTGTACCTTGCCTGATGGGTATTGGGGCCGAGATCATGGAAGTAACGAAGGTACACCACCGGATGGTTTCACAAAGACCACCTTTGGAGTCTATCCAGCTGGTGGACGGTTTGACGACGATTCGTTTGAAGGCGTAGGCCTTGGTGAAGGAGGCGGCGGAGCCGGGATTACACCCATTCTATTGAGTTCTACGGTCGACTTCTTGCGTGCCGAGGCGGCCATGGTCTCTGGAAGCCCTGCAACTGCGAAAACCTTTGTACTGAGCGGTCTTGCCAAATCAGTAACAAAAGTCGAGTCGTTCGGAAGTAAGGATGCTGGCGCAGACCTATCGTTTGCACCGGATGCCGCGGCAATTACTGCACATAGTAATGCCATAGCGGCCGCATTTGACGCCGATCCAACAGGAGGTTGGAATGTCTTGGCCCGTGAATTCTTTACCTCTTTGTTCGGTAATGGTTCTGACGGCTATAACTTCTATAGAAGAACGGGGTATCCTACTGACTTGCAGCCCAGTTTGGAGCCCAATCCAGGTGGATTTATTCGATCTTTCTTTTATCCGGCCAATTTTGTGAACAACAATTCATCGATTCCGCAAAAGGCAGAGGTTACACAGTCCGTGTTTTGGGATACCAATCCGGCATCACCTGCATTTCCATCATCTAACTAAAAATTGAGAAAAATGAAAAATAGATTTTTTAAAACAACAACGGTACTTATGGCGTTGGCAGCTTTTTTTGGCTGTACGGTTGACAATAAGGTTATCGACAACGTATTCGAAGGTGCTCAATATGGTGCGTTTCTTAGGATTCTTGAAACGTCGGGTGATATCATCGATTTAAATGACACCGGTTCAACTTTTAGTATTAAGCTTGAATATCAAGATCATGAAAACAGCGCGCTTTTGGACAGGGTGGAATTCTTTGCGGTCTTTACAGACAACACGGTAGGCGGAGGTGCAGACCTTTCAAAAACCGTTCCGCTGGCTACGGTAGCTCAAGGTGCGTTTACGCCCGGCAGTTTTAAACTATTGCAGACTACCTTCAGCTTTACCTATGGGGAAGCCTTGACCGCCTTGGGCCTTTCCCAAAGTCAAGTGGAAGGTGAGGACAGTTTGGTATTGGCTTGGACACTGTACACTACAGATGGCAGGTCTTTCGATGCTGATTCGGCCAATGGGAACATTGCCGCGATCGGTGGCTATTACTCATCGCCTTATAAGTATTCGACCGCCTTCAAATGTGGATTGACCGATACATCGACACTTTTCAACGGTGACTTTAAAGTTACCTATGATGAGTGGGCCGATTATGCAGAAGGTGATTTGATCCCGGTAACACCGGATCCAGGAGATCCTTTGAGCTTTAGGATCTTATCGACAAATAACCCGTATATCAATAACGCTGCCACTTCTTGGTTGACAGTCACCATTATTGATGGGGACGGAAACGTGACCGTACAGTCCAATGAGGATTTTGATTATGGAGGCGGCTTTGTCGTTCCCGTAACCGGGACAGGGAAAATCAATACCTGCACAGGAGACATTGACGTTAGTCTTGATTTTAGTTCTTCTTATGCTGGTTACGGAATGACACTTGTAAAAGCGTAATCTTTCTTAGATCAAAAACTAATTTGTAAAACACTCCGCCAATGGCGGGGTGTTTTTTTTAGTACCCATTCGAAAGAACGTTCCGATTTACCTTTATTTACCGCCCATATTAATGGTCGATCAATATTTTGGCAACTACCGATCTACGATATTAAACCGAATCTTCTAGTTCTCTTTAATTTAAGCGTATGGGCAATTTAATATCGCACGCAAAGACCGAAGTCTTCGTCGCCCTGACGAAAATCGTATGTACTTTAAATATATATTTCTATCTTTGCGGCCTATTTTAACTAGTATAATTCATTTATGAATAAAGTAATTTGGTTGGTTTTAATCTGCCTTTGTGTCGATGTGGCCCAAGGGCAAGGACAAGCCGTGAACTTGGAATCGTTTGGCGGTCAGGGTCAAATGGGCAGTGTTTTTGCCGACATGCGAAAGAAAAAAGACATTGTCAGTGATCTGCCTACGGTTGGATCGGTGTATATCGATGAACAATTCTTGCCCTGTAAAATATATTTTGATAAAGACTTGGTAGGGGATTTCTATTATCGGCACAATGCCTATAATGATGAAATCGAAATAAAGGATACCCAATTGGCCGATGAAGCGGAAAGCTCCCTGGCTACGATAAAGGAACTTACGCTAATTGACCCCTTAGGAAATAAACAATTGTCCTTAAAAACCTATGAAAACAAGAAAGGAGAAGTTCGTAATGGGTATTTATACCTTCTCAATGACGGAACAAAATACCAACTGTACACGAAGAACAATGTAAAATTTACTGAAGGTACCCACGCTATTAGTTCAATGGTTCGGGACACACCCAATAAATTCAGTCAATTTGCCGAATATTATTTTATTGGCAATGAGGAGAAGGTGGCCCATTATATTGGCACTAAAAAAAGTGATTTTCTAAAATCGTTTGATAAGGAGACACGTCAGGAACTTCAAAATTTTATAAAAAAGGAAAAAATCAACCTTAGGGACGAGACCGATTTGATCCAGGTTTTTAACTACCTTAATTCAAGGGTTTCTTCGTGATCAACGGTTAGCCGATTCAAAAAACATTTATCGTATACTTTGACCATCCCGCCGCTGGCGGGGTGGTTTTTTATTTTACCTTTGCCGCATGCAAAATACCAGCCAGATTTATGGAATACGGGCCGTCCTAGAGGCTATCAAGGCGAAAGAGACCGTTGATAAGGTGTTTATTCAAAAAGGGCTTAAAGGCGAGCTATCGAAGGAATTGGAAAGTGCGCTACGAAAAAACGGGATTCCGGTTTCTTATGTGCCCATTGAAAAATTGAACCGCTTGACACCACAAAATCATCAAGGTGTTGTGGCCACCATATCCCCTATATCCTTTTATGAATTGGAAGCGCTTGTGGAAAAAGTTTTGGCCAC
>JALHST010000016.1 GCA_022865355.1 Maribacter sp. | reverse complement strand
TGATGTGCTTTTGTTCAGCGATCAGACGTTGGTTTTTAATACTCTTCAGGTAGGCATAGACCAATCCTGCAAAACCTAAAAGTGTAAAGATCAAGGATATGAATACGAGACTGATCTTTTCATCCTTGGCGATCATTTCGTTGCGCTGCTGTTCGAGTGCAAGTTTTTGGGCATCCATGATTAAGCGGGTATTCGCCTTTTCTTCGGCCATAACGGTCACCAACTGCTGTTTTCTCAATTCAGATTCATTGATACTCAAGGAATCATTGATCCGTATATTTTTCTTTAGATACAGGGAGGAATTCTTGTAGTCTCCGAGCAGGTCATAATAGATTGAGAGCAATCTATTTTTTTTGATCAGATTGGCCGTCATTTTTGGCTGAATATTGTCGCTCAGATAATCGGTAGCTTCTTTTAAATCCCCTAGCTGCAGGAAACATTCGGCCAAAGCCAGGCGATTTTCTATAATTTCTGAAGAAAAAGCCCCTTTTTTGGATTGGGCCATGCCTTTGACACTTTCTTCCAAAAATGGAATGGCTTCTTTATAAAGCTCTAATTGCACATGACATTTACCAATATTGCCCTCAATGCTACTATTCAAAAAATGGGCCTCATGGAGGTCACTTTCAGATTTCACCTTGGTAACATCACTTAGATATACATCGATAAACCCTTTCGCCTTTTTATAATTTGTAAGTGCCGTAGGTATTGATTTGTCCAATCTAAGATAAGTCCCTACATTATTATAGAACTCCGCTTGGGCAAAATAATCCTTTTCATCTATAGTTTTCTGTACGCTTTCAATATAATCTATCATCGCCTTCCTATGAAGCCCTAGATTTGAATAAATGTCATAAAAAGCAACATTATCGGTTAAACCAAGTGCCTTTTTCTCTTTTCGTATTTCAATTTGTTCGGTATAAAGCCCCAATTGGGCATAGTCCCGATCCATCAAATCAAACAAAATTTCTTTAGTATCCAAGTCCAATTCCTCAACTTGATTCTTGATCTCCTTGGCGATGGCCAAACTGCGATCATAATTGCCCAAATCATAATAAATTTGGGCCTGTATCAATTTGTATTGTGTAATCGCAAGGGAATCATGGGTTTTTTCTACCGTATTTAGATAAATATTTACGGTATCGAGCCAATCGTAGGCAGAATTTTGGGTGTAGCGATTGGGCGTTTCGAAGAAGAGCTGAAACCGTTCCAATGGGGCGTTGATACTCTGAAAATTTTTAAAGGAATTTTCTATGGGCACTACGGTATCCTGTGCCATTATAGAAAAGACATTCAAGAAATAGACCAAAAGCAGTCCGATAATTTTGCCAAGCAAATTTTTCATAGTATACGTTCGCACAAAACCAAAATTACCATTATCTAACGGTTTTGCTAAATTTTTGTTGTAAACGAATTCATCGCTTGGCTTGATAGGCCTTTTATATCGCATTATATCGCCCTGTGGTACATATGTCGTTATAAAAAATATTGCTCCATTGATGGCTAGCAGCATAGGCCAAGGCACGAGTTTTCCGTGAAACGGTAGGAGGTTTAAAAAAAGCTGTGCAAAAATCACACAGCTTAATTAAATACTTCGCTTGTAAATGATAAGATTTGGGGCGTCTTTAAGACAATTCAAAAGTAGGGCATACAATCACTCCTTGACGAACTTTGTTGTGTAATGGCTATTTTTTGTTGTGAAATGGTTGAAGTTGCAATGCTTGTGCATTTCATCCGACTTTTGATACATTTCGTAGATTTTCGAATTATTCCCTGTCCGATCTTGAAATGTACTTATTGAAATACTGAACTAAGTTGTTTGGAAACTTATTCTACTGGAGACACTTTCGTTGGGGATTCACGGGAAAAAAGAAAATAGACCCAACATACTTTTGAATTATCGGTAACTAAACAGAGCCCTATCGTTCAGGACAGGGCTCTTTTACGAGAACACTATATGAAAATGAAAAATTATAATCAATTGAAGTAATACCTGATGAAGTATCACTAGGCGAATATAAGTCCAATATTCAAGTTGAAAAAAATATTGTTGCGTAACCGGGATAAGTTGTTGTGTATGCATACGTTTTGAATGCAAATAAAAAAAGGCACGCTAGGGTGCCTTATGAATTGATTAATCTATTCATATTAGGAATTCATTGCCGAGATGATAAATTCCTTAAATTCCTTCGAAATCGGAATCAAATTATTATTGATCATGATATCCTTTGAATTAATGGCGTCGATATGGTCGACATTCACGATATATGATTTATGGGCCCTATAAAATTTATTCTTGGGTAATTTTTCGAGATAATCCTTCAAGGGGGAGCGTACCAAAAATTTCTTATCGACGGTATTTACCTCAAGATATACGTTGTCTGCTTTGATAAATTGTATGTCCTCAAATTGAATGCGGTAATAAAGATGTTGCTTTTTGACGAAAATAGAATCCTTCAACACGCTATTTGACATAGGAACATCCATGTCGCTGGTATTTGCACTCTGTTTTCCTTCGGAATAAATAAAATTGGATAAAGCTATTTCGATGGAAGTATAAAGATCCTGCTGTTCAAAAGGCTTTACCAAATAGCCGTTTGGCTTAACCGTTTTCGCATTTTCAACCGTGGCGCGATCGGAGTTGGAGGTAACAAAAATAAAGGGGATGTCATAATTTTCGCGAATATGTTTCCCTAAATCAATTCCTGTCTTGTCCGATGCAAGAATGATGTCGATTAAGACAAGGTCTACCTCGTGATTTTTTAATACTTCCTCGGCTTGTTCGTATACAATTACATTGTCGACGATTTCATAACCAATCTCCTCAAGCATAGACTGCATATCGTCGGCAATTATGACATTGTCCTCTACGATGAGAATTCTAATGGGCTGTTCCAAATTAGTTGTGGTTTAGAAGGTTAGTAATCAAAATTACAAAAAATTATTATAAGAGATATAAAACAATAGGGCCAAAAGAAAAGTACTTAAGGCCAACTTCTTAAGTTCGGGATCTAATTGTGCCGCATTGGCTGTACGTTTAACTTTTGCCATATGACGAAAAATTGGTATAAACGCGATCAATGCTGCATAGTGATACCACACCGTATTTGTTAATATTATAAATACCAGAAGGCACGCAAAAGCAGCGAATAACAAAAAATAATGATATTTTTTTCCATTTTCAAAACCCATTCTCACAACCAGGGTATTTTTGCCGGCCTTGGAATCAGTTTCATAATCCCGCAGATTGTTCAGATTCAGAACTCCGGTACTCAAAAATCCGCAGGTGCATGCAGGTAACAACGCCGTCCAAAAAATTGTTTTGGTATATAAAAACATTGCCCCTAAGACAGCTACCAGACCAAAGAAAACAAAAACGAAAATATCCCCAAGACCTTTATAGCCATAGGCCGAATTGCCAACCGTATATTTAATCGCCGCCCATATGCTGATTACGCCTAAAAAACCAAATAAGAAGATGTATTCAAGGTCTTCTTTCCCAAATGAAACATACAATACGGCTGCGACCAGGATACTGCTTGTAATAATCGAGCTGAAAATACCGGCCTTCAATTCATTCGCCGTAAGGAGTTTGCTTTGAAATGCCCGTTTCGGGCCAATCCTAGATTCATTATCGGT
>JALHST010000148.1 GCA_022865355.1 Maribacter sp. | reverse complement strand
TGATGATTTTGGTTTTTATTGCATTTGAAATAAAAGCAGGACCCAGATGATGCTCAATAAAATCAGCCTGCTGCTCGGCTAACATTAAAAGACTGGGATTGTTCCCCGGATGTAAGGGCTCATTCTGCACGGTCATGGCATCGATGGGGATGCCCTGTTTTTTCATCGCCTGTAGGTACTTCAGAAGATAGTGTGCATATACACTAAAATATTCCGGTTTTAAGCTTCCGCCGCGGGTATCCTCATTATCTTTCATCCAAGCCGGTGGCGACCAGGGTGACCCCATGATCTTGATTTCCGGGGCAATTTTTAGGATTTCCTGTAAGGTAGGGACGAGATACAAGGTGTCATAGCCCAACGAAAAGTGGTCCAATGGCACATCGGTTTGGCCCTTAGGCCTATCATCATACGACCAAGTCTTTTCATCTAGGTCCGAGGCACCGACACTCACCCTTAGATAACTAATTCCAATAGCATTCGAATCCCTCCCAAAAAGCTCTTCAAGAAGCTCGGTTCGGGCCGATTTGGTCATCCCCTGCAACAGTTTGGCACTTCCACCGGTCAATGTAAATCCGAAACCGGCCATTACTTGAAATGTTTTGGAGGTATCCAGGGAAATGGTAATGTCGTCTGGTAAAGTATCGAAATTAAGGGGCTGCTCCTCCAGGAGTTTTGATCTATCCAAAGTAGTCAAATACATTTTCGCTATGTGATCGGAACTACGTTCGTTTTTATCCATTTTTGCGCAACTGACGGCGCAAAAAAATATGCATGCCGGAATCGATATCACTAAGAAGAGCTTTTTGAATTTTTTCATGATAGTTGAAATGCGCTGAATGTTTGTGCAACTAAGATAATCATAAGCAATTCTTTTGGCCTCCCTGAGCGTATGGAAATTTCTGAATGCTTATATTTAACTTCCTGATTGCTGGGAACCGATTTTTAAAGTTGAGGTATATGGTGTTATCAAGATCATTCATGCTATCGATTATGACCAAGTATATAGCGCTTGTTTTGATTGCATTGATGTTATGCTTGGCCGCCTGCGAACCTGAACAACTTGAGGAAGCTCGGCCCAACATTGTTTTATTTTTGGTCGACGATATGGGTTGGCAAGATACTTCGGTTCCTTTTTGGAAAGAACGCACCCCGTTCAATAATCGATATCATACCCCGAATATGGAGCGGTTGGCAAAAGAAGGGATGAAATTTACCCAGGCTTACGCCACGCCTGTTTGCTCCCCCACGCGCATTAGTTTGATGACCGGAATGAATGCCGCCCGGCATCGGGTGACCAATTGGACACTTATCAAAGACTCGATCCAACCCATGGAAAAAAATAATCCGGAGCTCGAGTTTCCGATGTGGAACGTAAACGGAATGAGCCCGATTCCCGGCGACGCTAGGGCGATTTATGCCTTGCCATTGCCACAGGCTTTGCACGACGTGGGCTATTTTACCATTCATTCCGGAAAAGCCCATTTGGGAGCCATCGGCACGCCAGGGGAAAACCCCTTGAACCTGGGTTTTGATATAAATATTGCAGGCCATGCCGCCGGGGCCCCAGGCAGTTATCTGGGGATTGAAGATTTTGGGAATGGTCAGGTAGGTAAAGAAGTCTGGGCCGTTCCTGGATTGGAAAAATATTATGGCCAGGATATTTTTTTGACCGAGGCCATCACCAAGGAAGCTATCAAGGCCATGGATTCAGCGGTGAGCATTCAACAACCTTTCTTTTTATATATGTCGCAGTATGCCGTACATACCCCCATTATGGGCGATGACCGTTTTGTACAAAAATACTTGGAAAAAGGCTTAGACTCCATCGAGGCTAAATATGCGTCGATGGTAGAAGGGATGGACAAAAGTTTGGGGGATATTATGGACTATCTAAAGGAAAAAAATATCGACGAAAATACGATCATACTCTTCATGTCGGACAATGGAGGCTTGAGCGCACATGCCAGGGGAGGGGAACCCAATACACATAACAAACCGTTGGCAAGTGGAAAAGGTTCAATGTATGAAGGTGGTATTCGGGAACCGATGATCGTAAAATGGCCCGGGAAGATCGCTGCCCAAACCAGTTCAAACCATCAAGTGATTATCGAGGATTTTTATCCGACCCTTCTAGAAATGGCCGGGATTGACAGTTTACGAACAGTACAGCAAGTAGACGGTAAGAGTTTTACCAACATTTTAAAGGGAACGGCCGATGCCCAGGAACCGCGACCCTTGTTCTGGCATTATCCCAACGAATGGGGCCCAAAGGGACCCGGCATCGGCGCGGCCAGCACGGTTCGTTTGGGGGATTGGAAACTTATTTATTTTCATGCCGACCGCAGTATGGAATTATATAACATCAAAGAGGATATTGGGGAAGCCAAAAACTTGGCCTGGGAAGAACCCCAAAAAGTACAGGAATTGGCTACCGTACTTAGCGATTATTTGAAAAGTGTGAATGCCCAAATGCCTGTTGATAAAAGAACAGGACGGCCCGTAGAATTTCCTGATGCGTTATTACAACCTAAAATAGAAGGCTCTAGCTTAAAATAGCGAGGTTGCCTAACGCCCTTGATTTTCGAACTTTTTTCGACCTTCGGGGTAAGGGATAAAAAGCTGAAAATACATTTATTTTTCCCCTGACCTTAAGCCTGCCCGGCCCATAGGGGAATAATTGAATTTTTAACGTTGAGAACAACTTGGAAAATTTTGATTTCGTGCAGCGATCAGAGAT
>JALHST010000147.1 GCA_022865355.1 Maribacter sp. | reverse complement strand
TTACAGGTACAGGGATACATTTTATCATATTATTGTTACACAAAGAAACAGTATGGAAGAAATGATTGTGACACTTGACGGGGAAGTACAGGCAGCTAGAATGATTACACTTACAGATGATGGAGTGGAGCACAATGTTCAAGTCGAAATATCTACGAATCTGTTACAAAAAAACCTAAAAAGCAATTAAAAACTAATTCAATTGAAATATGAACCGGGCTCCTATCCGCCAGAGGCGGACGCAGGTTCGAGTCCAGTCCCCGCTACAAGGAAAACCAGATACAAATGTATCGGGCTTTTTTTATGTGACAGGCGAAACTTGTTTCCCCCTGGAATACTAAAAAAAGACACGGCATCAAGCAGTTAGTTAGGCAGCTACACCGCTGCTTTTATGCTCGATAGTTATCGGAGTATTTAAATCATAATACTACGTATATCAGATTCTTTTTTTTGAAGGTATTTATACGCCATATCGAAAAGTAGGAGTTGGAAATACAAAAGAAGTAAATTATATTCCCAACCCGAACTCATTATTTTGAAATCTAGGCTCACATCCCTGAACCCAGCTTCCAAGGATCCCGATAATCGCGTTTTACAAATTGGTTGACCGCATCGATGTTGGTGACGCGCATTTTTTCGTCATCCCAAAGCATTTCGATATTACGAGCAGGATATTCGAAATACGGTTCGCCCCTATCATTTTTCTTTTCGTTGCGAATATCCACGCCACGGATCGCTAGATTGGCAATCAACAAGGTTTCGGTCAGTGGCCCGGAAATCTCGAAAGGTGCACTGAGTTCCTTTTTGCCATAGCCAGCAATGGCAGCCTCTACCCATTGTGCATAGTGACCACGACTTCCTCCGGGCACTCTTTCCAACGTTTGTGGCACGTTGACCTGGGCAGTCCTGGAAGTAGGCAATAACCTAGCATTCTCACCATAGGTACTACACATCATTTTTCCTTCAGAACCAATAAAAAGTACTCCATTGCCCCCATCACCAAAGATTTCATTGGGCTCTAGTTCTTCGGGACGGGTAGGCTGAATGCCTCCATCCATCCAATGCAAGACGACATCACCATCGGTCTTGTCGGTTTTTGGGAAGGTCATGGTCACGTGGCTGGAAGGAGGGCAACTATCGGGAAAATAGCCCCGCTTAAATTCATCCACATACACACTGCCCACGCTACATTGAACATCCTTGGGATATTTGAGATCTAAAACCCTGTACGGTGCTTCCACCAAATGACAGCCCATATCGCCGAGGGCGCCGGTACCGTAATCCCACCAGCCCCGCCAGTTGAAGGGAATAAGTCCGTTGATATATTCCTTGCGAGGGGCCGTGCCCAGCCAGAGGTCCCAGTCCAGTTCAGGAGGTACCGGAGCACTTTGTGCGGGCCAGGGAATTCCCTGAGGCCAAACGGGGCGGTCCGTCCAGCAATATACGGTATGGACCTTTCCGATGATCCCGGCATTGTACCACTCGCGCAGTTGACGGGTACCGTCAGACGATGCTCCTTGATTACCCATTTGGGTAACTACTTTATATTTTTCAGCGGCCTCTGTCAATTTCCGTGCCTCATAGATATCATGGGTCAATGGTTTTTGAACGTAGACCGCCTTGCCCATTTCCATGGCTGGCAATGCCGCTATGGCATGGGTGTGGTCGGGCGTAGAAACGGAAACGGCATCGAAGTTTTTCGACTCCTTGTCGTACAGCTCGCGAAAATCCTTGTAATATTTCGCCTTGGGGAAACGGGCGACGGAATCGGCCGCCCTACGGGTGTCTACATCACATAAATAGCCAATTTCGGCCTTTCCTGATTCGGCAAAACCAGAGATATCGCTCTTCCCCTTACCACCGACCCCGATAGAAGCAACGACCAGTTTATTGCTCGGGGCTATAAAACCCGGACCGCCGAGTACGTGGCGAGGTACTATTGAGATTCCGGCGGAAAATACCGCGGTTTTTTTGATAAAACTTCTTCGGGAACCTGCATTTTTTGATTTCATTTTTCGCTTTTAATATTTATTGGCGTATTAATTTAAGCATAAATCCTATCTATTCCCTAATTTGATGGTATAATTTTCTCCTTCCCATTCGATCTATCTTTATGGACTTGCCAAACTTGTTTGGGCAAGGGAAGGGAATAAAAAAAGAGAAGTGTGCAAACACTTCCGGTTTTCTTTGTAAAGCCACCTTAAAGGCCCATTTTGTTGCAGCGCGACAAAATGAATCCAGTCCTAATTTAAATTTCCAAAACCCACCCCGATAGCTATCGGGAGGGGCCAAATTCCAAAACGAATATTCAGGGATTTGTCAATTAGGAGCCTCCAACTGCAATTATTTTGCAGGCTACGATATTAACTTGCGGCA
>JALHST010000146.1 GCA_022865355.1 Maribacter sp. | reverse complement strand
ATATAATATAATAGATTTAGGTAAAACTTAAAAAGATAATCCTTTGATTTATATTTAATTCTTTTTCAACTCTAATTCTATCATTTCCATTGTCTTCATTATTTCACTTTGTGCCTTAACCATTAAATCATTGGTATATATGTCTAGAACAGCACGTGCTCCTTTTAGGTCAAAAATGAAGGCACTATCAGATTTTAGGTTTAAAGGATCAATCGGAACTATCTCGCCATCAGACCTATTTTTTTGGTTTTTTATGTCAAAACCCAGGTCTGCGAATGAATTTCTAAATCGGGTTTTGATTTTTTCATAGTCATCCTGCCACCAATATATATTTTGATATTCCAAATCATATAAATTCGAAATTTGATTGCGCAGCGAATCGTTTTTGATAATTTGTAAACCTATTTGTTGCAAGGTTGTGTAGGGTGCCTCCTTAAATTGGACGTTGGCATTAAAGATAGAATGTAAAAAATGAATACCTAATGAATCGTTGTAGGCTATTTTTCCTTCGACCCAATCCGAGATTATATCTTGACTTTCAAGACTTGACCGCTGAAAATCTATGGCATTTTCGAGTTGGACTAAATCATACTCCAAACCATTTTTTACTTCATTCAGTAAATCTTTTTCTAAGAGATCTACTTTCCTATTCTCATTCCAATTATTGATCTGCAGTGCAATCAATATCCCGATCACCACCAATACAATCTCCCCTATGGCATAGCGGGCATATTTCAGCGGCTTGTTGTCATCAGCAAGTTTTTTACGGATTTTTCTGAAGAAGTTAATCATAGGTAGTAGTGGCTGGTTGTTCTTTCTAAGATAGTGAATTAAAATAAGAGACTTACAATCAGTAAGTAAGAGAACCATTTTGTCATACCCTTATATATTATTATGATTACACAAACGGGTGTATATCCGAGGCTATTCAGTATAGAAGTTTGGATAGAGAAGGGTGGTTGGGGTGAACAGTGGACAATTAACAATTAGCAATAAACAATTAAAGCGTCATTCCGAACGAAGTGAAGGAATCTCTTCGCTAGCGCGAGCGTCACGCTCGTGCCATAAATGGTATCAATTAATTCAGATGATACACGAATGAGCAGAAAATATAAATTCAAAAATCCAAATGCCGCCTATTTCGTAAGCTTTGCAACAGTCTATTGGTTGGATGTATTTACAAGACAGGCCTATTTTTCAATTCTAGAGAAAAGTATATCGAATTGCCGTGCAAAAAAAAGCATGGAGGTATTCGCCTACTGTTTCATGCCAAGCCATGTGCATCTGGTCTTTCGATCAAATATTGAAGATCCGTCGGGATTGTTGCGGGATTTTAAAGGATTTACGGCCAGAAAAATCATAAAAGCCATAGAAGTAAACCCGCAAGAAAGCCGAAAAGAGTGGTTATTATGGATGATGGAACGGGCAGGAAAGAGGAATAGTAATGTAAAGAAAAGGCAATTATGGCAACAACATAACAAGCCAATTGAACTTTGGAGCGGCAAGGTTTTAAAGCAAAAAATCGACTATATCCATAATAATCCAGTTGCACAAGGTTTTGTGACCGATCCTATCCATTGGAAATACAGCAGCGCAAGAAACTATGCTGATGATGAAACCATACTCAAAATAGACAATGAAGGTATGCACTTGGGCATGATGGATTATTGAAAGATAAAAATTACAGTTACCACTGCGTGGGCACGAGCGTGACGCCTGTCTGCCGACAAGGCAGGCTCGCGCTAACGGGGGAGGGGTGGTTGGGGTAAAATTTTTAAGTGCATTATACCTACATATTTTGAGCGCATCCCAATGGATAGTTTTGATGGCAGAAGTGTCTTAGAAGACAGTTTCACTGGCTTTTAAAATATCTATTCATTAAATCCTTGTAGCGCACCTCTCTAAATAATAATTCTAAATCAGGATGGAGTTTTATCCACGCCAGGTCCCTATAACCATTTGCGAGTGCTTTTTCCAAATAGTCAAGTGCCTCACTTTTTCGGTCCTGAACTGCCAGCAATTGAGTAAATTCGAAGTTAATCGTTGAATCCAGTTCAAACGCTCTTTTTCCAATTTCCCAACCAGCATCTTTTTCTCCTAAGCGAGTAAGTACTATTCCATTATAAACGTATAATTTTGGGTCATTCGGATTTTCCTCCAACCATTTTGCGGCGATTTTTTTATATTCAAGAAAATGACTCCTGGCAGTTTCCTTTTTTCCCATTAGATTATAATTTATTCCTAGATCATAGTGGGCAGAAGATTCTTGAGGATTTTTCTGAAGGATGGCCTCCAAAACCTCAATGGCTTTATCATACATTCCCTGAAGCCGGTAGTCATGTGCCAATCGGTATTGATTCATCAAAAAGTTCGGATTAAGATCCCCGGCTTTAAGAAATGCTGCCTCAGCTTTCTCAAAATCATTCAGGCCAACATAGCTTGTGCCAAGATAAAAATAGCCCCAAGGATTGTCAGGCGCATATTTAATCATACGATTGGACCAGAACAATGCAGAATCCATTTGACCAAAATATTCGAGATACACCCAGATTATTCCGCTATTGGTAAGCATCATATTTGGGCTAATCTGAAGAGTTTTTTTATATTCATCCAAAGCCATATTATAATGACCCTGTTTTTGAAAATACCAACCTAAGTTATTGTGAGCGGCTGGATCATCGGGATATAATCCAATTCGTCTTTTTGTATATACAATGCCTTTGTCCAAGTTATTTTCAACATTTACGGCATAAAAAGCAAGAATACCATATTTTTCCCTGTCGGTAAGATTATCAATGGATATAATGGCCTCCTCAAGCCATTTACGCCCCTCGTTCCGATCAAATTTTTCAAAAAGTAAATTTCCCAGGGAAGCTTTCGCCGCGGTAAAATCACTATCAATACGGATAGCATTTTCATAATGTATCCTGGCTTTTTCAAAGTCTAGGCGGAGATGACTTTCAATACCAAGCGAATACTGTTTAAGTGCCTGCAAAGAAGAAGTAGTTACTTTCTTTAAGGGTTTACTTTGGTCAGAGATCTTATTTCTAGTTTCACCAAGGCTTCGTCTAATCTTCTTACTTAGCAGATCAAGTTTTTCAATAATCTCATCCTCACTTTTGGCATAAAGGACCTCTGACTTTAGAATATTTGCTGTTTTTGTATCCAGGATTTTGGCAGTAAGAATATACTGGGTGCCCACTTTGCTTATAGTTGGAACAATAATAATTTCTACCCCTTCGCGAATGGCAATTTCCTTACCAGTTTCTTCATCAATATTTGTAATGTTCTCTTTTTCCATTCGCTTTAATGTCTCTATCATTCTCTGCCGGGTCAAAACATTTAAATATCGTGATTGATTAATGCTCAGGGTAAAGGCCGTATTTAAGGAATGGTCAAAAATTGTTTCATCTGTAAGATTTTCAAAATCCGATATCACAATCCAATCCCGCTCTGTAAAAGGAATAGAAGTGCTACCATATAGAATAAAAATAATGATAGCAACCACGACGGTAATAAGAACTGGGGTTACTGTTCTAAGTAGTCGAGCAATTATAGGCTTCCGCTGATCATGTACTGAATTCTCTACCAGGCATTCTCTTACCGGAGGTTCTTCACAACTGACATTATACATCCTAATCGGCTCGTCAACATTCTTTAATGACTTCTCCTCGATAAATTGAGTTCTTATATCAGCCTTATTTTTCACATCCCGGTAAACGGATTCTGAAATGGCTATACAACCCTCGTTGGTAGATGCCTGTAGCCGAGAGGCTATGTTCACTCCGTCGCCAAATACATCGGATCCTTCAAAGACCACCTCCGCTTCATGTATGCCGATTCTTAAGGAAATATTTTTTTTGCGACAAGCTATTTGAATTTCGATGGCACAACGGACTGCATCAGAGGCAAGATCAAAACTGACCAGCATCCCATCTCCCATTTCCTTGATGAGGGTCCCAGCATATTTTTTAAGGAATTGAAAATGTATATCGCGGTTATTCTGAAGCACCTCAAATGCACGTTCCTCATCTGATCCCATCAAGGCAGTATAGCCTACAATGTCAGTAAACATGATAGCGGCTAGCCGATGCTGTTGCATATGAAGATATCGTTATACTAACGAACCATTTGCATGACCGTAAGAATTATTATTCTGGATTAAATTAGGCCGAGTTTTTTTATAAGGCAATGATTTTCATCAGGTATTGACCTTTATTCGGGTTGCCATGACTAAGCTATTTCTGATTCTTCGATTCCGTTTTTGTGGACTTCAAATTATGGATCTGGAGGGGCAATAAGGATCCCGATGAGCACCAAAACGATGCCCCCAATGGCATGCCTCAAGTAATTTAAGGGCTTGTTATCCTCAGCGAGTTTTTTACGGATTTTGCGGAAGAAGTTGATCATGGTAAATAGTTGGTTGTTCTTTTCAGGTTGGTATGCTTAGAAATAAGTTTTTTAGGGTTAATAATTTTGATTGAAATAAAATGCGATAATGAATGAAAGCCGTTGTTAGTCTTTTATTGTTTTTTCAATTCATTTCTAATTAATAGCATCAATTCATTCACTGATTCCCTAATTTGCAAAAGACTTCGATAACCTATAGACAATAATCCAAAAGTATCTTTACATTCAGCCAGCAGTTCAGAATAATATTTTTTAAAGAGCTCGGGGTTTACACCTTTAACCACGTTAAAGTTTGCTCTATTATCTGTTATAAATCCTATTTTCTTTCTAAGTACTGGACCAATCTGATATTGATATTTATGGTCAATTATAGCATCAACATTTTCGTATTGTTTGTATTGATAGTCGTAAAGATTAATAAGACGCGCCTTTATCTCCTTTGATTGGAGTAGGTCCATTCCATTATTAGAAACAGTTAGATTGTAAATTCCAGTTTTTGGAAAAAAGCTCATTCCACCTTGCATTATATCTCTGGCCAAACTATCTAGTCTGTTTTCGTCTAATTCGAATAGTTCTTGAATTGAATCGTTCAATATTAATTTTCTTATTGTTTCTAAATTTATTGTTTGCACTTCAATTATTTGTTGAACTTCGGTGGAATCTTGTTGCAGTGAAGCCAATAAATTCCTATATGCATCATTCGCCATTAGTTTAGATTTCCTGCTTTCGTTCCAATTATTGATTTGCAGGGCGATTAATATCCCAATGACCACCAATACAATCTCCCCAATAGCATACCTCATGTATTTTAAAGGCTTGTTGTCATCGGCTAGTTTCTTGCGAATTTTTCTAAAGAAGTTAATCATAGGTAGTAGTGGCTGGGTGTTCTGTCTAAGATCGTGAATTAAAATACGCCTGCTTAGCCTCCCATCATATACTTCCAACTTTGTAATGCCAATTTCGTACTTCCAACTATCCCTCCCGATCCAAACTCCGATATTGGATCGCTT
>JALHST010000145.1 GCA_022865355.1 Maribacter sp. | reverse complement strand
TCCCAAATTCCATCTTGACGAATCAATTAAAATTTGGGATTTTCCGATGCTTATCGGGATTGGGATGTATGGCGCCAGCGGTACTTATTGGTTCATCGTCAATAAGAACTCCTCATTATTCTTAGTTTGTTTAAAACGTTGTTCGATGAATTCCATGGCTTCCACCGGATTCATATCTGCGAGGTACTTACGCATGATCCACATGCGCTGAATTGTATTTTCATCCAACAAAAGATCGTCTCTCCTCGTACTCGAAGAGGTAAGATCTATGGCGGGGAATATCCTTCGGTTACTGATCTTACGATCTAATTGAAGCTCCATATTGCCGGTTCCCTTGAATTCCTCAAAGATAACTTCATCCATTTTTGAGCCTGTTTCGGTAAGTGCTGTGGCAATTATAGATAAAGACCCCCCATTTTCGATATTACGGGCCGCACCGAAGAAACGCTTGGGTTTGTGTAGGGCATTGGCATCCACACCACCGCTCAACACTTTTCCGGAAGCCGGTTGCACGGTATTATAGGCACGCGCCAAACGGGTAATCGAGTCTAATAGGATAACTACATCATGCCCGCATTCGACCAATCTTTTGGCTTTCTCGAGTACGATGTTTGCAACCCGCACATGTTCAGTAGCTTCTTTGTCAAAGGTCGATGCTACCACCTCGCCCCGCACATTGCGTTGCATGTCGGTAACCTCTTCGGGACGTTCATCAATTAAGAGAATAATTTGGTACACCTCTGGGTGATTGGCGGCGATGCCATTGGCAATATCCTTTAATAACATGGTCTTTCCCGTCTTGGGCTGGGCGACGATCATGCCTCTTTGGCCCTTTCCGATGGGCGAGAACAAGTCGATAATTCGCGTTGAAATAGTTGCTTGGCGTTCTGCCAAATTAAATTTTTCGCGGGGAAACAAGGGGGTTAAGTGTTCAAATGATACCCTATCCCTTACAATTTGTGGGTCAATGCCGTTGATCTTGATCACCTTGATCAATGGGAAATATTTTTCACCTTCTTTAGGAGGACGTACATTACCCAATACGGTATCTCCAGTCTTCAGTCCAAACAATCGAATCTGCGACTGCGAGACATAAATGTCGTCGGGTGAGGATAGGTAATTATAATCCGAAGACCTTAGAAAACCATAACCATCTTGCATGATATCCAAGACACCTTCGCTTTCTATGATGCTGTCGAATTCAAATTCGGGTTCCTTGTAGCGATTCTTTAGATCTTTGTCAAAATTGCTGCTATTTTTTTCATGACCGTTCTTTTGGTGCTGCGGTTTTTTCACATGTTGCTCGCCGCGTTCGGAGGCGTTTTTCTGAAATTCCTTTTTTTGCGGTCGTGGATTGGGTCGCGAGGGTTTGTTCGATTCCCGGGCCTCTTTAGGCACCGAAACAACGTCATTGTGATTCACCTCCTCGTTTTTTGCTGGCTTTTTGGGTACTACTTTAGCCCCTTCTGCCCTTGCTTTTGGCATATTTATAGGTTCCTCGGCAACAACACTCGCCACTGCCTTGGGATTCGCCGCCTGAAGGTCCAAAATCTGATAGACCAAGTCTTCTTTCTTTTGGGTCTTGTACTTAGGAACGTTAAGTCCCTTAGCTATTTCCTGAAGCTCAGGTAGCTTTTTTGATTTTAAATCTGAAATTTCAAACATTAAGTATGGTATAAATTATATATCCTTAGAAAATACTAGAAGTGTATTGTTATCTGGGTATTACTCGGGAAAGATTTCCCTTTTGGTAAGTGCTATAACTAATAACGCGACAATATTACAAATTATTTTCAATATTTACCGTATATTTTTTAAAAAGACACGTATTTTTGCCTTTCAGAAGTCCATAACAGTAATGATCCAACGCATACAGACCATTTTTTTATTGATCGTAATTCTGTTGACCGGGGTTTTGCCTTTTTGGGTTAATCTGTGGTCGGATGCCCAGGGAAAGGAAATTTATGCACAGAGCGAAATACTGGTGTCCGCTGTGTTTTATCTCTCTGCCTTGTTGGCAATGATTACCATTTTGAGCTTTAAAAATCGAAAAAATCAATTTGTTCTAAACAGGTTGAACCTGATAATGAATCTTTTTTTACTGGGATTTTTCGTTTACCGATCGCTAAACTTATCCGGAGAAACCTTGGTTTCAGAGAAGGGTATTGGGATGCTGATTCCTGTATTTTCTATCGTTTTTTTGGTCCTTGCCAATAGGGCCATAAAGAAGGATGAAGATCTTGTAAAATCTGTTGATCGTTTACGTTGAACCTAACATCTTAGTAGTATTAGTGCGTAGAAAACCCCGATGGAAGCATCGGGGTTTTCGTTTATCGTCGCTGCCCCAATTCTACTATTTCCAAGTCCTTTATATCCGCTCCATCAATCACAAACCGCAGCATAGTGCGCACCTCATGAAAACCGTATTTGCCGCAGGCCCCTGGGTTCATATGCAGAACTCCCATTTTTTTGTCCCACATGACCTTTAATATATGGGAGTGGCCACAGATAAAAAGTTTAGGAGGATCCTTTTTGATAATTTCACGTGTCCTGGCATTGTATTTTGGAGGATAGCCCCCGATGTGCGTCATATAAACGGCGACGCCTTCACAAGTAAACCGGTTGTCAAGGGGGAATTCATTTTGAATTTGATGATCGTCGATATTACCATATACCGCCCTGATCGGTGCCAATGCGGCCAAAGCATCAATAACCGCTAGGGAGCCGATATCGCCGGCATGCCATATTTCATCAGCTTGTTCGGCATATTTCAAAATGGCCTCGTCCATATGGGAATGGGTGTCGGAAAGTAAAAGAATTTTGGTCATTTTTATTGAAATTCTAGATTCGGGACCCCGATTTCAGAATGGGTAATCTATCTTTGTCGTCGACAAAACTAAGGTATTCCCGTGAGATATTTTATCCAGTTTTCTTACTTCGGAAAAAACTACCATGGCTGGCAAAATCAGCCCAACGCTCTTACTGTGCAACAAGCCTTGGAGCTGGCCCTTTCAAAATTATTGAGGACATCGGTTGCTCTGGTGGGTGCAGGTAGAACCGATGCCGGCGTGCATGCGAGGGAAATGTTTTCACATTTTGACGTAGAGGAAATCGCCGATCTCGAAACCTTGACCTACCGTTTAAATGCCTTTCTCTCAGAAGACATTGCCGTAAAGAAGATTTTTAAGGTACCTGGGGAAGCCCATGCCCGTTTTGATGCCATCGAACGCACCTATGAATATTGGGTCACTCCGGAAAAGAATCCGTTTTTGATCGACTTCGCCTATTTTTTTATGCACAGTCTGAATGTAGAAAAAATGAACGAGGCCGCGCAAATACTGCTTTTGCATCATGATTTCGAATGTTTTTCAAAATCGAATACCGAGGTAAAGACGTATTTGTGCACTATCAATAGCGCGATTTGGCATCTAACTGTGGATCGATTGGTCTTTACTATTTCGGCCGATCGTTTCTTACGTAATATGGTTCGGGCCATTGTGGGCACTCTTTTGCAGGTAGGCCAAGGAAAGATCGACCTACAGGATGTTAAGACAATCCTAAAAAGCAGGGACCGGTCAAAAGCAGGTCCATCCGTCCCGGCAAAAGGCTTATATTTGACTAAGATTACGTACCCCAAAACGGTTATAGGATACGATGGATAAAGATTCGGGAAAAGCATTTGATTTGCGATTATTCAGGCGGTTGATGGCGCATGCCAGACCGTATCGTCTCACTTTTTATGGCGTGGCGTTGGCCGCGATCATGTTGTCGGGATTTGCGGTGTTGACACCATTGCTGGTCAAGCAAATTATCGATGACGCCATTAAGAGTGGGAATGCCGATAAATTATTGTACCTCACGCTCCTAATGCTGGCAGTGCTTATCGGTCAAGTGGTGAGTCAGTTGTCCTTTAATTATTACGCCAATTGGTTGGGGGAGTCGGTCATCAAAGATATTAGGATACGATTGTTCAAGCATATCCTAAGTTTTAAGATGAAATATTTTGACAATTCGTCGCTGGGTGTGTTGGTTACCCGGACCGTTGCTGATATGCAACGTATAGGTGAAATATTCAGTGAAGGCTTTTTTATGATCGTGGCCGATCTTTTAAAAATGTCAGTGGCCGCTGTCGTCATGGTGATCATCAATTGGAAATTGGCTTTATTGGTATTTGTTGTACTCCCCATTATTGTGTACGCAACCCGACTTTTCCAGAAAGCCATGAAAATTGCCTTCGGGGAGGTACGGGCGGAAGTTGCGAATCTCAATTCATTCGTACAGGAACGAATTACAGGAATGAAAATCGTGCAATTGTTTACACGTGAACGAATTGAAAGTGAGAAGTTCAGGATAATCAATGAAAAACATCAGAATGCTTGGCTGAAAACCGTTTGGTACAACTCTATTTTCTTTCCGATAGCTGAAATAGTCGGTTCTTTAGCCGTTGGGCTTATCGTTTGGTATGGCGGACTTCAAAATGTCGCCAATTTGCAAAAAGAAGAGTTCGGCACCATATTCGCCTTTATTCTCTTGATCGATCTTTTGTTCCGGCCCCTTCGGCAAATCGCCGATAAGTTCAATACGCTGCAAATGGGGATGGTGGCCGCTAATCGCGTTTTTAAAATTTTGGACACCGAAAATCATATACAGGATGCCGGTACCTTGGAGAAGGAGGATATTCGCGGAAATATAAAATTTTCGGCCGTACATTTTGGGTATTTGGAGGAAGAAGAGGTATTGCATGGAATTTCCTTTGATGTAAAAGCCGGCGAGACCATTGCAATCGTTGGGGCTACAGGGGCTGGGAAATCTACGATCATCAATTTATTGAATCGGTTTTACGAAGTAAATTCAGGAAGTATTCTGGTAGATGGTATCGATATCAAAGACTTCAAATTGGCATCACTCAGATCGCAGATTGCTGTGGTTTTACAAGATGTTTTTCTTTTTGCCGATACGATTGCCAATAATATCTCCTTGAAAGATCCATCAATTACCATCGATACTATAAAACAGGCCGCTAAACAAATTGGGGTCGATGAATTTATTTCAAGTCTTCCTGGCGGCTATGAATACAACGTAAAAGAAAGGGGAACCATGCTTTCCAGTGGTCAACGGCAATTGATTGCATTTTTAAGGGCTTATGTAAGCAATCCCAGTATTTTGGTACTCGACGAGGCCACCTCTTCGATCGATACCTATTCTGAACAATTGATTCAACGTGCTACGGATAAGATTACCGAAGGTCGAACGTCGATCATTATTGCCCATCGTTTACACACCGTAAAAAAAGCTGACAGGATATTGGTAATGGACGCCGGAAATATAGTAGAAGTGGGCACCCACAAAGAGCTACTCAAAAAAGGTGGGTATTACAGTAATCTATATGAAGCGCAATTTTTGGCCGAGGAGGTGGCATAAACACTCAGATCAAATCCTCGCGCATCATACTGGTCAGCTCGACCAAATCTTTAAACAAGACAAATTCTCCATTCTTTATATACGATGTCAAACCGGTTTCTTCACTCACAACCAAGGCCAAGGCGTCGGTTTTTTCAGTAATACCGACGGCCGCCCTATGTCGTAAACCAAAGCGCAAGGGAATATTTCGTTCATTCGATAAAGGCAAAATTACCCGTGTGGCAACAATGTAATTGCCATTGATGATAACGGCCCCATCATGCAGCGGACTATTCTTAAAAAAAATGCTCTCAAGAATCGGCTGGTTGATTTCAACGTTCATGATATCACCAGTTGATTTTATAAAATCAAGTGAATTATTGCGTTCAATTACAATGATGGCACCAGTTCGGGTCGCAGCCATTTTTTCGCAGGCCCTTAGGATGGCTTCGATATTGGTATTCGTTGAAAGTCCTTCTCGCTTAAGAAATTTAAAATACTTAATAAACTTCCGTTTATTGGCGAAATTCGTTGATCCTATCATCAATAAAAACTTCCGGATTTCTTGTTGAAATACGATAATCAATGCGATAAGTCCGACCTGCATAAATCCGCCTACGATGCTGCTTATCATTCTCATTCCCAGCAGTTCGGTCAGCTTCCAGAAACCCCAAACGATGACGATTCCGATAAATATGTTAATAGCAACGGTTCCACGGACCAATTTGTAGATGTAATACAACAGAATGGCGACCAAGATAATGTCGATGATATCGGTAATCTTAAAGTCAAGAAAATTGAGAAAATCCAACAGGTTCCGGTTTTTGTAAAATTAGAAAAAATTGACGAACCAAAGGTCGCTCGATTATTTGGTGATTTGAGTATAAAGTTTTATGCATTGCATGGCTTCTTTTACGTCGTGTACCCGTATCATATTTGCCCCTTGTATCAGTGCGACCATATGCAGGGCCGTAGTGCCGTTCAATGCTTCGTCAGTTTTGGTCTCGAGCACCTTATAAATCATTGATTTTCTGCTCAACCCTACCATGATGGGAAGTTCAAGTGTATTGAACAATTGAAGGTTTTGAAGTAATTCATAATTCTGTTCCAGGGTCTTTGCAAAGCCAAAACCGGGATCTATGATGATATCAATTATGCCGGCTGCCCTGGCACTTTTGATTCGTTCCGAAAAATAGAACATGATGTCGACCAAAAGATTGTCATACGAAGTTTCGTTCTGCATCGTGCGTGGATTGCCTTTCATATGCATCAATACGAAGGGGACTTTATATTTAGCGAGGGTCGAAAGCATATCGGCGTCAAGTGAACCCCCTGAAATATCATTGATCATTGCCGCTCCGGCTTCCAAACAGCGGCTCGCCACCGCGCTGCGAAAAGTATCAATTGAAAGTAGGATGTCGGGGAATTCGTCGATCAACAATGAAACGATCGGTAAAATCCTATTAAGCTCCTCCTGTTCGGAAATATGAATGGCCTTGGGCCTGGAGCTATAGGCGCCCACATCGATAATTGTTGCCCCATCGTGTAACATCCTTTCTACTTGTTTCAGTATACTTTTATGGTCTTTGTACTTGCCACCGTCGTAAAAAGAATCGGGCGTAATATTCAATATACCCATCACTTTGGGTTGGGTCAAATCAATTAAGTTTCCTTTAAAGTTTAAGGTCATGGGAATTAGAAGACTTTTTCAGGTTGAATTTTGCGGGGGAAGTTTAAAGTATGAACTTTGATGTTTCCGAAATTTTAAGCGAAATTTACGCAAATTAGAAAATATACATGCAGCTTACCTCTGATCAATACGATGCGGTCATTAAAATATGTAGGGATTTGTTCCAAAAAAAGATGAAAGATTATGGTAGTGCTTGGCGTATATTGCGATTGCCGTCCCTTACCGATCAGATTTTCATTAAAGCACAACGCATAAGGGGCCTTCAGGAAAATGCGGTCCGCAAGATTGAGGAAGATGAAAGGAGTGAATTCATAGGGATCATCAATTATTCGATAATGGCCCTGATCCAATTGCAATTGGGCGTAGTCGAACAGCCTGACCTATCCGTTAATGAGGCTTTGAATCACTTTGACAAACACGTCGCTCAAACGAAGGTATTGATGGAGGACAAAAACCATGATTATGGTGAAGCTTGGCGTGAAATGCGTGTTAGTTCCCTGACCGATTTAATTTTGCAGAAATTATTGCGCGTAAAGCAAATTGAGGATAATGAAGGAAAGACCTTGGTAAGTGAGGGAATCGATGCAAATTATCAGGACATGTTGAACTACGCGGTCTTTGCCCTCATTCACCTTAACGAAAGCTCAAATAATTAAAATGAAATACGCAATCGGATTAAGTAGGATTTTTGTTGGAATTTTATTCATAATCAGTGGATTATTAAAATTGAACGATCCGATGGGTTTCTCCTTCAAATTGGAGGAATATTTTAGTCAAGGTGTTCTTGATCTTCCATTGTTCATCCCCTATGCCCTCGCAATTTCAATTTTTGTGGTCATTTTTGAAGTTTTGTTGGGCGTTATGCTTTTGGTGGGATTCAGGGTGAAATTTACGGTGTGGAGCCTCTTGTTGATGATCATTTTTTTTACCTTCCTTACATTTTATTCGGCTTATTTCAATAAAGTCACAGACTGCGGTTGTTTCGGCGACGCCATAAAATTGACGCCGTGGGAGTCTTTTACAAAAGATGTTGTACTACTTTTTTTGATTGTTCTCCTCTTTGTTGGCAGGAAATTTATTAAATCCGTCTTCGGACAGAATACCCAACGCATCATCGTGGGGGTTTCTCTTGTTTTGTCTGCATTATTTGCGAATTATGTTTTGAACCACCTCCCGGTCATTGATTTCAGACCCTATAAAATTGGATCAAATATTACTGCAGGAATGACGGTTCCTCCCGATGCCCTTCAGCCGATTTATAATTATGCTTGGAAGTTCAAGACCAGGGAAGGCGAAAAAACGATAGTAACCCAAGGTGATTACCCTTCGGTCGATGGCGAATTCATTGAAGTTGAAACTACCGAGGTTCAGGAGGGCTATGTGCCGCCTATACATGATTTTACCATCGAACACGATGGGGAGGACTTTTCTGCTACTTTTTTACAAGAACCCAATCTGGTCATGGTCATATCGTATGACGTAACGAAAAGCGACCATGATGTCTATAATGAAATAAAGCTTGTTACCGACAAGGCCATTCAAAATGGATATAAGGTAATTGGCATGTCGGCTTCAAATACCAACTTGACCGACGCACTTGTTAAGGATTATAAGCTTGGTTTCGAATTTTATTTTACCGATGAGACCACATTAAAGACCATTGTCCGGTCTAATCCCGGTGTTTTGGTTTTGCATACCGGTACCATAGCACAAAAAGTACACTACAATGATTTAGATAAATTAAGGTTTGATTAAGGTAAGGTCGAAACCAATGACCCAGCTTTTTTTAATCCAGTAATACATAATAAACAATAACAAGTATGAGAAATAATATTGTAGCCGGTAACTGGAAAATGAACAAAACCATGTCCGAGACCGAAGCATTGGTCACCGAACTTGCCGCCATGCTTCCCAATACCAAGGCAGAAGTAATGGTTGCACCGGCTTTTGTCAATCTGGCCGGGGCAGTGGGTAGTCTTAGTAACTCTACGATCGAAGTGATCGCTCAAAATATGTATTTTGCAGAGAGCGGTGCCTATACCGGGGAAATCTCAGCCGATATGTTGCTGAATATCGGGGTGAGTACCGTAATAATTGGTCACTCGGAGCGACGCGCCTATTTCGGGGAAACCGATGAAATTTTAGCAAAAAAGGTACGAGCGGCATTGCAAAAGAACATGAGGGTGATGTTCTGTTTTGGCGAAGAACTTGGTGATCGCAAATCTGGAAATCATTTTAAGGTCGTCGAAAGCCAACTTCAAAATGCATTGTTTTCTTTGGATGCAAATGCATGGCCCCATTTAATCCTCGCCTACGAACCCGTTTGGGCCATAGGTACAGGGGAGACCGCCTCTCCCGAACAGGCACAGGAAATGCACGGCTTTATTCGGGAAACCCTTGCGCAAAAGTATGGGTCTGGCATTGCCAATGCTGTTTCGATATTGTACGGAGGCAGTGTAAAACCTTCGAACGCCGCAGAGATTTTTTCAAAACCCGACGTAGATGGCGGACTAATAGGAGGGGCGTCTTTAGTCGCCAATGATTTTATTGCGATAATAAAGGCTATCTAGAGGCGTAAAAACTGGAGATATTCTTTTTAATTATCACCATCGCATGGGGTTGATTATCAGGGTTGGGGTTTTTTATGATACGCTAAATCAGTTTTGTAGGCTCCCTACTAATACAAGATGGCCAAGGGAAAAATGGGTTTGGATCTTACTTTCCATTGAGGGCCTGTGATGGCCTATTTTTAATATACCTATATTCGAAACTACCGCGATTGTTTTAAATTAAAATTGCACTTTATGCCCAACACAAATTATATCGAATATTGCTTTAAAATTAAGCCACTGCAACCTACTTCCGATATCCTGATGGCCGAACTTGGCGAAGCGGGCTTTGAAAGTTTTGTCGAAAATGACGAAGGGGTTCTGGCATACATTCAAAAAAAGGACTGGGCACCTGGTATTTTGGAGGATATTCATATCATGGAAAATCCAAAAGTCAAGATCAGTTATGATACAAGGGAAATTGCACAAGAAAATTGGAATGCCGCATGGGAAAGCAATTTTAACCCCATCAGAATAGGAAATGACTGTGTCGTTCGAGCCCCCTTTCATGAAAAACCCGAGGTGGCCTATGATATTGTCATTGAGCCTAAAATGAGTTTTGGCACGGGACATCACGAAACGACGCACATGATGCTCGAATATATTTTGGAACATGATTTCATTGGGAAATCAGTATTGGATATGGGCAGCGGAACGGGAGTTCTTGCCATACTCGCAGCGATGAAAGGGGCTAAGGAAATTGATGCAATTGACAACGATGCCTGGTGTTACCTCAATGCCAAGGAAAATGTTGAGCGAAATGACTGCAATCACATACGGGTCTACGAGGGAGATGCAAGCCGCTTGCAAACCCGTAATTATGATATCATCTTGGCCAATATTAACCGAAACATATTGTTGGAGGACATCCCGAACTATGTGCGCTGTCTCAATAAAGACGGATTACTTTTTCTAAGCGGTTTTTATGAAGGGGATCTGCAGATGATAACGGCTAAATGTGAGGAACTGGGGTTAAAATTTGAAAAAAATCTTGAAAAAAATAATTGGGTTGCCGCAAAATATGTATTTTAGGGAGTGTTGTACGAACTAAAAAACGATTAACTATGAGTACAAGGGAACAAGTATCGGAAGAATTACTTTTAGAGCAAGAGAAAGTAAAACAAAATGAAATCGTTCTTTTCAATGATGAGGTCAATACTTTTGACCATGTAATCGAAACCTTGATCACCGTATGTGAACATACTCCTGAACAAGCGGAACAGTGTTCGCTAATTGTGCATTATAATGGAAAATGTACTGTAAAAACTGGTGAATATATCGAATTGGAACCCCGTTGCAGTAGATTGCTTCAGGCTGGGTTAAGTGCTGAGATTGTTTAAGATTTTCCCATCTGAGTTTTTAGTATCAATACTTTGGTGGTATACAAGCCATTCGAATAATAATTAGTATTTTTTATGCCGTAACAACACTTGCCAAATTGGGCTCTCAAATTCTTTAATGTTCCGAGGATGATTCCGGATAACTGTTTTTGTCGTTTATCCAAGACCAGCAAAATAACGTTAGATACTATTTGCCGATCAAATGACGGTTTGAATTGGTTCGGTTCTGGTACAGGTCAATGGCAATCAACAAATTATATCATATGCCACATATTCCTGCAATTCACCTCAATGCGGTAATTTAGTACGTATTAAGCCGTAGGTAAATGTGCCCAGTACGGCCGCCGCAATGACAATGAGCATACTAAAGACGCCTGTTCCCAAGAGGATATACATTGGTCCCGGACAGGCACCTGCCAAGGCCCAGCCGAAACCGAATAGGGTGCCACCCACGATATAACTGGTAAATCCTCGATCTTTTGGCGGTAAATAAATGTCATTCCCCTCAATATTTTTGATTTTCAAATATTTAATCAATCCAATGCTTAAAGCCCCAATGAATACAGCAGAACCAATTATCCCGTACATATGAAAAGACTGAAATTTGAACATTTCATAAATACGATACCAGGATACTGCCTCTGATTTAACCAGGACAATGCCAAAAAATATTCCTACGAAAAAGAACTTTATAAACTTCATGCTTAAAATATTAAGGGTAATAAAAAGTGGGTCATGATCAAACCGCCAATAAAAAATCCAATTACGGCGATCAATGATGGTAATTGTAGATTACTGAGTCCCATTATCGCATGACCAGAGGTGCATCCGTCGGCATAGCGAGTGCCAAAACCAATCAAAAATCCGGCAATGATCAATATCGAAATTCCCTTGAAACTCAAAACATGCTGCCAACTATAAATCTCAGGCGGTAATAAAGTGTCACCCGCATTTTGGAAGCCTAACTCGGTCAAATTAGAAACGGTCTTTGGGTTTAAGGCTATGGGCGAGCCATCGGATAGAAAGGTCACGGCAATAAAGCCGCCCATAATGGCACCCAATACCACAACAAGATTCCATCGTTGGGCCTTCCAGTCAAATTTAAAGTAATCGGCATATTTCGCCCCACCTCCCATTGCGCATAAGGTCTTTAGGTTGGAAGACATTCCAAAGGTCTTTCCAAAATAAATCATCAAGAACATGACCACTGCAATCAACGGGCCTGAGAGATACCAGGGCCAGGGCTTCAATAGGAATTCCATAGAATACATTTTTTCGCAAAGATACATTGAAAAAAGTGGGGTACGTAGCATTTCTTGCCTGGGAACTGAATCAAAAATACGGTTACCGGTTTTGATTGTTAATTAAAAAGAACATATAGCCACTAAGAATTCAGAATGCAACGATAAGAGTACCTTCGGTTTTCTTTTGGGATCCCTCCTGAGAATAAAAAGCCATCGCGTTGGCACGCCATGTTTTCTTATTTCATTTCGCAATCGCAAAACCGTTGGTTTTCAATTACTTCATAAAATAAAAAAGTCCATCACTTTTGTGATGGACTTTTCGCTCTAAGTGACCCCGACAAGATTGACTCCGTCTTGCTTTTGGGCGCAAAGTTGCAAATAGGAAACCACGGGCTGGCGCCCTGGTCCTTCGTTTTCTTCCAAGACTTCAAGCGAATGCTTGGTCTTTCCATAAAACAAAGAACCACGTCTAAAAAGACGTGGTTTCCTGAGTGTCGTGACCCCGACAAGATTCGAACCTGTAACCTTCTCATTCGTAGTGAGATGCGCTATCCAGTTGCGCCACGGGGCCATTTTTCTATTCCCTGATAAAGGGTTGCAAATATATTTCTTTTTAAATTTAACGACAAACTAAGTACGATCAAAATAAATGGATTTAAAAGCCTATATACGCGACATCGAGGATTTTCCTTCAAAGGGTATCCTATTCAAGGATATTACGCCTCTTTTAAAGGACTCCAAAGCATTTAAAGAAACTTTGGAAAACTTATTGAAAATGGTACAAGGGCGAAAGATCGATAAGGTAGTCGGTATTGAAAGTCGCGGTTTTTTCTTCGGCCCCTTATTGGCTTTGGCACTGAATGCAGGCTTCGTTCCAGTTCGTAAATCAGGCAAACTGCCATCGCATACCCTAGGTCTTGACTATACATTGGAATATGGCAATGATAGCTTGGAAGTTCATTCGGACAGTATTTTAACGGGAGAACGGGTTTTGATCCATGATGATGTATTGGCTACAGGAGGTACCGCCAGTACGGTTTGTGAATTAGTCAAAAAAATGGGCGGAGAGATCGTACAGTGCAATTTCTTGATCGAACTTGATAATCTAAAGGGTGTTGAAATGCTAAAGGATTATGAAGTAAAATCGATGCTACACTATTAAGCCAAAGAATTCGTAGTTACAAAATAACGCCATCCGATGATGGCCAATTGTAATTTAGTGGCCATTGACAAATCGAGATGCTTTTTCGAATAGGAAGGTAGAAATAACTTGTTTAGCCGTGCCAAGAAACTAAAAATAAGTCTTTTCATCGTTCATATTTTTTTACAAAGATAGTTCGTTTGGCCAAAAAGGAAAGGCTGTCGAGTGATGGCCTTTTATTATGAGAACTTTTGAGCCTGAATGAGGTCTTATTCATGACGGCTAATAAGTTTAGAGCGGCGTATGCATTAGTCATTCATATACTCCGTGGCTATTTGTTCGACAAATGTTCATTCGATATTTTGGCCCAGGTAGGATTATTCGCCCTAACTAATCTACCCAATATTCAGTTGGTAGGATTATGGAACTAGGAGTTTTGGAAGGTATGGGCTATCAGTTCTTTTTTGTAGTTATTTTGATTACACCATCTTTGGCTTTTGAACCGTATTCTTGAATCGCCGGTTCCCCTTTTATAATGTCGACCGATTCAATTTCTTTGGGTGCAAGTTTTTTGACATCTTCGCTGGTTGCCTCCGTATTGTCGATAAAGAATAAAGGATTTTCACCCTCTTCGGTATCCAGAAAGAAAAATCCGCTTTGATCTTTGTCGATAATTTCAATGTCCCTATCATCCTCTGAGTCTTTCATGATCATAATTTGTTTTTTGCCATCCTGGTCCTTCTGCTTTCTAACAATCTTATATTTTGTTTCCTTATTATCTTCGGACTTCATTTGATCCAATTCCTCGGGAGTGACTTCTTTTCCGTTGACGGTGATGGTTTCTTTTCCATTGATATTCTCTATTTTAATTTCCTGAAGGTCTTCGTCAGAGTCCGATATCCATACCATATCGTCATCTGCACTCCTGATGACTATTTTTTCTTCTTTTCCGTCGTTGTTTTCATCGTCGACCATTTTTTTAACATGGATAGTCTTATGAACCGATGAAGCGCTGGAATGGCTATCGTCATCATGAAGCGCCACTTGAAATTCATTGTCGAGATGATTGGTAGCATTGCCGATGGAAATGTTTTTTCCATCCCCATCGATCGAAATTTTGATGGGTTTAATGGGGGTATCGCCATTGGTTTCATATTGGGCGTTACTTTGATCAGAATTCACTTCTACGCGAATGGCGGTAATCTCGCCTTCACTGTTGCGCTTGAGTTTCTTCACTTTCAGCGTGACTCCTCTTTCCTTAAGAAAGGCCATATCCTTGTCCATATTTCCGGAATCGGAATTTTTATCGATTACAATCTCGATTTTCTTAATGTCCAATTCGATTTTCTTCGCATTTTGGGCGATAACTTTGGTGTTAAAAAACAAAATAAAAATGAAGAGCATGGGTAGTACGGTTAAATACTTCCATACATTCTGCTTGCTTGATTTAGATCGGTGTAACATGACGATTCGTTTTTTGATTAATGAATTATAAAAATTATTGGTAATCGAGGTACAAAACTGGTTGCCGGAAACTTTTAGCAGGGCGTATTCATAGGTTTTCAGACATGGTATGTTTTTAGAGGCCCCCGAATCGGCCAAAAACTCTAAATTTTGTTGGATATCATTTTTGTATAACCAAGAAATAGGATGAAACCAAAAGATAATTTGGATCAAATTGGCCAAGATGATATCCAAGGAATGCCATTGGGAACAATGTACCTTTTCATGCCGGATAATTGATGACAATTCAGATTTTTGGTATAGCTGCGGATTAAAAACGATATACTTAAAAAAAGAGAATGGCGTAACATTGCTATTAGTGGCCACAAAGACATACTCCCCCTTATTTTCATGGATGCCTTGCCGAATAAATTTTTTCAGCGATACTAATTGAAGGATAAATTTTATGCTAAAAAAAAGCACGCCCAACCCATACAGGGGAACGAGCAGCATGACAACGCCCATGCCTGCCTGAATACTACTATCGGATACTTGTTGGAAGCTAACGGCACCAGGGGCCATCCCAGTGTAAGTTAGCGGTACGAGTTCAATATATTTCTTGTAATATAAAAAAGGGACTAAAAAGGAAGCGACGATTCCCAAGAGCAAAAAAAGCCGATTCCAAAGAAAAAAAGTTTCTTTCTTTAGCAGCAATCGATAGGCTACAAAAAAAATCGCCAATACCCAAGATGCCTTCCAAATATAAACCAAAGTTGCATCCATTTATTTTTCCTTTTCAATGAGGTCAATAATTTCCCGTAATTCCTTTACCGAAATTTTTTCTTCTTTGGCAAAATGCGAGACCAGCGTTTTGTAGGAATCGTCATAGTAATCGGTAATGGTCGAATTGATGAATTTTTTCCGATAGGCTTCCTTGGTAATCAAAGGATAATACTGGTGGGTATTGCCGTAGGCTTCGTAAGAAACATATTCTTTTTCCTCTAAATTGCGTACAATGGTGGAAAGCGTGTTATAATGTGGTTTATCCTCTTTGATTTCTGCGAGGATTTCCTTGACAAAGGCCTTTTTAAGCCGCCAAAGAATCTTCATTACTTCCTCTTCTTTGTTGGTCAATTTTTGCATATACCTAATTTTGATGCCAAACTTAAAACTAAATAAATAGTTATACAACTATTTTAGCAGTTATTTAACTATTTATTTAGTGGTTTATCTAATATGTTTTCAAGGGAGACCGCGCATGTTCAAAATCTTCGGCTATATTTACCATAACTTTTTAAAGCCAACCCATGTTGAATTTTCTCTTTATCGCCTTGGGCCTGGTTCTCCTGATAATTGGTGGAAACTGGTTATTAAAATCGGCGGTAGCACTTTCCTTGCGACTCAATATTCCCAAGATCGTTATTGGGATGACCGTAGTATCTTTTGCCACTTCGGCTCCCGAATTGATTGTGAGCATCAAATCGGCACTCGATGGTTTTCCCGATCTTGCCCTTGGGAATGTTGTCGGTTCCAATATAGCAAACCTGGGATTGGTATTGGCGATAACGGTCATTTTAGGTCACATAGACGTAAAAAGAAGTTTTTATACCACCGACTGGCCGGTTATGATGCTCGCCTCCCTCTTATTTTTTGGCTTCCTATATTTTGATGGGGAATTGACGTTTTACGAAGGTATTATTATGGTGGTGGTTTTATTTTTGTTCCTGGTATATCTCCTTCGATTTCAAAAGACTGCGGTGGTAGACGAAGCACCAATGGATGATATTCTTTTACCGATGTACAAAACCGTTTTATTTTTGGGTTTGGGCGGCGTTGCCTTGTGGGGTGGTTCAGAATTGCTTATCAATGGGGCTGTAGGCTTGGCTACGGCCTTTAACGTGAGCGAAAGGGTCATAGGAATCACGATAGTTTCAGTAGGGACGAGTATTCCTGAGTTAGCGGCTTCGGTCATCGCCGTGCTTAAAAAGGAAAAGGCTATTTCCTTAGGCAATCTTATTGGATCAAATATTTTTAATCTTTTGGCCGTACTTGGCATCACGGCGATTATTACGCCCATTAAGGTGGTCGATCAAACACTTTTGACCAATGATATTTTTTGGATGCTCGGTATTTCGTTCCTGATATTGCCTTTGGTCTTTTTCCCCAAAGGGCTCCGATTGGGCTGGCGCGACGGCATCGTCCTTTTATTGGTCTATACCGCCTTTGTATTTATCACGATAAATAAATAAAGCCCCGACAATTTGTCGGGGCTTTCTGTTTTGCAAGTACCAAAGTCTAATTGGCCATTGCGTTTATTTTGGCAGATTTTACGGTCTTAATAATCCTACCGGCAATTTTATAAGGATCTCCGTTTGAAGCTGGACGCCTATCTTCCAACCAACCTTTCCATCCACTTTCTACAGTGGCAATTGGGATACGTATCGAGGCACCCCTATCCGAAATACCGTAACTAAAATCATGAATAGAGGCGGTTTCATGAAGG
>JALHST010000144.1 GCA_022865355.1 Maribacter sp. | reverse complement strand
TGCTACTTTAAAAATCGAACTTCTCATGAAAGACACGTCACATATCAATGCCTTGGAAAACGAGGCCATCTATATTCTTAGGGAAGTGGCAGCCCAATTTGAACGCCCCGTGTTATTGTTTTCAGGTGGAAAAGATTCCATTACCCTGGTGCGCTTGGCTCAAAAGGCATTTTGGCCCGCTAAGATTCCTTTTCCGCTAATGCATATCGACACCGGACACAATTTTCCCGAAACGATTGAGTTTCGAGATCGCCTGGTAGGCGAATTGGGACTGGAGCTCATTGTCAGAAACGTTCAGGACTCTATTGATCAAGGAAGGGTCAAGGAAGAATCAGGGCGGTATTCAAGTAGGAACATTCTTCAAACCACCACCTTATTGGACGCAATCGAAGAATTTAGATTCGATGCCTGTATCGGCGGAGCCCGCAGGGATGAGGAAAAGGCGCGGGCAAAAGAGCGTATTTTTTCGGTACGGGATGATTTCGGACAATGGAACGAAAAAAACCAAAGACCTGAATTGTTCGATATGTTGAACGGACAAATTGAATTGGGACAAAATGTTAGGGTTTTTCCTATTTCGAATTGGACCGAGTTGGACGTCTGGTCTTATATACGGGAAGAAAATATCGAAATCCCATCGATCTACTTTGCCCATAAGCGCAAGGTGTTCTTAAGGGACGGATTGATCTGGTCACATTCCGATTATGTCTATCAGGAAGAAGATGAGCAAGTCCTGGAGCGCATGGTACGATTTCGAACCGTCGGGGATATGAGCTGTACCGCGGCCGTATTGTCGGAAGCTTCCGATATTGCTTCCGTAGTGCGCGAAATTCGGGACTCCACCTTATCAGAACGCGGAGCGCGTATCGATGACAAACGCTCCGAGGCCGCGATGGAAAAAAGAAAGCAGCAGGGATATTTTTAATAAATGACAGTTGGCCGTTCCGGTAGGCAGTTTGTTACTGCGTGCTGCCTGGCGCCAATGCTTACTGAAAAAAGAAAATATGGAAGTACTTAAAATAGCAACAGCGGGAAGTGTAGACGATGGAAAAAGCACCTTGATCGGTAGAATTCTGTATGATACCAAATCGTTGACCACCGACAAATTAGAAGCCATCGAAAGAACGAGTAAAAATAAGGGATATGACTATTTGGATTTCTCCTTGGCCACTGATGGCCTTGTTGCCGAGAGAGAACAGGGGATTACTATCGATGTGGCGCACATCTATTTTTCGACCGCAAAAAAAAAGCTACATAATCGCCGATACTCCGGGGCATATTGAGTATACCCGAAATATGGTTACCGGTGCCTCTACTTCCCAAGCGGCCATCATATTGATTGACGCACGCAAAGGGGTAATCGAACAGACCAATCGCCATTTTTTTATCAACAATCTGTTACGTATAAAGGATGTAATCGTTGCCATCAACAAAATGGACCTCGTTGATTTTTCGGAGGAAATATTTCAGACCATCAAAGAAGATTTTGAACGCTTGATGGCCAAGAGGGACTATCAAGAACAAAAAATCACTTTTATTCCCGTAAGTGCCCTAAAAGGGGACAACGTGGTCAATAGATCGGCCCATATGCCCTGGTACCATGGCCAGACCATATTGGAGCATTTGGAAGCCTTGGACCGACAGGATATTTATAATGTAGGGACACCGAGATTTCCGATACAATACGTTATTCGACCAAAGACTGATGAACATCATGATTTTAGGGGTTTTGCCGGGAAAGTATATGGTGGTGACTTAAGTGTGGGGGATGAGGTGGTGGCCCTTCCATCGCAAACCAGATCCAAGATCAAGGCCATATACTTTTACGATACGAAATATCAGACCGCCTCAAGACGTTCTTCGGTGACCATAACTTTAGAAGACGAAATTAATCTAAGCAGGGGCGATATGTTGGTCAAAGTAGGGGATCTGCCGACCATTGATAAACAGTTCACCGCTACGATTTCGTGGATGGATTCACAAAAATTGACATTGGGTAGTAAATATATAGTGCAACACGGCGTCAATAAAGTACTTGGCAAGGTAGAAAACATACATCATAAGATACATCCCGATTATTCTGGCATCGATACCGAAGTAGACGGTCTGGGCATCAACGATATTGCCCAAGTGACCTTTCGATTGAATAAACCGATCTTTTATGACAAGTTCAAGGAACACAGAACAAATGGGTCGTTTATTTTGATCGATAGTCAGTCTAACAATACAATAGGGGCCGGATTTATAAATTAAATTTTTAAAATTGAATCTAATATGCTGGGGATTGAGTAGTGTTCATGTGGATTTAGTCTATAAAATCTATAGGAATAATATGATATAAAATCCAAGTTACAGTGGTTTGATTCTAGCATTAACGAAAACTATGCAAAGCTTTAGAACAGAAATAGAGAATCCGATAGTTCAAAAGGATATTCTTGAATTGGAAGCCAAAATCAGGCAGTTCAAGGAAGGAAATCTCGATGGGGATAAATTTCGGAGCCTGCGTTTGGCCCGGGGGGTATATGGGCAACGTCAGGAGGGTGTACAGATGATCCGTATAAAACTCCCGTATGGCAAGGTTACTTCCAATCAATTGCGCAGAATAAGCGACGTGGCCGATGAGTATTCTACGGGCCGTCTACATATTACCACCCGTCAGGATATACAGATCCATTATGTAGATTTGGATCGAACCCCTGAATTATGGGCACAATTGGAAAAAGATGCCGTTACCTTACGAGAGGCCTGCGGCAACACCGTACGAAATGTTACAGCCAGCGAAACAGCAGGCATTGACGTTGCTGAACCCTTTGATGTTTCGCCGTATGCACAGGGCGTATTCGAATATTTTCTTCGCAACCCCGTAGGTCAGGAGATGGGAAGGAAATTCAAAGTATCGTTCTCTTCAAGTGATTCGGACACCGGACTTTCCTACATGCATGATCTTGGTTTTATCGCCAAATTCGAAAATGGGGTCAGAGGATTTAAAGTTATGCTCGGGGGAGGCTTGGGTTCACAGCCCAGACATGCCGATGTTTTGTTCGATTTTTTGGCTTCCGATAAGATAATACCGCTTATGGAAGGCGTGATCCGGGTCTTTGACCGATATGGGGAGCGCAAAAGTCGTGCAAAGGCGCGAATGAAGTTCCTTTTAAAGGATCTGGGTCTTGAAGGCTTTAAGAATCTTTTGGAAGCTGAACAAAAAGCCATTCCACATTCCTCTTTTCCAATAGATTTAACAGCCTACCCCGCCATCAGAATAGCTGACGTAGAAGCTCCCAATGTTCAAATTACGAATCAGGATGCTTTTGAAAAATGGAAAGCCTCCAACCTAGTTCCTCAAAAACAGGACGGATTTTTTGCGATTGGCATAAAGGTGCTGTTAGGGGATTTTTACACCGATAAGGCCCGCTTGCTAGCCGATTTGGTCGAGCAATTTGCCGCAGGGGAAGTACGATTGACCTTACGTCAAAATATTTTGATTCCGTTTGTTAAAGATGCATTGCTTCCTTTTTTCTTTCAAGAGTTGGAAAAGTTGGGATTTGCTGAAGCGGGTTATAACAAGGCGCTTGACATTACCGCCTGTCCGGGAACGGACACCTGTAATTTGGGTATTGCTAGTAGCACGGGTATTGCCGCGGAGTTGGAAAGGGTGATCAAAGCCGAATATCCACAGTATATCACCAATCCCGATGTGGTCATCAAAATCAGTGGCTGTATGAACGCCTGTGGCCAACACAACATGGCCAATATTGGTTTTCAGGGCATGAGCATCCGCACAAAGGACAAATTAGTGGCGCCTGCACTGCAAGTGCTTTTAGGGGGCGGCAATATGGGCAATGGCGAAGGCCGCTTTGCCGACAAGGTGATAAAAGTTCCTGCAAAACGCGGTCCGGCCGCTTTGAGGTTGATCTTAAACGATTTCGATACCAATGGGAAGGGTTTATCATATGCAGACTACTATGCGCAACAAGGGCAATTGTATTTTTACGATTTTTTAAAACCCCTTTCCGAAGTAGAGAATTTAACCCCGGACGACTTCATCGATTGGGGCAATACCAAAAAGTATGAACAGGCGATCGGCATAGGTGAGTGTGCCGGGGTGGTCATTGATCTGATTGCGACCTTATTATTCGAAAGTGAGGAAAAAATCGATTTGGCCCAGGAAACCTGGGAGGCAGGTAAATGGGCGGCGAGTATTTACCACTCGTATTCGTCAATGGTCAATTCGGCCAAGGCCCTGCTTACATCAGAAAATACGAAGACCAATACCCACGCAAGTATTATTACCGATTTTGATGAGAAATTCATCGCTTCTGGAAGAATGCACTTAAATCGAGGTTTTGAGGACCTAGTATTACAACTCAACAAAAATGAACCTACCCAAGCGTTTGCAAAAGACTATCTGGAGGATGCCAAAAAATTTCTGCAATCGGTCGAAGCGTATAGAAAACAGGAACTTGTTGAAGCATAAGACGATGAAAACGGAAGGACAAAATATAGAAATTGGCAGTCTAGCAAAAGTGCCCGCTTCGGCCCCCCTTGGACTTTTAACGGTCGTTGGTGCAGGTCCTGGCGATGTTGAGCTTATCACTTTAAAGGCAATAAGGGCTCTGGAAAGTGCCAATGTCGTGCTGTATGATGCCCTGGTCGACCCGCAATTGTTGGAATATGCACCTACCGCCGAGCATATTTTCGTTGGAAAGCGCAAAGGTTGTTATTCCTATCATCAAGATCTAATAAATGAACTGATTGTCAATAGGGCCAAATCGCATGGCCATGTGGTACGATTAAAAGGCGGTGACCCGTTCGTTTTTGGAAGGGGTGCCGAAGAGATGGCGTATGCCGCAAGCCATGGCTTGCAAGTAGCGATGGTTCCTGGAATTTCCTCGAGCCTTGCGGTACCTGCGATCCATAATATTCCCGTTACAAAAAGAGGATCTGCCGAGAGTTTTTGGGTTATAACAGGGACTACCCAGGATCACAAACTGTCGGATGACATTCGCATGGCGGCCAAAAGTAATGCCACGGTAATCATTCTAATGGGGATGTCAAAACTAGCACAGATCGTCGATCTTTTTATGAAACAAGGAAAATCGGAAACCCCGGTGGCGATCATTCAAAATGGGACCAGAAAGGATGAAAAAATAGCTATCGGTACCGTAGGGACCATAGAGAGTGAAGTAGAAAGACAACAATTGACCAATCCGGCTATTATTGTAATCGGGGAAGTGGTATCGCACAGGGAAACGATAGCCCTCGCAGGAATTGAATATAAGGCAAACTGCACAACTATTAATTCCGTTGCCGGGAAACTAGTATAAATGGGCTATGCCCAAATAAATTAACGTATGATAAAAACCGATATATTGATCATAGGAGCAGGGCCAACAGGATTATTCACTGTTTTCGAAGCAGGCCTCCTTAAACTCAAGACACACATCATCGATGCCCTTCCAAAACCCGGCGGGCAATGCTCTGAAATTTATCCGAAAAAGCCCATTTATGATATTCCTGCCTTTCCGGAAATCTTGGCGGGAGATCTGGTAAAGAATCTTATGGAACAGATTAAGCCCTTTGAACCGGGTTTTACGTTAGGAGAACGTGCTGAAACCCTAGACCGATTAGAAGATGGTTCCTTTGTAGTGACAACGAACAAGGGAACACGGCATAATGCCCCCGTGGTAGTTATTGCTGGCGGATTAGGTTCTTTTGAACCCAGGAAGCCTCCCATTATAAATGTTCTTGATTTTGAGGACAAAGGCGTGGCCTATATGATTAAAGATCCAGAAGTGTATCGAAACAAAAAGGTCGTTCTCGCCGGTGGCGGTGATTCTGCCTTGGACTGGGCAATTTTCTTGACAGACGTTGCTTCGGTTGTATCTTTGGTTCATCGCAGAAACGAATTCCGAGGGGCTTTGGATTCAGTTGAAAAGGCGGCTGAATTGGCTAAATTGGGTAAAATCAAACTGTTTACCGAAGCCGAAGTTAAAAAATTATATGGGGATGAACGACTGGAGGCTGTCGTTATCGAATATAACGATGCCAACCGGGGAGAAACCTACCTTGAAGTGGATCATTTTATTCCTCTTTTTGGACTTTCCCCCAAACTGGGACCCATTGGGTCCTGGGGCCTCGAAATCGAAAAGAATGCCATCAAGGTAAACAATGCCAAGGATTATCAGACCAACATCCCAGGAGTCTTTGCAATTGGTGATGTGAATACCTATGAAGGCAAGTTGAAACTCATTCTTTCAGGATTTCATGAGGCGGCCGTTATGTGCCAATTTGCCTATCAAATTATAAACCCGGGTAAACGCTATGTCATGAAGTATACAACGGTAGGTGGGATAGAAGGTTTCGATGGCAGTATAAAGGAGGCAAAAAAGGAAGTAGTTCAGAGTTTAGGTTAATTATTCAATTAGTGTCGTATAAAAACCCACCGGTATTTCTATGCGCGGTCGGTTTTCAATTTCTTGAAGTCGCCAAAAATTACCTCTGGCAATCCTTTTCGGCCCTATGATTTCCTAATTTTTGGGTGGGTTTTCAACCTAATTCCGGAACCTATCAAATTGATTTCTTAAAAACAACCTACTTTCCTTGTTTTTAATCGGTCTGTAACGTTACTTTGTAGCCAGTTCATTAGCAAGTTGAATTCGTTATCAAGAAAGGTGGAGGGACTAGACCCTATGAAACCTTGGCAACCCTTTACCAAAAGAAGGTGCTACATTCTACCTGGACCGGTTTCGTCGGCACTTAGGAAGATAACCGAAAAGAGAGTTTCCCGCTTCTTTTCCTTTCCTGATATACGACCTTTAAAAATTGTTTTGCCTTCAAAAGAGGCGCTTTGTTTTCTTTTAGGGAAAATTAAAAACATTTCAATACGAAGTATAGTTAGATTATGACGGATATAAGAGAATTGTTAAAAAAAAGGATATTGGTATTAGATGGCGCCATGGGCACGATGTTGCAGCGTTATAAATTTTCAGAAGCCGATTTTAGAGGCGAGCGTTTCAAGGATTGGCCAACATCATTGCAAGGCAATAACGATCTATTATCCTTGACGCAGCCTGAGGCTATTGCCGAGATACATGGCAAATATTTTGCCGCAGGGGCCGACATTGTAGAGACGAATACCTTTTCGGGCACCACCGTTGCCATGGCCGATTATCACATGGAAGAATTGGTCTATGAACTCAATTTTGAATCGGCCAAGATCGCTAAAAAAGTGGCTGATGAATATACAAAAAGAGAGCCCAATAAACCGCGTTTCGTAGCAGGAAGTATAGGACCGACCAATAAAACTGCGAGTATGTCACCCGATGTCAATGATCCCGGATTCAGGGCCATTTCATTTGATGCGCTTCGCATGGCCTACAAACAACAGGTCGAGGCCCTGCTCGATGGCGGCGTAGATATTCTTTTGGTGGAGACCATTTTTGACACCCTGAATGCCAAGGCGGCCCTCTTTGCCATTGAAGAAGTAAAGGAAGAACGACAGATTGACGTCCCGGTAATGGTGAGCGGAACGATTACCGATGCTTCCGGAAGAACCTTATCGGGTCAAACGGCCGAGGCATTTTTAATATCGATTTCCCACCTCCCCATACTTTCGGTCGGTTTTAATTGTGCCTTGGGTGCCAACCAACTTGTACCGCATCTCGAAGTGCTGTCCGGTAAAACGGAGCATGCGGTATCGGCACACCCGAATGCAGGCTTGCCAAATGCTTTTGGGCAGTATGATGAATCACCCGAACAAATGGCCGAACAGATCAAGGAATATTTAGAAAAAGGATTGGTCAATATTGTAGGAGGCTGCTGCGGCACTACGCCGGAGCATATCAAGGCGATCGCCGATTTGGTGAAGCAGTACAAACCCAGGCAATTACTTGTTGATAGCGAATAAATGAAGGAAATAAAACCGAAATATCTTAAGTTGAGCGGTCTTGAACCGCTTGTGGTAACCCCCGAAAGTAATTTTGTGAACGTTGGGGAACGTACGAATGTGGCTGGTTCTAAAAAGTTTCTTCGCCTTATCAAGGAAGAAAAATTCGAGGAGGCGCTAGATGTTGCCCGTGAACAGGTTGAAGGAGGGGCACAGATCATTGACATTAATATGGATGATGGTCTTATCGATGGAAAAAGGGCCATGGTAAAGTATTTGAATCTCGTAATAGCCGAGCCCGATATTGCCCGCGTGCCGATCATGATCGATAGTTCGAAATGGGAAATCATCGAAGCCGGATTGCAAGTAGTGCAGGGGAAGTGTGTGGTAAACTCTATTAGCTTAAAGGAAGGGGAGGAGCAGTTCATTCACCATGCGAAACTCATTCGAAGGTACGGCGCTGCTGTTATCGTCATGGCATTTGATGAACTGGGCCAGGCAGATAATTACGATCGTCGTATTGAAATCGCGAAACGATCATACGATATTTTGGTTCATAAGGTTGGTTTTGCCCCCGAGGACATCATTTTCGATTTAAACATATTTCCCGTAGCCACCGGGATGGACGAACACAAGTTGAACGCCCTTGATTTCATACGTGCCACGAAGTGGGTGCGCGAAAATCTACCATATTCCAGCGTTAGTGGAGGGGTCAGCAACGTATCTTTCAGTTTTCGAGGGAATAATCCCGTGCGGGAAGCCATGCATTCGGTTTTTTTATATCATGCCATCAAGGCCGGCATGAACATGGGCATTGTAAATCCTACAATGCTTGAAGTGTATGATGATATTCCCAAGGATCTATTGGAAAGGGTGGAGGATGTTATCTTAAATCGCCGGGAAGATGCCACGGAGCGTTTACTCGATTTTGCTGAATCGGTAATCGGGAAGGCCAAGGAAAGCAAGGTCGATCTTACATGGAGGAAAGACCCCCTCCAGGAACGCATTACCCGTGCTTTGGTCAAAGGTATCGATCAATATATAATCGAGGATATCGAAGAGGCGCGAGCAAGCGTTAATAAGCCAATTGAAGTGATTGAAGGCCATTTGATGACCGGAATGAACGTAGTCGGTGACCTATTTGGAAATGGCAAGATGTTTTTGCCCCAAGTAGTCAAATCGGCACGGGTCATGAAAAAAGCAGTGGCCTATCTATTGCCGTATATCGAAGAAGAGAAGTTGAAAAATCCCCAAATAGGCGATACCCAAGGAAACGGCAAAATTTTAATGGCAACGGTAAAGGGCGACGTGCATGATATCGGGAAAAACATTGTAGGGGTGGTGCTGGCCTGCAACAATTATGAAATCATCGATCTCGGGGTTATGGTCCCACCAGAGCGAATAATTGCTGCCGCCATTGAACACAATGTAGACATCATCGGGTTGAGCGGCTTGATAACTCCCTCGCTCGATGAAATGGTACATCTGGCCAAGGAGATGGAACGCAAAAAATTTAGGGTCCCGTAGCTGATCGGCGGTGCGACCACGAGCAAGGCACATACAGCGGTTAAAATAGACCCACAATATAGCCAGGCGGTAGTTCATGTGAACGATGCTTCGCGGGCGGTTACCGTGGTAGGTGATCTGTTGCAAAAAGAAACCCGCGATACGTATAAAAAATCGGTAAAGGTCGATTATGAAATTTTTAGGGAAAAATTCATGAACCGATCACAGCATAAGGAATATAAAACGCTCAAGGAAGCCCGGCAGAATAAGTTCAAAATTGACTGGACTAAAAGGGCGATTGTGCGGCCCCAAGAATTGGGTATAACGGTTATTGAGGAAATGGAGCTTTCAGAACTGGTGCCTTTTATAGATTGGACGCCTTTTTTCAGAAGTTGGGAATTGCATGGAAAATACCCCGATATTTTATCGGACGACCTGGTCGGGGAACAGGCCTCGGAGCTTTTTCAGGATGCCCAGATCATGTTAAAAAAGATTCTTTCCGAAAAACTATTAAAGGCAAAGGGTGTTTTCGGCTTGTTTCCGGCGAATAGCATCGATGATGATGATATCGAAGTCGATGCGACCCTGATCAGTGCTAGCGGTGTTGGGAAAACTCAGGATGCTAAATACATTTTTAGGACCTTGCGGCAGCAATTACAACGAAAAGAAGGCGTACCCGATTATGCCTTGGCCGATTTTATTGCCCCCAAAAATTCCGGGACACAGGATTATATAGGCTGTTTCTGTGTCAGTACAGGGTTTGGCACCGATGAGCTTTCGGATCGCTATCGCAAGGATCTTGATGATTACAATTCGATTCTAGTCAAAGCCTTGTCAGATCGTTTGGCGGAGGCCTTTGCCGAATATTTACATAAGGTAGTCCGACAGAATTATTGGGGCTATGCTGAAAATGAAAATTTGACCAACGAAGATTTGATCAACGAATCGTATAAAGGCATTCGTCCGGCACCCGGGTATCCCGCATGTCCGGATCATTTAGAGAAATTAACCATCTGGGAGCTCTTGAAGGTCGAGGAAAGGATCGGGGTCAAACTTACCGAAAGTCTTGCCATGTGGCCGGCCGCATCGGTAAGTGGCTATTATTTTGGCAATCCGGAGGCCCGGTATTTCGGCTTGGGAAAAATAAAGGAAGACCAGGTGGCCGATTTTGCGCAGCGGAAGGGAATTCCGTTCGAGGAGGCCGCCAAATGGCTGGCCCCCAACATCGCCGACGATTGACCGGGTACGCGTTAACCGGCTGGTCGGTATTTAGGTTACAAGCCGAAGCCGGGGCAAATGTAGCCTGCAGGTTGGTTGTTCCGGCCGAAAATCGCGTTAGGGATAGGAACGACATCTTTTTTACCGTCGCCTTGAGTGTGGGCGAAAGACGAGGGTAAAAAAATAGAGTGGATAGCCCGCTCGAACGCCAAAATAATTTAAAAATATAGAATACTAATTATACAATTACCCGAAATTAGATTCTCCGTGAGGGGAGCAGGGACCTAGCATGAAAGTAACAGACCACATTAAAGCAGCAAAAGGGAAGACCCTATTTTCCTTTGAGATTATTCCCCCAGTAAAAGGACGGAATATCAAGGAACTCTACGATAATATTGATCCCTTGATGGAATTCAAACCGCCATTTATCGACGTTACGACTTCAAGGGAAGAGTATGTGTACATTGATAGGGAGGGGCTATTGGATAAAAAATTGACACGAATGCGGCCAGGGACGGTCGGTATCTGCGCCTCGATCAAGCATAAGTACCATGTTGATACGGTGCCCCATGTGCTATGTGGCGGTTTTACGAAAGAGGAGACCGAGTATCTTTTGGTCGACTGTCATTATTTGGGCATTGATAACGTTATGGCGCTTCGCGGTGATGCCATGAAAGAGGAAAAATATTTTGAACCGACCAAGGGAGGCCATGATTATGCCGTGAGTTTGGTAAAGCAGATACATGATCTAAACTCGGGCAAGTATCTGCATGAAGTCATCGAAACCGATGATTGTGCCAATTTTTGTATAGGGGTGGCCGGCTATCCCGAGAAACATTTGGAGGCTCCTTCATTAAAATCGGATTTGAAACGATTGAAGGAAAAAGTAGATGCAGGGGCCGATTATGTGGTTACCCAGATGTTCTTTGACAATAAGAAATTCTTCGATTTTGTGGAGGCGGCCAAAAATATGGGAATCGACGTGCCGATCATCCCGGGCATCAAACCGATTGCTGTAAAACGTCATCTACAGTTGTTGCCACAGGTCTTTCGGATCGACCTGCCGCAGGAACTCATTGAAGCCATTGATGCATGTAAGGACAACAAAGCTGCAAGGCAAGTTGGTATCGAATGGGCCATACATCAGTCGAATGAGCTCAAAGCAGCCGGGGTACCGGTGCTGCATTATTACTCCATGGGAAAATCC
>JALHST010000143.1 GCA_022865355.1 Maribacter sp. | reverse complement strand
TATCTATTTCCTCCTTGGTATTATAGAAACTAAAGCTTGCCCGAACGGTACCCGGAATCTTGTAGAAATCCATGATAGGTTGTGTGCAGTGGTGTCCCGTACGAACGGCAATACCCAATTTGTCTAGAATAGTACCGATATCATACGGATGAATGCCTTCAATGTTAAAAGATATCACCGAGGTTTTGTTTTTGGCCGTCCCATAGATTCTGAGACCTTGAATCGCCACCAACTTTTTAGTGGCATATTCCAAAAGTTCATGCTCATATTCCCCGATTGCGCCAAGACCGATTGCATTCAAATAATCGAACGCGGTACCAAAGGCGATTCCACCGCTGACGTTCGGTGTCCCGGCCTCAAATTTATGGGGAAGCTCGGCATAGGTCGTTTTTTTAAAAGTCACCTCGGCAATCATTTCACCCCCACCTTGATACGGGGGCAACTTGTTAAGCCATTCTTCTTTACCGTATAGCATGCCTATTCCGGTAGGGCCACACATTTTATGGGCCGAAACAACATAAAAATCAACATCCAAAGCCTGCACATCGGCCTTTATATGCGCCGCGGCCTGGGCACCATCGATCAATACAGCTGCCCCTACTTTATGGGCCCTTTCTATGATTTCCTTTATCGGATTTATGGTCCCTAAGGCATTTGAAACGTGGTTACAGAAAACCAATTTTGTCTTAGAATTCAATAATTTTTGGTATTCGCCAAGCAATAGCTCTCCCTCTTCGTTCATGGGAATAACCTTTAAAACAGCCCCAGTTCGTTCACATAACATTTGCCAAGGCACAATATTCGAATGGTGTTCCATGGCAGATACCAATACTTCGTCCCCTTTTTTTATAAAGGAAGTAAAGCCATTGGCAACTAAATTTATACCATGTGTCGTGCCCGAGGTAAAAATAATTTCATGTGCTTTCCTTGCATTGAAATGCTTTTGGATTTTTATCCGGGCATTCTCATACTTATCGGTAGCCTCTTGCGCTAAGGTATGAACGCCCCTATGAATATTCGCATTGTAGTTCGAATAATAGTCTACAATGGCATCGATGACTTGTTGGGGCTTTTGGGATGTTGCTGCGTTGTCAAGATAAACAAGTGGGATGCCGTTTACCTTTCTTTTTAAGATGGGGAAGTCTTTGCGTATTGCCTGTATGTCTAGACCAGTTTGTATCATATCAAAAATCAAGGTGGCCACTATCAAGACGTATCCTTTAAAGCCCTGATAAAACCTTTGGTACCGTTCTTATATGCGGGGTTTATTAAATTACTCCGAAACTATAAATTAAATCCAAGATTAACCCCCAACTTATTGGCTATCAACTTATTGATCCTGGTTTTCAGTTCAGGGATGCGAACACTTTCTAAAACATTGTTCGCAAAGGCATACATCAATAGCGCTTGGGCCTCTTTTTTCGGAATACCTCTTGACCGAAGATAAAAAAGGGCATTTTCATCCAATTGGCCAATGGTACAGCCATGGGAACATTTTACATCATCTGCAAAAATTTCCAATTGGGGTTTGGAATTAATCGTGGCCTTATCACTGATCAAAATGTTGTTGTTTTGCTGAAATGCATCCGTTTTTTGGGCAATCTTGTCTACAACGATTTTTCCATTGAATACCCCAGTAGAATTCTCCCCATAGATTCCTTTATAATCCTGATGGCTTTCACAATTGGGTTGTTTGTGGTGGACCAAAGTACAGTGATCCACATGCTGCTTCTCACCCAGAATAGTAACTCCTTTTAATGTTGAATCGATATATTCCCCATTTTGATAAAAATTGAGGTTGTTTCGTGTTAAGTTGCCCCCAAATGAAAACGTATGCACTTTGACCACACTCTTATCCTTCTGATCGATATAGGTATTGTCGATTAACGAAGCCGTGCCAACGTTGTTCTGTACCTTGTAATAATCTACGATGGCATTTTTAGCGGCAAATATCTCCGTAACCGAATTAGTTAAAACTTCGTTGGTCGTTAGACTTTGGTGTCGTTCTATTACCTGAAGTTCGGCATTCTCTTCGGCGATTATTAAATTTCTTGGTTGTAAAAGCAAGGTTGCCTCATTCCCAGTGGCGAAATGCAATATTTCGATAGGCTTCTTAGGCATTTTGTTTTTAGGAATATAGATATAGGCACCTTCCCTGCTAAAGGCGGTATTCAATGTAGTTAGTGATTCATCGCGTGAAGCTATCTTATTGAAATAAACATCTATGATGGCCTCATACATGGGTTTGGTAAGTGCCGAACTCATCAAGCAGATGTCAACACCATCGTGTGTGGTTTCAGAAAGATAGGAGCTATAAATTCCATCAATAAATACGATTTTATAGGTATCGATCTCATGAAGAAAGTACTTTTTCACATCTTTATACTCCAAGGCATTGGTCTCTTTCGGAAAGATGGTAAAATCAATTTTCTGTAAACCGTTCAAGGACGTATATTTCCAAGCCTCCTCTTTTTTTGTGGGAAACCCCTTCCTTTCGAAATTCTTGATCGCCATGGAACGAATATCATGCACAGGATGATCTAGATCTACATCGCTTTCAAACGCCATAAAGGAGGAAATCAATTTTTCTTTTAAGTCCATACACTTAGTAGTTAACACATAGTAATTTGAAGTTGGCAAATCCCGAAGGAAAATTTAAAACCAAAAAATTAAACGACCGCTTCGTTCTTTAGCCAATCATAGCCCTTTTCTTCAAGTTCAAATGCAAGTTCCTTGCCCCCTGACTTAACGATCTTCCCATCATGAAGCACGTGCACAAAATCAGGCACGATGTATTCCAATAACCTTTGGTAATGGGTAATTAAAATAACCGCATTGTCCTTATTCTTCAATTTATTGACCCCATTTGCAACGATGCGAAGGGCATCGATGTCAAGGCCAGAATCAGTTTCGTCCAAAATAGCCAGCTTGGGCTCGAGCATCGCCATTTGAAAGATTTCGTTTCTTTTTTTCTCACCCCCCGAAAAGCCTTCATTCAATGAACGTGACAGAAATTTTCTATCAATTTCCAATAATTCAGACTTCTCGCGAATGAGTTTAAGCATTTCATTCGCTGGCATATCCTCAAGGCCCCGCGCTTTGCGAGACTCATTGATGGCCGTTTTCATAAAGTTGGTTACCGACACCCCAGGTATCTCTACTGGATATTGAAACGACATAAAAATACCTTTATGGGCCCGATCTTCAGGCGCTGAATCCTCAAGGTTTTCCCCTTCGAGCTCGACAGAGCCTTCGGTAATCTGAAATTCCTCTTTCCCCGCGATTACTGCGGCCAAGGTACTTTTGCCTGAACCATTGGGACCCATGATGGCATGTACCTCCCCAGCATTTACCTCAAGATTGATTCCTTTTAATATTTCCTTATCCTCTACGCTTGCGTGCAGATTTTTGATTTTAAGCATTGTATCTGATTTTTCAATTTTTAAATGAGCTTATCCCACTGAACCTTCTAAACTTATTTCCAATAATTTTTGGGCTTCCACCGCAAACTCCATAGGAAGTTTGTTCAACACTTCCTTGCTAAAACCGTTTACGATCAGGGCAATGGCCTTTTCGGTCGGGATGCCCCTTTGATTGCAATAAAAAATCTGGTCTTCCCCTATTTTACTAGTTGTTGCCTCATGTTCTATTTGGGCCGATTTATTTTTTACCTCGATATACGGAAAGGTATGTGCCCCGCATTCATTTCCCATTAAAAGGGAATCGCACTGTGAAAAGTTCCGGGCATTTTCGGCCCTGCTGTTCACTTGCACCAACCCCCGGTAACTATTCTGCGATTTGCCAGCCGAGATGCCCTTGGAAATGATGGTACTTCGAGTATTCTTGCCCAAATGTATCATCTTGGTTCCCGTATCGGCCTGTTGAAAATTGTTGGTAACCGCAATTGAATAGAACTCACCAATCGAATTATCACCTTTCAGGATACATGACGGATATTTCCAGGTTATGGCAGAACCGGTTTCAACCTGTGTCCACGAAATCTTCGCGTTTTTTTCGCACAAACCGCGTTTGGTGACGAAATTGAAAACCCCGCCCTTACCTTCTTTATTACCAGGATACCAGTTTTGCACCGTCGAATATTTTATCTCGGCATGGTCCAAGGCTACCAATTCTACTACCGCGGCATGTAATTGATTCTCATCACGGGATGGGGCCGTGCAACCTTCCAAATAACTCACGTAACTGCCTTCGTCGGCAATGACCAAGGTTCTTTCGAACTGGCCCGTGCCGGCTTGATTGATCCTAAAATAGGTAGACAGTTCCATTGGGCAGCGAACCCCTTTTGGAATGTAACAGAAACTGCCATCTGAAAAAACTGCGGAATTCAAGGCCGCATAAAAATTATCCTTTTGTGGCACAACCGAACCCATATATTTCTTTACAAGTTCAGGGTGCTCTTTGATCGCCTCCGAAATGGAACAGAAGATGATCCCTTTTTCCGACAAGGTCTTTTTGAACGTGGTCGCTACGGATACTGAATCCATTACGATATCTACCGCCACCCCGGCCAACTTTTTTTGTTCGTCTAACGAAATCCCTAGCTTTTTGAAGGTATCCAATAATTCTGGGTCGACCTCGTCCAAGCTATTATATTTCGGTTTGCTGTTGGGTGCCGAATAATAGGAAATGGCCTGAAAATCAGGCTTTTTGTATTTAATGTTGGCCCAGTTGGGCTCGACCATCTCCAGCCAATATTTGTAAGATTCCAAGCGCCAAGCAGTCATCCAATCAGGCTCTTCCTTCTTTTTTGAAATGGCGATGATTACGTCTTCATTCAAGCCAATTGGCAAGGTATCCGATGTGATATCGGTATAGAAACCGTATTCATATTCCTTGGTCTCGAGTTCTTTTTTTAATTCTTCTTCGGTATATGCCATTTTTCTTTTGATTTCCCAATTTTAAATTGGGCCAATTATCCTATCTTCAAAACCCAATTTACAAAGAGAAGCTCTCCCCGCATCCACAGGTGCGTTGGGCATTTGGATTGTTAAAAACAAATCCCTTACCATTGAGCCCGCCTGAATATTCCAAAACCGTTCCGACGAGATATAAAAAACTCTTTTTGTCGACGATAATGCGCACCGCGTTGTCTTCAAAGACTTTATCGGATTCATTGATTTTATCGTCGAATTTCAATTCATAAGACAGTCCGCTGCAGCCGCCACTTTTTACGCCGACCCGCACATAGTCCTTTGTTGCATCATAGCCTTCTTCGGTCATTAGGTCTATGACCCGCTTCTTAGCCGTTTCTGAAACCTGTATCATTATTTGTTATGATTCTAAATAGTTTACAAATATAGGGCATTAGTAGTGTTTTACCACATTTCCTAACATTATTATAACGAATAAAGGCATAGGGTTTTCCTATGCCAATGCCCATTTGAAAATAATAGATCTCCACTTTTTTAGAGATGAGCTGGCCTAACCCTTTTAAATAAATCCTTCAAGGCCCTGGGAATCAATTACTGCTTTCTCGATTTTACCACTGCATTATTTTATTTTGACTACCACAATATCAGACATTCCCTTGTGTTGAAGGCCCGGGAAATCGTCACTCGAAGTTTCGCCTACAAGAAGTATGCTGTTATCGGAATTTTCGATGGCATCGAATCCGAAATCGAGACCCGAACCACCAAAATTTCGCTGCCAGACTCTGTTACCGGTTGCATCGGTCCTAATGAGCCATATATCATTTTCCCCGGCATTGTTCGAAGCATCCATATCCGAGCTTTTTGAATTGCCGGTAATAATAAATCCTCCATCCCTACTTGCCCTTACTCCCTCCGCCGCATCAAACCCGCTACCGCCCAAGGTGTTTTCCCATACTAGCCCCCCTTCATCGTCAATTTTAATCAACCAGACATCCGAGGCGCCATGGTTATTTGAAACGTCCTTATCTGTACTAAATGTACTTCCGGTGATTACATAGGCGTTGTCGTTGGTCCTTGCAATATCCTGTGAAATTTCGATACCCGACCCCCCAAAGGAACGCTCCCAAAGTAGGTTACCCGTTGTATCGATCTTTAATACCCAAAAATCATAACTCCCCTTGCTATTCGAAACGTCAAAATCGTTGCTTTCAGAAAAACCTGCCATAACGAGGCCTCCATCAGACGCCTGAACGACGGCGTGGGCCCTATCATTGTTGCTTCCTCCAAAGTATCTTCGCCACTCAATATTGCCTTCGGCATCCAGCTTTGTGCCCCAGAATTCGCCAACACCATGTCTGGTAAGTGAATTTCCTTTTTCAGTATACCCATCGGCCCTGGCAGAAGTAATGTCTAAAAATCCGACGAAAAAAAACCCCCCGTCATCGGTTTGAATTATGTCATACGAATGATCATGTCCCGAAAAGCCAAAGCTTTTTTCCCATTGAATATTCCCCGAGGCATCCAACTTTACAATCCAATTGTCATGAAACCCGTTATTATTACTGCCGTCACCGTCAGCACTCATGGCGTAGCCGGTAAGAATATAACCGCCATCATGGGTCTGTGCAAGTGACTGCCCAAGGTCATCCTTACTGCCACCGTAGGTCTTGTTCCATTGCATATCCCCGTCGCCATCTAATTTTAATAGCCAATAATCGTTGACGGGAAGCGCCTTGCCATCGAGGTCGCCATCGGTACTATTTGTATAGCCCAAAATGGCAAAACCGCCATCGCTGGTCGCAATAATAGCGCGTGGTGTTTCCTCACTGCTACCGCCAAAGTTCCTGACCCAATCGATTTCGCCCAAAAATTGCCTATGGGCTTGAATATTCCCAAAAGTATCATCGGCATCGTTCGAACACGAGAACAGGCACAAGCACAAAAAAAGACAAATCACTCCAAGTTGCTTCATTTATTCTGACTTTTTAACCACGAACAAGCCCCGATTTATATCACTTATAATGATTTTTCCGCTTTCAAAATAGGGGTATACACTCCACACGCCGTTAAAATCGGCAACATTTGAGGATGGAAATGTATCGAAATAACCTTTTTCGGTGATCGACTTTCCCGCTATTCCCGAAATATCGAGCACTCTGATACCGGCCGTATAGTTTGCCAGGTAAAATTCATCGCCCTTTACATAGCCATTATGATCTATGGCGGCGGTACTCCCCGAATAGGTGGTATGCAGTAAGGGATTGTCCAGATTGGTAAAATCAAAAATCAAGGTACGCGAATTAAACCCCGAATTTATTTCGTCAAGTTCATCGCCCAAAAGGAAGTATCGTTGGTCTTCGGTGAACCACCCTTGATGGGTATAGGCGCGATAAGGATATATCAAGGAGGCGATATGGGTCGGATTGTCCTTGTCGGTTACATTTATTATTACCACGGTTGACTCATTAGAGCCGACATATATCTCGGCACCTATATAATCCGGATCGGGGCCCGAGTAGGTGACCACCAGCGCGTCATGTGAATAGCCATCTAGACCATACCCTCCTGCTAAAATAGGCTGCAAGGGGTCCTGAATATCGATGAAATGTGCACCACCATTGTAGAGATCCTCCCTAGTGGTTCCTACGGGATAGGCGAAACCCGTTGCTTCATTGATTACAATATTGTGGGAATTGCCGAAGCCCGTATAACGCGCATCGACCACAAAGTCTTGTGGCGCATTGGCAACATTTCTCAGTTTGGTCAGATCGAAAACTTGCATGCCATGGTCAGTGGCCTCCGATACGATAAAGGCGAAATCGCGGTATACTTTGATATCCCGCCATACACTATTTGACGTAGCGGTGGGCAACTTTCCTAAATATATTAAATTTTCGGTATCCGAGATATCGACGAAGGCCGTACCATTATCCAAGCCCATTAAGGCGTACTCCTTGCCGGTCGCTGAATCGGTCCACCCCCAGATGTCATTGCCAGATTGTGCCCCAAAATCGGCAAGCGAAATTCTCCCTAAGAAGTCATACCCATTGCAGGGATATTCCCCGGCCATGCCATTTTCACAAGGCTTGAAAGACATTGTCACTTCCGCATCATTGCCCCCATTGGTGGCATCGGGAGGTAGCACAACCTCGGGCATATCAATTTGGGAATCATTTTTTGAACAGGCAAGAAATAAGGTAATAAGAATACCATGGAAAAGCAATTTTTTCATCTGAATGAAGTATTGAACAACCTGGCTAAAAAATTCCGCCATTCGTTGCGATTCAAATTATCTGTACCAAAAATTGTATTTTCTTTCTCCCCGCAAAGATACGTTTATAAAATATATCCTCCCTATTTTTGTAAGATGCTAGCGAATAAAAACGATAAAAAGACAGACCTGGAAGCACTTGGTGAATTTGGGCTCATTGACCATCTCACCAAAAATTTTGCCCCTAGCCAGGCCTCAACGGAAAAAGGGGTAGGTGACGATGGCGCCGTCCTGCACCTTAAAAACAGGACTGTAATTTCGACCGACTTTTTAATAGAGGGTGTTCATTTTGATTTGAGCTATATGCCTTTAAAACACCTGGGATATAAATCGGTAATCGTAAATCTATCCGATATTTATGCCATGAATGCCATAGCGACCCAAATCCTGGTGTCCATAGCCGTTTCAAATCGCTTTCCCCTAGAAGCATTGGAAGAATTGTACCAAGGTATCGCCTTGGCAACAAAAAAATATGAGGTTGATTTGATCGGAGGGGATACTTCCTCGTCAAAAACGGGAATGCTCATAAGCATAACTGCCTTGGGGGAAGCCAAAGCCGAAGAAATTGCCTACCGCGCCGGCGCAAGGGCGAATGACCTCTTGGTAGTTTCGGGGGATCTTGGTGCGGCATATATGGGACTGCAGGTGTTGGAACGTGAAAAAGAGGTTTTTAAGGTCAATCCCAATAACCAGCCCGATTTGGAACCCTATTCCTATATCGTAGAGCGACAGCTTAAACCGGAAGCTCGAAAAGACATCGTCGAACTTCTAAAAAAACTGGAGGTCAAGCCTACGGCCATGATCGATATCAGTGATGGTCTCTCCTCCGAAATCTTGCACTTATGCAAGCAAAGCCATGTAGGCTGCAATCTTTTTGAGGATAAAATACCATTGGATCCTACGGTTATAGCCGCTTGTGAGGAATTTAAATTAGACAGTACGCTCGTTGCATTAAGTGGGGGCGAAGATTACGAATTATTGTTTACCATAAACCAAAAAGATTTCCCAAAGATAAAGGGCAATCCCAATTTCACCGTCATTGGGCATATGACCGAAGCTGGGGAAGGGGCACATTTGGTAACTCGCGGGAATTCAAAAATTCCCTTGACCGCACAGGGATGGAATTCATTTCCTAGCTGACAACGGCCGGGAATGAAATAGATTGCATTCCCAAAAAAACTTGCCAAAAAAAATTCCCGAAAATAAAGGGCAATCCTAACTCAGCTATTGTGGGGCATACGACAGATGAGAAGATAAGGTGCTTTCTAAATTTCCAGGAATAGGTGCAAATTCCATATTGAATCAATATGGAACTCTTAAATCACAGTATAACTAAGCCGCGTGATCCGCCGCTCTATGTCTTTTTTGATATATGTTTTCCAAGGTATTATTGATATCCTGAAGCTCAGGTGTCAATGCAGATAGATTACCACTAACGTCGGTAGTTACTTCCCTGCCGCAGTGAATGCATTTGTATTCCTTGATATGCAGGGTAATTTTTTTCGATACAGCATAATGATGACCAAAAATGTTGCAAAATACTTTTTTCATGATGTAGGCTTTTAGATTGCACCTTCAGGATTTAGGGGACCTTGAATGCAGGATATTATTAACAATTTAGGGATTAAAAAGTGGTTCACGGAACACTTTGAGTTTAGAACGCATATTTACTATTTTTTATTGGATATTTATACTGATTTAAGGCATGTTTTCGATGAACGGTATTTATTTCTATAAACGGCTTCTTTCATTCGCCGTCTAAACCAATATCTAATAAGTTGATTTTTAATATTTTATGATTATTAATCTAAGAATAACCCCTTGCAGCACCGCAAGTTAAAATTCTATATCTTTCAGCGGTTTAATCAGAGCTGCTATGAACAAAACCAAGGAAACTTTTGTAACGGCCTTTGCGTTGTTCTCCCTTTTCTTTGGTGCGGGAAATTTAATACTACCCCCCTTGCTCGGATTTAAATCGGGTGATTTGTGGTGGCTAGTGGCCCTAGGGTTTTGTGTTTCCGCGGTGCTTATTCCCTTATTTGGTATTTTAGCCCATGCCCGCTTGCAAGGAACGATGCTCGACTTTGCCAACAAAGTATCCCCCACTTTTAGCATTATCTATTGCTATATTGTATATGCTATTTCAATTTCCTTGCCCTCTCCTCGAACGGCATCCGTTACCCATGAAATGGCCATACAACCTTTTTTTGACACCCCCCCGTTGTTGACCAGTATACTTTATTTTATATTGGTATTTCTATTTGTTATCAACCGTTCGAAAATTCTGGACATCTTGGGGAAAGTATTGACCCCCGGCATCATTCTTATTTTGTTTATCATCATCGGAATTACCTTGTTTTCCTTTGACTTTCAATTTGGGCAGACCACTTTTTCCAATCCGTTTAGTGATGGAATTTTAGAGGGTTACCAAACCTTTGATGCCATCGGCGCCGTTGTTGTAGGTGGGGTCATCATCATTTCAATCGACCTAAAATATCCCAAGGAACCCTTTGAAGCAAAAAAACAATTGATCCGACGTGCAGGGTGGTTGGCGGGTTTGGCACTCTTCCTAATTTACGCCGGACTCATCCTGACAGGGGCACTCATGAATACACAATTTGACGCCGATATTTCCCGAACCGCCCTTTTGAGTAGTATAAGTCTAGCAACCTTGGGTAGCGCCGGAAATCTGTTTTTGAGCGTTCTAGTAAGCCTCGCTTGTTTTACTACGGCCGTAGGCGTTGTAACCGGTACGGCAGATTTTGTAAAATACCGCTTTGCGGGGTCTCAAAATGCCTATTTGATTACAGCAATCATTGGCAGTTTCCTAGGCGTCGCCATGGGGCAGTTCAATGTGGCCTATATTATTGCCGTAGCACTTCCGGCCCTGATGTTCATTTACCCCATTACCATCGTATTGATCTTATTAAATGTGGTCCCAAATCGGTTTGCTTCTCCTTCGGTTTTTCGCGCGGTAATCATTGCGACCATTTTATTCAGTATTCCTGATTTTTTAGGGAGTGTAAGCCTCCTAGCCCCCAAAGGGGAAACTTTCTCGTGGATTCCTTTGAATGATTATAGTTTGGGGTGGGTGTTGCCGGCAGTAACAGTTTTTATTATGGCAAATTTAATTGGACGTAAAGAATGAAAGTCTAGTTCACGTATTTTTAATAATAATCTTCAATTTTAAGGTGCTATGTCGTCCAATAAGTGTAGTTGCCCGTTTTGAATCAGGAATCAAGATAAATTGACATTTTCCGACCTACAAAAATCGCTTATATAACGTTTGTCATTAGCCGATTTTCAAAGTAGCGAATCTCACTAAAACTAGCAACCAAGAACTAATTCGCCATCAATTGCTCAATCTCCTCCACCGCTATTGGTATATTTTTCATAAGATTTATAGGCGCACCTTTCTCCTGGATTACCACATCATCTTCTAAACGAATGCCCATTTTCTCATCGGGGATATAAATTCCCGGTTCAACCGTAAAGACCATATTGGCTTTCATCGGGGTCTTGAGTTGACCATAATCGTGGGTATCAAGGCCAATATGATGACTGGTGCCATGCATAAAATATTTTTTATATGCGGGCCATTCCTTATCCTCATTTTGAATATCGGCCTTGTCCAGTAAACCCAGGCCTAGAAGTTCGGAAGTCATAATCTTACCCACTTCTTTATGGTACTCGGCCCAAATAGTTCCTGGGACCAACATTTTGGTGGCTTCGTTTTTCACCCGAAGTACGGCCAAATACACTTCCTTTTGTCGTTTGTTAAACGTACCGCTTACGGGAATAGTACGAGTGAGGTCGCTTGAATAATTGGCATATTCGGCGGCGACATCCATCAAAATAAGATCCCCCTTTTGACATTGCCGGTTATTTTCTATATAATGTAAAACGTTGGCGCTGTTGCCCGCAGCGATTATAGGCGTATAGGAAAAACCTTTTGAACGATTGCTAACGAACTCATGCAGTAGTTCAGCCTCGATCTCATATTCCCAAACTCCTGGTTTTACAAAATTCAATACCCTTCGAAAGCCCTTCTCGGTAATATCGCATGCCTTTTGCATCAAAATAATTTCCTCGGGTTCCTTGATACCCCTAATTTCTTGAAGTATGGGGTTGCTTTTGGCAACCAGATGTGCTGGAAATTTTTGTTTCGTTTTCTCAATAAAACGGTCTTCGCGGGTTTGCGTCACAACAGCCTGCCGGTAATGTTCGTTCGTATTTAAATAAATGGTCTCGGCTTCGGTCATTAAATCAAAAAAAATCTTGTCGAAATCCTTGAGCCAATAAATGGTATGTATTCCTGAAACCTGTGTCGCTTTTTCCTTGGTAAGCTTTTCCCCCTCCCAAATGGCAATATGGTCGTTCGTCTCACGGACAAAGAGTATTTCGCGATGTTTCTTGTCGAGGGCACTTGGGAACAAGACCAAAACCGTTTCTTCCTGATCTGCACCGCTCAGATAAAAAAGATCCCGATGTTGCTGAAAGGGCATGGTACTATCTGCACTTATCGGATAAATATCGTTCGAATTGAAGACCGCAATACTTTTTGGCTTCATGCGGGCCATAAATTTTTTACGGTTCTTCTTAAATAGCGTACTCGGAATCAATTCGTATTTCATTGCATAACATTTATGGGGTCAAATTTATGAATTACAGTTTGCTTCGGCATGCAATTGGAATAAGATTTTTGAGAATCCCCCTTTGTGAACATTATTTGTAAATTTAGCACCAATTCACGCCAAATGAAAAACCATGAAAAAAACGTTCCTGCGAATTGTACTCTTCATCTGTGTTCCTTTTATCATTTTCCCACAGGCGGATCCCGGTGCATTCGAAAATCTAAAATTCCGTTTTATTGGTCCTGAAGGAAATCGCACGATTGCCATTGCCGGGGTGCCCGGGGATCCTATGATCACTTACATCGGCGCGGCTTCCGGCGGACTTTGGAAAACCACCGATGCCGGGGTTTCATGGAAACCGATTTTCGATGACCAGGATGTTTCTTCGATTGGTGCTTTGGCCATTACCCCTACCAATCCCGATATCATTTGGGCCGGTACGGGGGAAACCTTTATAATACGCCCGGCCCACGCCATTGGAGATGGCATCTATAAATCGGAGGACGCCGGAAAAACTTGGAAAAATATGGGGCTTAGAAAAACCGGACGAATCGGGCGTATTCTCGTGCATCCAACCAATCCCGATATCATTTTTGTAGCCGCCCTAGGGCATACTTATGGACCCCAGCAGGAAAGGGGTGTCTTCAAAACGATGGACGGTGGCCAAACTTGGAAACGCATCCTTTTCATCGATGAAAATACCGGTGCCGCAGACCTGGCAATAGATCCCAAAAACCCGAACAACCTTATGGCCGCCTTATGGTCGATACACATCAACACGTGGGGCCTTCGTAGTGGAGGACCTGGGGGAGGCATATATCGTACGACCAACGGCGGAGAAGACTGGGAGCCCCTTAACCAAAAAGGATTGCCAGGTGGAAAAGAAAAACCCGTGGGTAAAACAGCCGTGGTCATTTCTCCATCGCAACCCAATATTGTGTATGCCCTGTTTGAAATCGAGAGTCCGGCCTTATATCGCTCCGATGACTTTGGGAATTCCTGGACGTTGCAAACGCGCAACCATGATATCAATGAACGGGCACCGTACTACACCCGTATGGCGGTTTCTTCGACCGATCCCAACGAATTGTATTTTGCAAGCGTAAAGTTCAGTATATCGAAAGATGGTGGGAAGACCATAGAATCAGGTTATAAGGCCGGGGGTGATAATCATGATATCTGGGTGGATCCTACTAATGCAAATCGCCTTATGGTGGCCCATGATGGTGGTGCCAGCATAAGTCTCAATCATGGCGAGACCTTTCAACGAGTGGTTCTCCCCATTGCACAAATGTACCATGTCTCAGTCGATGATCAGATACCTTATAATGTCTATGGCAACCGCCAAGATGGTTATTCGTACAAAGGGCCCAGCAATAGCCTGCAAGGATATATTCCCCTCGGGCTGTGGCAAGGAGTCGGTGGTTGTGAGAGTGGTTTTGCACAACCCGACCCCTTTGACAACAATATCGTTTGGTCTGGATGTTATGATGGTGGTCTTCAGCGATATAATGCGGTTACCGGGCATGCACGAGATGTGCGGGTTTGGCCCGAAGCAGGATATGGTTGGACCCCAGGGGATATGAAATATCGCTGGCATTGGAATTTTCCATTGGCCTTTTC
>JALHST010000142.1 GCA_022865355.1 Maribacter sp. | reverse complement strand
TCTTTTTCTTTTACCAGCCCACTCTCCAAAACGTTTTTCTTATTGACGGGAATGCGGATCTTGTTGGTAGGGTAATAAACGATGTTCAGCGTATTCTCGGAGTAATCACTCAAATCTGCCCCTTGCTGTTGCAGAATGTGCCTCAATTTGGTCTGAGGTTTGTCACTGTCGATCCAATTGATAAAATCCTTGATAGGCCATCGATTTTCGGTGATGCCTTGATGGTACAAAATGTCCCTTGATCCCAAACGATAGCGATCATGGCCAATCTGTGATGGAATCGGGTCGCTTTCGTAGGCCTTGCGCTTCATTTGGTCGACGTACCAATCGGTTTCGAAAAGGCTGGTACAGACAATGCGTACATCGGTACGGTATTTTTCGATTTCCTGGGCATACCACAGCGGAAAGGTATCGTTATCGCCGATGGTAAACAAAATAGCCCCTACATCTTCCTGACACGAATCGAGATAGGCTTTCGCAGATGCCCTGGCCGTATATCGGTTCGCGCGATCGTGGTCATCCCAATTTTGATAGGCCATTACGGAGGGTACGGCCAAAAGGCAGATCAAAGTGATTGCCGGGGCCAGCACTTTTGGTTTCACCCATTTTTTAAACTCGTCGAAAAGTCCGTAAACCCCCAAACCGATCCAGATGGCGAAGATATAAAACGATCCTACGAGTGAATAGTCGCGTTCCCGCGGCTGAAAAATGGCCGGATTGGTATAAAACTGGATCGCTATTCCGGTAAACAGGAAGAAAACGAGCAAGACCCAAAACTGCTTTGGGTTTTTCGATACTTGGAAAATGAGCCCGATAAGCCCTAAAATCAAGGGCAAAAAGAAATAGGTGTTGCGTGCCTTATTATTTTTGATATCGCTCGGAAGGTTCTCCTGACTTCCCAGCCGCATACTATCGATAAAATTGATGCCACTTAACCAGTTTCCGTTATCATTATATCGGCCTTGAACATCATTCTGTTTTCCAACATAATTCCACATAAAATAACGCCAGTACATGTAGCCGAACTGAAATTCGAACATGTATTTAATATTCTGCCATACGCTAGGTGGCTGCACTTCAAGGTACTCCCCAAAGCGTTTGAGAAAACTAATATACTGCTCGGCATCGATTTCGCCATTGGCAAAGCCAGTTTTTACCTGATCCACCGCCTTGCGAAGTTCTTCGTTCGATTGTTTCATCTTAAAATCCAGGGGGCCAAAATAGCGCATATAATTCTCGGCATTTTGAGTGCTCCACATGCGGGGCAGTAGGCCTTGATGATTTGGATTCGGGCCTTGGAGGGCATTTTTATAATGGTTTACGATGATATATTTCCCCAAGGTCTCATCTTTTTCATATTTGGGCTTCTCGTCTTTGTCTTCCCCGGCAGGCGCAAACATATCTGAGTAATAGGTTCCGTACACCGGACTGTCCACTCCGGGATATTGTTCCCGATTGTAGTAGGCCAACAAAGATCGGGCATCCGACGGATCGTTTTCGTTTATGACCACATTGGCATTGGCCCGAATAGGAAGCATTACCCAGGAAGAAAATCCGAATAAAAGGAACATAAGACAGAGCACGATGGTATTGGCGGTCTTAAAATTATTTTTTCGGGTATACCGTAGGCCATAATAAAACGCCCCCACAAAAAGCAACCCGATGATGATGGACCCCGAGTTGAAAGGCAGTCCGATACTATTGATAAAGAAGACTTCGCCCCACCCGAACACTTTTAGGACATAGGTCAATGAAAATTTATAGACCAACATGAGGATCCCTATGACCGCAATATTTGCGATCAAGAAATTTTTGACGGTCGTGGTTTTATAGGTCTTGAAATAATAGAGCAGGCCTATGGACGGAATTGCCAAAAAGCCCATGAACTGGATCCCGAAAGTAAGGCCAACGATATATGACATCAGTATCAGCCATCGGTTGCCGCGCGAATCATCCAGATTGTCCGTCCATTTTAGTCCCAGCCAGAGCAAAATGGCCATGATGAAACTGGCCATGGCATACACTTCGGTCTCGTCGGCATTGAACCAGAAACTATCGCTAAAGGCAAAGGCCAACGACCCTATCAGGCCGCTTCCCAAGATGGCGATGCATTTACTATTGGTCAGTTTTTCCTCACGGTCGATCAATTTACGGGCCAAATTGGTAATGGTCCAGAATAGGAAGAGGATGGTAAAGGCACTCGAAACCCCTGACACATAATTTACCATCCGGGCCACTTGATCCGGTGCCAAGGCGAACATCGCAAAAAAGGCCCCGATCATTTGTAGTAGGGGTGCCCCGGGCGGATGGCCTACCTGCAATTTGGCGGAGGTAGAGATGTATTCGCCCGCATCCAAAAAACTGCTGGTGGGTTCAACGGTAATGATATAGGTTATCAGCGCAATAAAAAAAACGACCCATCCTAGGAGGGTATCCCATTTCTCGAAGTTCTTTAAAAACATCTAATC
>JALHST010000015.1 GCA_022865355.1 Maribacter sp. | reverse complement strand
GATGCGACGCCCGCCCAGATAGCCTTGTCATGGCTTTTGGCCCAAAAACCATGGGTAGTTCCCATACCGGGCACCACCAAATTGAGCCGTTTGATCGAGAATAATCAGGCTGCCACTCTTGTACTTTCGGCAAAGGATCTACAAGAAATAGAACTTGCCCTGTCACAAATACAAGTGGTCGGTGAGCGCTATCCCGAAACATTTTTAAGGATGACGGGGCGTTAGAATTCGTAGGTACCAATCAAATACTGGCCGAGTACAATCAATACTTTTAAGCCAATAGCATCCAGTGATTATAACCAAGGTTGAATTGAATTCCATCATGTACAAAAGAAGTGGCAATACTTTCAATCTAATATTTTCGCTTGTGCAACAATTCATTTGCAAAGAGTAGGAAAGATTTGATTTTTACTTTTCAAAAAGATATGAGTTGGGATGTTAAACTCACGCTAATTAAGAAGAACCGTTGTGATCATTTCCCTAATTTTATAAGATAGGGATCACATCATGACACAACTGGAAATACTTCGAAATGCACTTTTCGATTTCGCCCAATTGGGTAAGGAGGACTTTGATATTTCGATTCCTTTTTGGGAAACAAAGGAGTTTTAGAAAGGTGATTTTTATAATGCCTGTGGCTGTGTTTGCAACTATTTGGGCTTTACGACCGAGGGGTATTTCAGGGCCTATTTGATGAATGAGGAGGGGATTGAAAAAAACATCTTTTTGTATCTGCCACATCAAATTGTAGTCGCCTATAAAAGTTTTATTCATGAAATCCCGTGTAATTATTATACACAGGCCATAACCGAATCCCAGGCCATATGCATTGATCATAAAGACTTGCAATCGCTCTACCTTAAATCACACGGATGGGAACGTTTTGGTAGATTGGTGGCAGAACGGGCCTTCGACATTGCGAATAATCGAGCCGAAAGCTTCTTCTTTAAATCGGCAGAGGAACGCTATATGGATCTTATTAGGCTGCAACCCGATATCGTCGAACACATACCGCTCTATCATATTTCCTCATATCTCGGGATTGCCGGCCCATCTCTTAGTAGAATACGGAGAAGAATTTTGCGTAAACGATACGATTTTAACCGAGGTTAATTTTTAATTGAATTTAAGTAGCTAATTTTATAATGATTTAACAACTCTAAATCGTAATAAAATGGAAACACTTACCGTAAACACCGCAAGACAGAATGCAGAAGTTGTAAGACGAGGTTATACCGCCTTCAACGCTGCCGACATGAAAACCCTTACCGACCTATTCCACATAAATTCTACATGGCACTCACCAGGCAATAGCCCTATGGCCGGAACTTTTAAGGGACGTGATGCAATTATGGCCCATTTCGGGAAAATTGGTAGCGAAACCGCTGGCACATTTAAGGCAAATTTGAAAAACTTGGCAATTTGTGATGATGGCCATATTGTTGGCATTCAAAACAATACGGCTACCCGAAAAGGCAAACAATTAAATGCCGATTGTTGCATTGTTTTCGAGTTAAAGGATGGCAAGGTTTTCAATGCCAGGGAGTTCCTGTACGATCTTTATACCTGGGATAAATTCTGGTCATAACCTTTAAGAATTTAAACATGTCTTTGGTGGTACACCAAATAATGAGGCATGAACAAATTTCAATTGGTGCGCTCTAGGTTACGGCCTCGGTCGCACCAATTTCTTTGTTGGGGCAAGCTATTAAAAATAATTTAATTCGTGATCGACACGCAGCCAAATAGGTTTTCGTGTTACTAAAATCGGGAAATATTTAGCGAGAGGATCTTTAAATGGTATTTTCTAGCTCTTAGAATCGGCTATTTATTTTGCCCGGCCCATTCTTAGGAATATTCACTATATTTAAAATAGTTTTAATTAAAATTCTATATTTCAAATATACCGGCATCATGAACAATTCTAGACGAAATTTTATAAAAAGCAGTGCCTTGGCAACAACGGCTTTGACCGTGATGCCGAGCTATTCGTTCACACCCATGTCAAAAGGCATTAAAACCGGGGTACAATTATACTCCATACGCGATGATATGGGGAAAGATCCCCTGGGAAGTCTAGAAGCCCTGGCCAAGATGGGGTATAAACATGTCGAACATGCCAACTATGTTGACGGCAAATTCTATGGATGGTCTCCGCCTGAATTCAAAAAAATATTGGATGATCTGGGTATGGCCATGCCCAGTGGCCACACCGTTCTGGGAATGAACCATTGGGATCCGGGAAAAAACGACTTTACCGATATTTGGAAACAAACCGTCGCAGATGCGGCCACCATGGGACAAAACTTTGTTATCAGCCCTTGGTTGGATGAGAAAATATGGACGGATTACGATAAACTATTGGCTTTTATGGAGGTCTTTAACAAGTGTGGGGAACTTTGCCAGAAATATAACATGAGATTTGGTTACCACAATCATGACTTCGAATTCGACCATAAGGTAAATGGCGAGCTATTATATGACATAATTTTAGAAAAAACCGACCCATCGCTTGTCATTCAACAACTTGACTTTGGTAATATGATGAATGGCGGAGCGACCGCAGATATGTGGCTTGAAAAATATCCAGGTCGTTTTCCTTCGGTACATGTAAAGGATGAAATTAAGAGTTCGGGAGATGATGAATATGAGAGCACCCTACTCGGAAAAGGCATTGTAGGGGTCGAAGCCGTAATCAAAAAATGCAAAAAAATAGGGGGAACGACCGACTTTATTATCGAACAGGAATCCTACCAAGGAAAAACCCCCATGGAATGTGTCGAAACCGACCTGAAAATGATGAAGGATTGGGGTTATCAAGAAAATTAACAGGTTATCAAAATTCCTGTATTTAGATAGTTCTTTGGCCTTTAGATGGGCATGGTGTATTTGAACTCAACCTGTTGATTTCGAAAAAGAACAAATCATGCCCATGTACTGTTGAATAATTGGGATCTTGGGCAAATTTTACAGAATAAAATGGATAATGAATCATAATTATCCTCAATTTTATTCAGAACCTAAATGGTCTATCGACCAAATTCGAAATATCCATCGCATTTTACTATCTTGTATCCGCTAAAACCAACCGCAAGCCGATGAATATTAAAATCATACCGCAACTCTTATGTCTAGTAGTGGCCATGCCCATTTTGGCCCAAACAGGTAAGGTCTTCGATAACCTTTCCATGACCAGTAAAATCCTAAAAAGTGACCGAAAATATGCCGTGTATTTACCGCCCGACTATGAGACTTCAGGGCGTAGTTACCCAATCTTGTACCTCTTGCACGGTGCAGGTGACGACCAGACCGGTTGGGTGCAGTTCGGCGAAGTACTGCGCATCACCGATACTGCCATTAAAGAGGGTACCGCTACCCCGATGATTATCGTTATGCCCGATGCCGATACCGGTAAGCGGGGGTATTTTAATGTGGGGGATTGGAAATACGAGGACTTCTTTTTTAAGGAACTGATGCCCTATGTCGAACAAAAATATCGCGTCAAAAGTGATAAGAGATACCGAGCCGTGGCCGGACTCTCTATGGGTGGAGGTGGTTCATTTATGTACGCCCTGCACCATCCCGAACTCTTTTCATCGGCCTGCCCCTTGAGTGCCTATGTGGGTCCGTTGACCTTGGATGACCTGAAAGAACGACTGAAAAGAACCGACGAAAAGTTTACCGAGGCCGAAGTGCAACAGTTCTTCGATCAACACAATGCCCTGAGCTTGATCGAAAGCGTGCCGGCAGATACGATCAAATCGGTTCGCTGGTACATCGATTGTGGGGACGACGATTTTCTATATGAGGGCAACAGTCTGGTACATATTGCCATGAGGAAAAAAGAAATTCCACATGAGTATCGCGTGCGTAATGGGGCGCACAACTGGACCTACTGGCGTGAAGCCCTGCCCACCGTCCTTTCATTCGTTTCCGATGCATTTCATCAATATTAAACTACTGTAAAAGATAAACCATTAAACCATGAAGATTCTTACTTTTCTACGCTACCCATCTTTGATTTTGCTTTTATGCACCATGGTATTTTCTTGTAAAAGCAAACCGGAATTGCCGAAGGAAACCCCCTTGGTCATCTATGAAGATATAGAAACGGGTCTTGCCAGGGCCAAGGAAACCCGTGAAAATACGGCTGCCCAAGTTGCCGATGGCCTTACGTTGTCACTGTGGGCATCTGATTCGTTGGCGCCCGATCCCGTGGCCATGTCCATCGATGATTTGGGAAGGGTTTATCTTACCCGGACCAATCGTCAGAAAAATTCAGAGTTTGATATCCGCGGTCACCGGGATTGGATGACGCCTTCTATTTCTTTCAAGTCGGTAGAAGATCGCAGGGCATTTCTTCATAAGACCTTTGCCCCTGAAAAGAGCAAAGAGAACGAATGGTTAAAAGACTTGAATCATGATTCGATCCATGACTGGCACGATTTGGCGGTTGAGAAAGAAGAAATTTGGCGCTTGGAGGATTCCAACAAAGACGGTTTGGCCGAATCTTCGACCAGGATCCTGAACGATTTCCATGATGAGATTACCGATGTGGCAGGAGCGCTATTAGTGCGTAAGAATGACGTTTTTGTGGGTGTGGGACCCGATTTTTGGCGATTGACCGATACCAATGGCGACGAGGTTCTTGATACCAAGACTTCCTTGGCACATGGTTTTGCGGTGCACATTGGTTTTGGGGGCCACGGGATGTCGGGGGCCATAGAAGGGCCTGATGGTAAAATATACTGGGGAATTGGCGACATTGGGGCAAATCTTACACTTCCCGATGGCGCACATTATATGTATCCGAACCAAGGGGTGATCGTACGGGCCAATCCGGATGGGAGCGATTTTGAAGTCTTTGCGGCCGGACTTCGCAATACCCATGAATTTGTTTTTGATGCCTATGGCAATATCATTTCTTCCGATAATGATGGCGATTACCGTGGCGAAAGCGAACGCTTGGTGCATATCGTTGAAGGCCATGATGCCGGCTGGAGAGCGAACTGGCAGTATGGGAAATATACCGACCCCTTGAATAATGGCTATAATGTTTGGATGGATGAAAGACTCTTTGTGCCCAGATGGGAAGGTCAGGCCGCCTATATCATCCCTCCGATAATGAACTATCACAATGGCCCTACAGGCATGGTCTACAATCCAGGTACCGCTTTGGGAAAGGAATGGCTTGATAAATTCTTCTTGGTCGAATTCGTAGGCAATCCTGCCAATTCCCACATATGGGGATTTAGTCTGCAACCGAAGGGAGCCTCCTTTGAACTGAAGGAAGAAAAAGATGTGGTGAGCGGCATCTTGCCGACGGGCATAAAATTCGGACCTGATGGTGCATTATATGTAGCCGATTGGATCAACGGATGGAACACTAAAAATTATGGACGGGTCTGGAAACTCGATGTCACCCCTGGCAAGAATGACTTGGCAGCCGAACGAAAGGAAACTCAACGGCTTATGACCCTGGAGTATGCCGATGAATCTGTTGATGAATTGACCGATTTGTTGTCTTATGGCGATATGCGTATTCGTGAAAAGGCCCAATTTGAAATGGTAAATCGGGGGAATAAAGGCTATAATGCCTTTAAGACGGTGATCGAGGAACAACCGAATCAATTTGCGAAGATCCACAGCATTTGGGGTATTGGTCAATTGGCGTCGAAGGAAGCGTCTAAAGCGGGCTACTTATTGGAATTGTTGAATAATACCGATTCTGAAATTGTGGCGCAGACCTTAAAAGTATTGGGCGATGTGAAGTACGAACGAGCTGCCTCGGCCATGGTTCCCTTATTAAAGGCCGATAGCCCAAGGGTTCGTTTTTATGCCGCTCAGGCATTGGGGCGGATTAAATACAAGGAAGCCGTACAGCCCTTGTTGGATATGATCGTGGCGAACAACGATGAGGATGTATACCTGCGACATGCCGCCGTATTTGCGCTTTTTAGAATTGGGGAAGCGGCCCCCATGGTAGCCTTGGTCAATAACCCGAACCGAAGTCTCCGTATTGCTGCGGTTTTAGTCTTGCGGAGGTTGCAAAATGCCGATGTGGCCCAATTTTTAAACGACTCCGAAGAATATATCGTGACCGAAGCGGCCCGGGCCATCAACGATGATTGGTCGATCGAAGCGGCGTTGCCTGCCTTGGCGGCCACTTTAAACGACAAGCGCTTCACCTCCGAACCTTTGCTCCGCAGAAGTATCAATGCTGCACTGCGCGTTGGTGGTGATCAACAATTGGAGGACCTGATCGCTTTTGCCAAAAGAAATGATGTAGCCGGCAATCTTAGGGGGGAGGCCCTAGCAGCTATTGGTACTTGGGCATCCCCCTCGGTTTTAGATCGGGTAGATGGGAGATATCGTGGGGAAATAAGTCGGGAATCAAATGCGGTAAAACAAAAGATGGAAAATCTTATTCCAGAATTTTTGAAGGAATCAAATGAGGATATATTGGTGTCGGTTTCAAAGACCTTGAGTTCTTTGGGGATTCAGGACCATAATCAGGATCTATGGAAAATAATGACGACCAGTAAATCCCCCAAAGTGCGCGCGGCCATGTTGGAAGCCTTGGGTACCTTGAAATATGATCATATCGCAACGGCCATGCAACAAGGAATGAAAGATCCAGATTTTAACGTACGAACCGCGGCCTTAGGTCTGATAACCCAGTTGAACCTTGCCAAGGAAGATCTTCCGGCCATCGTCGACCCTATTTTTAAAAGCGGTTCGATTCGAGAGCAACAAAAGGTCTTAAGCGTACTCGGGGAAATGCCCCTAGAGAAGTCCGATGCGGTATTGCGTCAAATGATCGCCAAGGCCAAAGCGAAGAAATTGTCCCCGGCCGTTATTTTAGACCTTGTGGAAGCGGTTGAACTTACTGGATCCGATGCCTTGATCGCAGATTTAGGACCTTTAAAATCAACAGGGACCGATGTGGAATCGTTTAAGGAAACGTTGGAAGGCGGTAACTGGCGTGAAGGAAGGGACTTTTTTAACACCAATTCGACCGGACAATGCGTACGTTGTCATGCGGTTGGAGGTATGGGCGGCAAAGTCGGCCCGGAACTGGACAATATTGGCAATACCCTAACGAGGGACCAATTATTGGAGGCCCTAATTACGCCGAGTGCCCGATTGGCTCCTGGTTTTGGTACCGTTACCTTGACCCTAAATGATGGTCAGACCGTTACCGGGATCTTGGAAGAAGAAAATAAAGACGAACTTATCCTAAGGACGTCGGATGCCGAACCGATGGAAGTACCGCATTCGCGTATCAAGAAAAGGGAAAATATGATGTCGGGCATGCCACCGATGGGCGGCGCCCTTTCTAAAAGGGAAATTCGGGATGTAATCGAGTATTTGGCCAGTTTGAAAGTAGATAAGTAAGATAATAACAAGGTCCTAAAAAAATAATATGAAATATCGAAGATTCGGAAGAACCGATTGGCACGTAAGCGAAATTGGCTATGGCATGTGGGGCATGGCCGGATGGACGGAATCGGATGATAAGCAGTCGGGAAGGTCTTTGGATGTGGCCGTAGAAAACGGCGTCAATTTTTTTGATACGGCCTGGGGTTATGGGGAAGGCCATAGCGAAGAATTGTTGGGGCAATTGGTGCGCAGACATCCCAATAGGAAGCTCTATACGGCCAGCAAAATTCCGCCCATGAATTTCAAGTGGCCGGCAAGACCAGAGTATTCTTTTGAGCAGTCGTATCCGACCTCCCATATAATAGAGTATACTGAAAAAACGTTAAAAAATTTAGGCCTCGAACAGCTCGACCTCATGCAGTTTCATACCTGGGACGATGGGTGGTCGTCCCGCGAAGAATGGCAACGCGCCGTTGAGGATTTGAAGAGATCTGGGAAAGTGGCAGCCATGGGCATCAGCGTAAACCGTTGGGAGCCTGAAAACGGATTGAAAGCCTTAAAAACCGGGAAAATCGACGCAGTACAGGTTATTTATAACATCTTTGACCAAAATCCGGAAGATGTGCTTTTTCCGCTATGTGATTCCTTGGATATCGCAGTCATTGCCCGCGTACCCTTCGATGAAGGCACCCTGACGGGGAACCTTACCAAGCAAACCACCTTCCCGCAAGGCGATTGGCGCGGCACCTACTTTGTACCCGAAAACCTGATTCCCAGCGTGGATCATGCCGATGCATTGAGGCCCCTGATACCCGAAGGGATGACCATGGCCGAAATGGCCTTGCGATTCATTTTGATGAACAAAACGGTGGGTACGATCATTCCGGGGATGCGAAAGGAGCGCAATGTACTTGCCAATACCGCAACCAGTGATGGTCAAGTGCTTTCCAAGCAGCTCTATCAAGAATTGCAAAAACATCGTTGGGATCGTCAGCCTACGGCCTGGTCGCAGTAAATGAAGCAACGCTCCCGATATGGGCCGGTGGCGCGCTTAGCGACACGGATCGTCCTATCGATTGTTGGTAGGCGTTTTCTTTTTTTCTAAATTATTTTCTTACTTTTTACTTGCCGTTCTTTGACAATAAGCCTTCCAACATGACCATATCTTTCAAGCTCGGTTGACTTTATAAAACCTAATACTACCAAATTCGTATTGACATTATTATTTTTTAATTATGTCAAGAGCATCACTATGCAACTCGACAATAACTTCATTTTTACGATTAAAGACTTCAAAAGGTGGGTTATATCCTAAAAAGTAAAATCGATTTGTGTAAGTGATTCCCTCTTCATCCAACGCTGCTTTTAGTTTTTCTTTAAACTTTTCTATTTTTTCATCATTAGCCCAACCACCAAAGGCAATTGAAGCAACAATTTTTGCTGGCTCTTCCCTAAATTCTATCTGGGATTGGTTAGGTTTAGGAAGCGTTTCTTTTTTATTCTTTTTTGGAACCATAAACATTACAGTCATAGAGTCTTCCAAAGATATTGCTACAGGGGAGGTCATAGCTATTTTTTCTTTCCTTTCATTTCCTCCGAAAATATAGCCGGCTAAAATGGAGAAACCTTTGCTCGATGTATCTTTATATCCTTTATTAGAGAGTTTGACGGAAGTAAACAAACTTGCCTCGTAGCTGCGTATTTCAAATGAGTTATATTTTTTATTGACTACATAAGGATATGTTTCAATATTTCTTTGTCCCCTAACAGCAAAAATTTGTATAAAAATAAAGGCTAAAAATATTACGCCGAGTAAGATTAATAATATCTTCATTGCTTTGATTTAAGTCTGCTATTTTTATTGATCACTAACGATTGAATAGCATCCTTGATGCTATCCCAGGTATATCCTTAAAGTTAGATATAAAGGAAGCTTATTTTTTAGATGGACCAATTATAATTGCCACGATTCAATTCTAGGTAGCATCACTTCGCGAACAACTGCCCTATATCCTTAAAAGCCTTGAATTCCAAGGCATTTCCGGCGGGATCTAAAAAGAACATGGTGGCCTGTTCGCCTACTTGTCCAGCAAATCGTATATAGGGTTCTATGATGAAATGTATCCCTTTTGCTTTAAGCTCCTTGGAAAATGATTGAAAGGTGTCCCAGGGGAGGACCACGCCATAATGTGGAACGGGCACGTCATGCCCATCCACGGGATTGTGATGCAGGGCTTCCGTCGGCGATTTTGGTTTGTAATGAATGACCAGTTGGTGCCCAAAGAGATTGAAGTCGACCCAATGATCACTGCTTCGGCCTTCTTCGCAATTAAGGACCTCCCGATAAAACGTTCGGCACTCGCTGAGATTATGAACTGGAATCGCGATGTGGAAGGGGGTAATGTTTGGCATACTATTTATTTTTTTGTATTAAAAGTACTGCTTTCCTATGATTTCAAAAAATCTAAAATTTGATCGTTTACGGCCTCCTGATGCATTGAATGGCCCAAGCCCTCGGTAGAGATCAGTTGGCTATTTTTCCAATTGGCATGTACCTTAAACGAGGCATGGTATGGTGTAATATTGTCTTGTTTATCGTGGAGCAACAAGCCTTTTTTGGTATTTGTCCGCACAAAATCAGAGGTCGAAAATTCCTGGATGCGAAAACCGAACCTTTTTTGAACGTACGTATCCAAGCAGCACAGGACCCGATCATTGAATTTCAGGATGTGCTGATACTGAGCCATTATTTCATGAAATTCGGAAGGCGAACCAATGGTGACAATCTTTTCTATGGGCGATTCGGGATGGCTATACTGGTTATACAAGATGGTCATTCCGCCCACTGAATGTCCTATTAGGGTTACGGGTTTGTATTTTTCTATCAAAAATTGCAGAATCTCCTGATATAAGGGGAGGTATAATGTCTTGCCTGAAGAATACCCATGTCCTGGGGCATCAAATGCGATGACATCGTATCCTTTGCTTTGGAGTTTTTCAATAAGGTTGCGCCATCGAAACGCATTGCTTTCCCATCCATGAACAAGTAAAACGCTGTCATTATTTCCTGGCCAACGATAGGTTTGGATTTCGTGCTGGCTGATTGGTAGTAGTTCGTATTTTGCCAGCTGCAAGTAATCGATTTGATGAGGTAGGATCTTGCCTTTCCGAACCGTGGCAAAGAGCCGGAATGCCTTTTCTGCCGTTAATTTTGACGAAAACAGCGAAAGGAGATTGTAATACTGCCCATAGGCCAAGGGCATTATTTTTTCAAGTATATTTTTCATAGAATGTACTTCGCCAAAGAAGTTGTATAAAGTTTGGGTATTGCCTATATACGGCTTCTTGTGTTACATGTTAATCCTTTAAGGGTTTCTTCTTGATCATCCCTCCTTTGATATCCTTGACTACATTCATGACGATGACTGCCTTTTTATCGATTTTATCGATTTCGGTGCTGAGTCTTGCAAGTTCCAATCGGGTAATCACGGTATAAATAATATCAATTGGCAAGCGTACTTCCCTGTTCTTACTATATCCCGGTTTTCCGGAATATATGGTACACGCCTTGCCCATAAGCTCTGTAAGCATAAGTCGTATTTCTTCATTTTTTTGTGAAATAATGGTCACTCCTATATATTCTTCAACACCGTCTACCACATAATTCACGGTTTTAGCGGCGACCAAATAGGTAAGGATCGCATACAGGGCGACCTCCAGCGAAAGCAGATATGCTCCAGCGGAAAATATTAGGATGTTAATCAGGAGCAGTACATCGCCAACCGTTAAATGCCATTTCCTACTCAAATAGATGGCCAAAACCTCTGTACCGTCTATGACACCACCACCACGCATGGCCATGCCGATGCCCAGCCCAAGGAAAAATCCCCCAAATACGGCTATTAATAGCTTGTCACTCGTTATGAAAGGATAGGGAACAAAATGCACCACCAAGGCCAAGGCGACGATTGCGATGATACTTTTAATGGCAAACTTGCGACCAATGGTGCTTGCCCCCAATATAACAAAAGGTAGGTTGACCAACGTTAATAATATCCCCAAAGGAAGATTTGATTTCAACTGAATCAGCAGGGACACCCCTGTGGCGCCACCATCAATGAACTGGTTAGGGAGCAAAAAACCCTGGAGGCCAAAACCCGCCGCGAAGACCCCAATGGCAATGAATACTATTTCTTTTAAGGCATGTGCAAATTCGACCTGTCCGGACCTTACCTCCTTAACGAGCTGCCGCTTTTCGGATATCTTGGAATTTTTCCTTGATTTTATCCTTTTTTTGGCCCGTTGAACCAATAGATATTGTAAGAATGGATTCATAAGTCAGCTGTTATGAACGGTTTATTTCTGTACAAAAGGTAAATGAATGAATTTAATAATGTATTAAGGGAGTCCTGTTGTTCGCAATTCTCGAAAACGAGGGTTCCCCATCAATCCTTATTCCCAGCCGATCATAAAATATTTTATTTTTGCCGCATCCGGAATTTGAACGGGTTCAATGTTGGTACTCGAAGCATACCGTAAACTAGAAGGAAGTTCCTTTTTATCAATGGTAAAATACATATCATTGTCCTTTAGTAATATGACCACATTGTTCATTGAGGTAATTACTTTGCGAATGGCGTAATTATCCTTGATGTCCTTAAACGTGCTGGTAAGTCCGACCCCCTTGTCGGTCTTAAAGCGAGGGTCTTCGATCTTAATGTTTTCGATGGTGGGTATACTATCCGAACTTGGGGTTAGGGTCAATAAATGTTTCCCCCCCTTTTCGAAAATCCGTACTTTTTTGGTATTGTTCGACAAATTATTGATGGTGCTATCCCGAACAATGGAATCATTGGCGTATATAACCCCTAGATCACGGGCCAAACTGATCCGATACAATTCGCCAATACTATTGTTCGTAATCAGAAAGGTCGTGTCGGTCTCTTTTTTACAGGCCAAGGTCACGAGGGTAAGGAATAGGATTATACTGATAGACTTTCTCATAAATTTTTATCGCATTACTTTTTTTAAAACGCCCAGTACGCCACGGATAAACGTAGCACTTGTAAGCACCTTTATAACCGGGTTCATTGCGGTACTCCTCCTAGAAACGGACTTTGCTTTAGGTCGTTCTTTTTCTTCCTGTGCATGTTGTTGGGCTATTTCAATCTTATCATTCAATAACTCATAGGCGCTCTCCCTATCGATAACTTCATTGTATTTTTTGACGAGCTTCGAGTTGGCGATAACCTCTTTTAATTCGCTATTGGACAATATGTCCATACGGCTCATCGGCGCGCGAAGTAAGGTAGCGGCGAGCGGTGTGGGTCTTCCTTTTTCATCCAAAGCAGATATCAGGGCCTCGCCAATACCTAACGAGGTCAAAATGTCTTCGGTTTTATAGTAGGCCGAATCGGGATAATTCTGTGCGGTTAATTTTATTGCCTTGCGGTCCTTGGCTGTAAATGCGCGTAAGGCGTGCTGCACTTTGAGACCCAATTGCGCCAGGACGTCCTCAGGAATATCGGTTGGGTTCTGGGTTGCGAAATAAACGCCTACCCCTTTAGATCGAATAAGCTTTACAATATTTTCGATTTGGTTCAAAAGGGCTTTAGACGCCTCGTCAAAAATTAAATGTGCCTCGTCTATGAACAAGACCAATTTGGGCTTATCACTATCGCCTTCTTCAGGAAAAGTGGTATAGATTTCTGCCAGTAGACTCAACATGAAGGTAGAGAATAATTTTGGGCGATCTTGGATATCGGTGAGCCGTATGATACTGATATAGCCATTTCCGTTGGCATCGGTACGCAATAGATCATCGACTTCAAATGATTTTTCCCCGAAAAAAAGTTCGGCGCCTTGTTGCTCCAACTCGATGACTTTTCGCAATATGGTCCCAGTGGAGGTCGTATTTACCCTACCGTATTCCCTGGCAAAAGCATCTTTGCCGTCCTCAGTGGCATACTGTAAAACTTTTTTAAAGTCCTTTAGGTCCAATAGAGGTAATTTATTATCGTCGCAATACTTGAATATTACCGCTACAATGCCTTCCTGAGCTTCTGAAAGATCCAAAATACGAGATAGCAATACCGGGCCAAATTCAGATACGGTGGCCCTCATTTTTACCCCTTCTTGTTCAGATATCGATAAGATTTCCACAGGAAATCCTTTTGATTTGAAAGAAATGCCGATTTTCGCACTCCGCTCATCAATTTTAGGGTGCCCCGGACTGGGTTGGGCGAGGCCACTTAAATCGCCTTTTAGATCCATCAATAAGACGGGCACTCCCTTTTCGGAGAGGTTTTCCGCTAGTACCTGAAGGGTCTTGGTTTTCCCGGTTCCGGTGGCACCGGCGATCAGTCCGTGTCGGTTCATGGTCTTCAACGGAATTTTTACAAAGGCATTGGTTAGGGCTTCCCCATCGAGCATGGCAGCTCCCATAACGATGGCGTCTCCCTTTGAGGCATAGCCTTCCTCGATATATTTAAAAAAATCGTCCTTGATGGCCATGGTGTTTTATTTTGGGATAAAAATAAGGGATTTTTAGGGTTTACCGGTTTAGGTGCCCCTAGTTTATGAAAAACTTATAAATCTTGGCACTTGATGATTTAAGAAGTAGGTCTTGAAATTGTGGGAGTTTTTTGGAAATTCAATGCTAGGAGGCCTATCTTTGCCCGATGGTTAAAGCAGATGTTCTAGGGCTGGTCGAGAAGGGAGTGCTACTCCCTCTGATGGAGGAATTTTACACCATCCAAGGGGAAGGTTTCCACAAAGGCACCGCGGCCTATTTTATACGGGTAGGCGGTTGTGACGTGGGTTGTCATTGGTGTGATGTAAAGGAAAGCTGGAATGCCGACACCCATCCGCCTACCGACATTCAACATATCGTGGAGAATGCCGCCCGACATTCAAATACGATCGTCGTAACGGGCGGAGAGCCTCTTACATGGGACATGGGCCCTTTGACGGAGGCCCTAAAATCTAGAAATCTACAGACCCACATTGAAACTTCGGGGGCCTACCCGTTGACCGGGACCTGGGATTGGATCTGCCTCTCGCCCAAAAAGAATAAATTGCCCGAGGGTAAAATTTATGGCTTGGCCCATGAATTAAAGATTATTGTCTATAACAAGCATGATCTTATTTTTGCCGAGCAACAGGCCGCTTTGGTTTCGAAGGAGTGTATTCTTTATCTACAACCCGAATGGAGCGTACGGGAAAAAGTTACCCCTATGATCGTCGACTACGTGATGCAACATCCAAAATGGAAAGTGTCTTTACAGACCCATAAATATTTGAATATTCCCTAAGGAGTCCAGGATTCAAGGTTCAAGGTTCAAAGAAAGTTCTTGGAAGTTAAATGCTGCTGGAAACCCCATCAATGGTTCACGGCCTAAGAACTGCCTACCGCAAACTGCCACTGCCCACTGGCTTCCTTGGCCCCGACCCTAAAGGGAGGGAAGCCAAGGTGTTTCGGTGTCCTTGCTCATTGCTCATTGTTCACTGTTCACTGTATACTGCCAATTGTTCACTGTTTACCGCCTACTGAAACTAGCGCCCCCCATTTGCCTGTAGATCCAATACACATTCCGAATCGAGATCCGGTACAACGACCAGTCCTTTTGAAGCCTGCGTTTGCAATAGATTTAGAACATCCTCTCCTTGTAATGAGCAAGCCGAATGCAGGCCATTATTGCCTTTCGCTGCCAGATTCTTGCCGGTTGCACCGCTAAATTGTAGTTCTGAACGCATAAGACAACCTGCTATGTCGCAATGATTTACTGAATTTGGATCTTCATGTTGATTTACCATCGCGGTGCCGAGGTTTACCAAACCACTTAAGTGTCCGAATTCATGGTTTAAAGTCGCCGTTTCTACATCGGCCACTGAAATACTCGTGCTCTTACCGGCCAGTTTGCGAACCGTAACTTCGTGTATGACCATCGAGGTGTTTCGAAATACGGCTCCCAAGGTAACCAGGCCTTGCACATCATCATCATCAGCTGCGGGTGCATCGGCAAAGTAAATATAGACACCAAGGGTGCTACCCGAATTATAAACCGTCCTATGTTCCTTTTCCAGATCTGCAATTTCCTGAAGGGAAAGGCTATCCTTGTTCGGGGAGGCAAGTTGTAAATAAACAAGCTCAATGGAGGTTTTAAAGGTATGCTGCTGTAAATAGGCCTGAAAGTTTGCCATTGATTCGTTGGTAGGTCGGAAACCGGTAACATAAGCTATTTGTATTTGTATCTTGTCAAATGGATCGTTGGCAAGTATATCGTGCGCAGATTCCCCGGTACCCATTAAATTGGCCGATCTATCAATCGGCGGTACGTTGTCTTTCGAACACCCGATCAAGAGGGCGAGAACGAGGGTAATCGCTGCAATGAAATGCTTTTTCATAAAAATTTGTCTAGTTGATATAGATGTAACGCAAAAAACGTGCCTATTATTTTTTGACCCGTAAGATAGCTAAATAGTCGTAATGTTCCCCTTTCATAACAAGGTCGCATGAAAAATGGTTGAAATGGGCCGCACGTCGTAGGGTATTAAAATCGAGATAAAGCCAGGAAAATAGTTGGCTCTTTTGGCCTTTATATTCCAGACTAAAGTCGACTTCCCCGTAATAGTCTGCATTGTCGGGAATCCATCGTCCGCCATCGTCATCCTCGTCGAACATATAAATGATGTCACTTGAATCTAGTAGTATTTGTGCATCAGGTTGCAAGAGCGATTTCAAATGACCCAGAAAACGATCCAAGTTTTTCAATTTTCCGACGATGCCGATTCCGTTCATTAACAGGAGCAACGTATCGAAGCGCTGGCCTTTAAATTCTTCAATATCGGCATGGATTGCATTGTGAATTCCTCGTAATGTACATGTTTGGATCGCTCCTGCAGAGCTATCCAAGGCTGTGACCTCGAATGCTTTTGATTGCAGATATAAGCTATGGCTTCCGGCCCCACATCCAATTTCCAGAATTTTTCCCTTGCAAAGGTCTAATGCTTTTTGTTCCAAAGGCGGCATCATAGCATACTCCCTAAATAAATAGGGCAGTGGCAGGATATCGTCTTCATTCAGGGAGGAATGGGTAACGATGTCCTCTGAATACCGTCCTTTTTGATAATCCAAAAGCGCATTGCCCAAGATATCTATCATAGTACCATCGATTCGCATTGCAAAAGTGGTATTTTTATCCGTTTTCTAACAAGATTACCTATACTTTATTGCGATGGACGAAATAGTAAAGCAACTTCCACAAAAGGCACGCGAAAAATTTGACGAGAACAAAAAGTTCTTCGCAAAGCTCAAACAAAAGCCTCCTAAAAATTTGGATTATCTGATGCAGGGATTGCATACGGCCGAATTTGCAAAGACCGACTGCCTGCAATGTGCCAATTGTTGCAAGACCACCGGACCCCTTTTTACCCGGGCCGATATCGAGCGAATTTCTGGACATTTGAAACTAAAGCCCCAAACCTTCATTGATCGCTACCTAAAAATCGACGAAGACCGGGATTATGTGCTTCAGCAGGTCCCATGTTCTTTTTTAGGGACTGATAATCAGTGCGCTATTTATGAAATTCGGCCAAAAGCCTGTAGGGAGTTTCCGCATACCGACCGCAAAAAATTCCAGCAGATCGGGCAACTGACCATAAAGAATGTGGCGATTTGTCCGGCTGCCTTCAATATCGTCGAAGAAATGAAAAGAAGAGTAAACAGTAAACAGTGAGCAGCGAACAATTAACAACTAGTAATGAACAATTAACAATGACGTCTTCACGAGGAGCGGAAGCGACGTGGTGATCTGCTTTTGGGGCACTGATTCGGGGGGTTGCTTCGCCCGATTCCCGAAGGTTTTCGGGATGGGCTCGCAATGATGTCTTCACAATGAGTGGTAATCAGTGAACCGTGGATAGTAGATAACTCCAACTTAGTATTTCGTCCATCGTCCTTCCTAGCTCCTACTTGCGCAACAACCTTTGAATTTTATATCTTTATGCCATGGAATCAATTATCCACTATTTCGAAACCATCCCTTCCTGGCACCGCTCGCTTATTTTGGTCGGGGGAATCACTTTTTTCTGGCTGTTGGAAGGTACCGTCCCACTGTATCGGTTCACGTATAAAAAATGGCGGCATGCCCTGCCCAATTTCTTTTTTACCCTGACCACGATTATCATCAATTTTGCCTTGGCATTTGTCTTGCTCAAAACGGCCGATTGGACGGTGGCGAATGATTTTGGTATTATCAATTGGTTGCCTGCCATGCCTTTGTGGGCTTATATCATTCTTGGGGTATTGTTGCTCGATTTCCTTGGTGCGTATCTTCCCCATTATGTGGAACACCGGGTAAAACCCTTATGGATGATCCATCTGGTACACCATACCGACCACAATGTCGATACGACAACGGCCAATCGGCACCACCCTTTGGAAAGCGTCATCCGTTTCGTGTTTACCCTCTTTGGCGTCTTTATCATCGGGACGCCTATTGGTATCATCATGCTGTATCAGTCACTTTCGATTGTGGCTACCCAATTTGGCCATGCAAATATTAGATTGCCCAGAAGGGTCGATGCTGCTTTGAGCTGGTTTCTTGTTTCCCCAGATATGCATAAGGTCCACCACCATTATATCCTGCCGTATACCGATAGCAATTACGGCAATATATTCTCAGTATGGGACCGATTGTTCGGCACGTTTATGAAGCTCGATCGCGAAAAGATCGTTTATGGGGTGGATACCTTCCCCGATGAAATCGAGAATGGAAGTATTAAAGGCTTATTAAAACAACCTTTTAATAAATATCGGAAGCCGACAACGGGAGCATAGGGGTGGCTTTCAAAGAGGGTTCCCTCTTCGGGTTTTGGCTTCCTTTTTGCAGTTCCAGATTTCCTAAATCATGATAAAAAAAAGAAAACTTGGCAATACGCTCGAAGTATCGGCCATCGGACTCGGTTGTATGGGAATGAGTTTTGGCTACGGTCCTGCGGGTGAAAAAAGCGAAATGATAAAGGTCATCCGTTCGGCCGTGGAGCTGGGGGTGACCTTTTTTGATACGGCGGAGGTGTATGGCCCGTTTACCAATGAGGAACTGGTGGGGGAAGCCTTGGCACCCTTCAAGAACAAAGTGGTGATTGCCACCAAGTTTGGGTTTGATTTTGACCGGACCCAAAATAAACAAACAGGCATCAAAAGTCGCCCCGAAAATATACGATTGGCTACCGAAGGATATTTAAAAAGATTGAAAGTAGAGACCATTGACTTGTTGTACCAGCATCGGGTGGATCCGAATGTGCCGATAGAGGACGTGGCCGGGACCGTACAAGATCTTATCAAAGAAGGGAAAGTAAAACATTTTGGACTTTCGGAAGCCGGGGCACAGACCATTCGCAGGGCACATGCCGTTCAACCGGTTACCGCGCTGCAAAGCGAATATTCGCTATGGACCCGCAAACACGAGCGGGAAATCATTCCGACCATCGAGGAACTGGGCATTGGTCTGGTAGCTTATAGTCCGTTGGAGAAAGGCTTTTTAACTGGAAAAATCGATGAGAGCACCCAATTCGCCGAAGGTGATATTCGCAATATCCTTCCGCGATATACTGCCGAGGCACGTGTAGCCAACAAGGCCCTTTTAGATATCATCAATGAATTTGCAAAACAAAAAAAGGCGACCCCTGCGCAAATTGCCTTGGCCTGGGTCTTGGCCCAAAAACCATGGATCGTGCCGATTCCGGGTACGACCAAACTGCATCGCCTGAAAGAAAATATCGGGGCCGCGGCTATTTCGCTTTCGAAGGAAGAATTATTGGCCATGGAGCAGGCTTCGGCCAAGATC
>JALHST010000141.1 GCA_022865355.1 Maribacter sp. | reverse complement strand
ATGGAAAATAAAAAGGAGTTGTCGGTAGATCAACGGTAAGAACACCTTCAGGGATTAGAAATCTTGGGGGTGCCCTTTTTGCAGATTTTCGTTATGGCACGGTCTTCTTTTATCACAACGGTGCGCAATCGTATAAAGCCGCTCGGGGATTCCGCGGAGCGTTAAAAATTTAAGAATTGACTTGAAAGCGATCTTTTAATTAACAATCAAAAAAAACCTACCTAAATTTGTTATAGCATCCATTGAAACAAATTGTAGGAAAGCAAGAAATAGGGCCTTGGTTTTGGGTTCGAAGGTAATGTATACGGCCAGACCCATAGTATTTTGTGTCCCATGGCAAATAGCAATAGAATATTTCAAATTTCAACCATCGATTCGCAGGCCTTGCCTTTTATCGCCCGATTTAGAACATTACTTAGAGCCAAAAGATTAAAAAACATGAAAATGAACAAAATTAGCACATTATTTTTTTGCCTATGTACCATGATGGTAATGGCGCAAAATGAAAATCAAACCAAGACGCTTGAGGTAATAGGGTCTTCAAAAGTTTCAATAACCCCCGACCTAGGTATTTTAAATGTTACTGTTACTAATATTGACAGCGTATTTAGTCAATCGATCAATGGACTAAATACGAAATCAAACGATATTAATGCGCAGCTGATTAAAATTGGCTTCCCAAAATCTGCGATTCGGACCAACAATTTTGATGTACGCAAAAATATAGTTTACCGGGATAATAAAAGTATTGATAGTGGTTATGTGGCTACACAGCAAATACAACTTGAATTTAAAAATGACCAAAATAATATTACTAAGATTTTAAATCAGTTTTCAAAGAGTCGCACCGAAATCGATTTAAGCTTTAATTTTAAAGTGTCAGACTCCCTAATGCAAAGCGTACAGGATCAGCTTATAAAACTGGCTACCGCGGATGCCTTTCGCAAGGCGAAATTAATCGGTTCGGCGGCGCAAATCGATTTAAAAAAAATACATAAGATAAACTACAGTAGTACCTTCAGTGCGGGCATGAAATTATTCAATAACGATCAAGGAATGAATGAAGCGGTACTTCGAGGCAATAGTTCCCCTTCGCAGGGATTTACACCAACCGATATTGTATATAGCGACACGATTCTCATAGTCTGGAATTTTGAATGACCCTGGTCAAAATTGGTATTCGGAATTTACGCGGGATAGTTAACTTATTTTGGTATATTTCCTGAAAAGTTGCGAAACTGTGTTTGGCGGTTCTTGCTACACGATGTCACTTCTATGAAAGTCCTAAAGTTTATCATAGTTTTGTCGCTCCTTATTCCCAAGGGCATATATTCCCAATCATTCACTTCATATCGCTCCGGAAATCCAAACGATCTAAATACAATACCCGATGGCGGTATTTGTCTAATGGGCGGATCCTCCGAGAATGATAGGGCCATGAAGTGGTTTTTGCAAAAGGCAAATGGGGGCGACGTGCTTGTGTTGCGGACCAGCGGTTCCGATGGGTATAACGACTATATGTTCTCCGAACTGGGCATTCCCTTGAATTCAGTAGAAACCATTGTTTTTCATAATCGAGCGGCGAGCTATGATGCCACGATCCAGCAAAAAGTTCAACAAGCCGAAGCCATTTGGTTGGCCGGTGGGGATCAATGGACCTACGTTTCCTATTGGAGAAACACTCCAATTGACAGTTTGATCAATGCGGGCATAAAAAACAGGAATGTGGTCATCGGAGGAACCAGTGCCGGTATGGCGGTCATGGGAAGCTATTATTTTTCGGCCAAATACGACACGGTCACCTCGGAAGAAGCCCTTGAAAACCCTTATGATAAAAGAGTTACCGTAGATTCAGCCAAGTTTATAACAAACGAGATCTTATCAAATGTCATTACGGATACCCACTATGCCAATAGAAATAGAAAAGGAAGACAGGTCACTTTTTTAGCGCGCATCCTGGTCGATTATGGCGTCAAGGCAAAAGGCATTGCCTGTGACGAACAGGTGGCAGTCTGCATCGACACCAAGGGCAGGGCAACCGTGTTTGGTAATCATCCCAAAACTGAAAACAAAGCCTACTTTATTCAAATGAATAATGAAGTAGGGGCTATTGCACCCGAAAACTGTACCCCCAACACGCCCCTTACTTGGAAATCGGATGGAAAGCCTTTACAGGTATATGCTGCCTATGGTACCATGGATGGGAAAAACACCTTTGACCTTACCGATTGGAAGACAGGAAAAGGCGGGGCATGGGAAAATTGGCATGTTGAATCGGGCCGTTTAATCATTCAAAACAAAGATTAGGAAATAACAAAAACAGTATACTATGCTCAAAAAATTCAAAGTATTCTTATTACTCGGTTTAGGCTTCGCAAGCCTAGCCACAACTGCCCAAAATATTGATGATCCAGGCCTACTGACCATCGACCGGATATTTTCCGGAGAATTCAGGCCCGATTACGAGCGCGATTTACAGTGGTATAAAAATGGGGAAGGTTACATAACGATCGAAAAATCGAGCAGCTTGGCCGACGCCGATGAATTGGTGCTTTATACGAGCAAAGACCAAGAGCGGAGTTTGTTTGTCGCCGCCGACAAGCTTCGAGTCAATGAAATCCCCTTAGAGATCGAAAGCTTTACACTTTCAAAAGATGGCACTAAAGTCTTGCTATTTACCAATTCGAGCCGCGTCTGGCGATCGAATACCAAAGGGGACTATTGGGTGTATGATATCCCGCTACAAACGCTTACACAGCTGGGAACGGCCTTTGAACCATCTTCCTTGCTATTTGCTAAATTTTCCAATGACAATCGCTTCGCGTACTATTTGCACCAATTCAATATCTACCAAGAGGACCTTAGCGCCCATGCGATTGTCCAATTGACCGAAGACGGGAACCAGGATATCATCAACGGTACCTTTGACTGGGTCTATGAGGAGGAATTTGGAAAAAGAGACGGCTTTAGCGTTAGTCCTTCCGATCAACACATCGCTTTTTGGCAGTTGGATGCCTCTAAAACGGGGACATTCTATTTGATCAACAATACCGACTCCATTTACTCCAGACCGATCCCGATCCAATATCCCAAAGTAGGACAGGAGCCTTCGGCCGCGAAAATTGGTATTCTTGATTTAAGTACCCAAGAAATTCATTGGATCCCGATAGAAGGGGAGGAACGGGAAAATTATATACCGGGAATACAATGGGTGAATAAGGATCTATTGCTGATCCAACAATTGAACCGGCATCAAAACCAATTGACCGTGTGGTCTTATCAACCCAGTAACAAGTCGATCCAAAAAGTGTATACCGAGAAGGAAGACACTTGGGTCGATATAAATTATCCCGATATCTCGGCCAATGGTTGGGGCAATAACGATTTGCCCCTTGTTGATAAGGGCACCTCTTTTCTGCGGATGACCGAAAACGACCCCTGGCGGCATATTTATAAGATTAATATTGCCACGGGTCATAAAACCTTGGTCACGCCATTCGATTACGATGTCGCTTCCATACGCACGGCGACCGAGAAAAATGTATATTTTATGGCTTCTCCAAACAACAGTACACAGCGTTACTTGTATCGTGCCGACTTAAAAGGAAACGGTAATGTCAAACGCATTACACCCGAAGCGTTTCCTGGAGTGAACGAATATACCATTGCGCCTAATGGAAACTATGCGGTACACGCACACCAAAGTACCAGTAAGGCAAGAACCGTGCGGTTTATAAGCCTGCCTGATCATAAAGTGATAAAGACCTTGATCGATAATACGGCCTATAACCAGCAATTGGCGTCATTGAAGCTCCCAGAAGTGAAGTTTTCACAAGTAATTACGGAGGAGGGCGTCACACTTGATGTACGAACGATTTTTCCCCTAAATTTTGATGCGTCCAAAAAATACCCGGTGCTGTTTCACGTATATGGGGAACCCTGGGGACAAGTGGCCTTGGATATGCAAGTGGGTTTCATCAACATTTTTTTGGCACAAAAAGGGTATGTAATTATCGATATGGACAATCGGGGCACCCCTTGTCTAAAAGGGAGTGCTTGGCGAAAGAGCATCTACCGAAAAATCGGAGTCATCAATACCCGTGACCAAGGTTTGGCGGCGAAGGAAATTTTAAAATTACCCTATCTTGACCCGCAGCGCACGGCCGTTTGGGGTTGGAGCGGCGGAGGATCAATGACCTTGAACCTCCTGTTCAAATATCCCGAAATCTACCAAACCGGGGTTGCCGTGGCGGGGGTATCGAACCAATTGGTGTATGATAATATTTACCAAGAAAGGTATATGGGCCTGCCACAAGAAAATATGGAGGATTTTATCAATGGGTCTCCCTTGACCTATTCGAAGCAACTCGCGGGAAATCTCCTTATTATTCATGGAACCGCTGACGACAATGTACATTACCAAAGTGCCGAGCTGCTAATCAATGAGTTGATCAAGCAAAACAAGCAGTTTGACATGATGGCCTACCCCAATAGATCACATGGGATTTATGAGGGTGAAAATACCAGTAGACATCTCTATACGCTGCTGACCAATTATATAATGGAGAAGACCCCTCCCAATTAATTTGACCGGCGCGATTATTTAAAATCAATAAAAAAGAAATGTGTATGCTCACAGACATCAATCCAAAGCTTCCCATGCGCAATAAAGGCGTTACAAGGGACTATTATTTAAGCCAATTGGGATTTCAGGAATTTGGGAGCGCCGACTTCGATGGCTACCTGATGGTGCAAAAAGACAAGATTCAAATCCATTTTTTTGAATTTAAGGAACTGGATCCCAAGGAAAATTACGGGCAGGTGTATATCCGCACCGATGCTATTGACGCGCTTTACCAATCATTCTTAAAAAAGGAGGTAGGCATACACCCACAGGGTCATTTGCAGAACAAGCCCTGGGGACAAAAAGAATTTTCGATACTAGATCCCGATAATAATTTGCTGACTTTCGGACAGGAGGTAAAATGAAAAATTCAATTTTTCTGCCCGTATGGCAAAAGCGACGAACCATGAAGGAGGTAAATTTAATAAGGGGCCATATAAGATTCTAATATAGCTTTGACGACCAAGTTTTTAATTAAAATAAAATCCATTCGAATTAATATAGCAAGTATGAAAGCCAGATATTTTTTTGCCATCATCGCCGGGTCTTTTCTGAGTTTATCTCAGGCCCAAACCGAAATTCGTGAAACCAAAATAGAATGGGACACTTGGGGTGTCCCGCATATTACTGCAGATAATATTGAAAATTTATTTTATGCCCAAGGTTGGGCACAAATGAACAATCATGCCAATTTAATCCTAGAGTTGTACGGAAGCTCCAGGGGAAAAGGGGCCGAATATTGGGGGGAGTCAAAGTTGCAAAATGATATGCTCGTGCATACTTTGGGGTTTGAGGAGCTTGCCGATATTTGGGGCGCCCAACAAGATCCAGAACTAAACACAATCTATACATCGTTCGTGGCAGGTTTAAATGCCTATGCTACTGCACATCCCGAAGCCATAGATGAAAAAAATAAAATAGTTCTTCCATTAAGTATCAAGGATGTGAATATGCATAGCATGTATGTCATCTTTACCCGTTTTATTGCAGGCAACGATTTGGGCCTAGTGGCGGAATGGCCTGATATGGGAAGTAATACGTATGCCATTGCCCCAAAAAGATCGGCTTCCGGGAACGCGATGTTGGTACAGAATCCGCATTTGCCTTGGTGGCAAGAATTTCTCTTTTTTGAATCGCATTTTGACTTAAATGGGAAAAACATGTATGGAAGTACCTTGGTAGGATTCCCAGGGATTGCCATTGGTTTTAATGACTATTTAGGCTGGAGTCATACAGACAACACAATCGATAATGCAGATACCTATGAATTGGTGCTGAAAGATAGTGGATACATACTAGATGGTGCGGTAAAGGAATTTGAAAAATCCACAAAATCACTCAAAATCAAACAAGACGACGGTACCCTCGTAGATCGGGAAATAACCTTGCTTAAAACCGTTCATGGGCCTGTGGTGAATCAAATGGAAGACAAGGTTTTGGCTTTACGCATGGTCGGTTTGGATCGGCCCAATATGTTTCTACAATGGTGGCGTATGATCAATAGCAATAGTTTTGAGGATTTTGAGGCTGCATTACAAATGGCCCAAATACCTTTTTGGAACGTCATGTACGCCGATAGATCCGGTACTATATTTTATCTATTCAACGGTTTGGTGCCAAAACGAAGCGAAGATTCCTGGAGTTACTGGGACCGCATAATTCCCGGTGGCAAATCGGCCGATATATGGACCGAGGTTCACGACTATGCCGATCTGCCCAAAGTGAAAAATCCTGTGGGCGGATGGCTCCAAAATGCCAATGACCCACCGTGGACAAGT
>JALHST010000140.1 GCA_022865355.1 Maribacter sp. | reverse complement strand
GAAGTCATAACTAGCTCAGAAATAAGCACTTACAAAATTTTAAACGCAAACAATATTGTGTTGTTGGAAGGGGCTTTGGAAGCTTTGGAAACGAATCTAATAAAATAGAAACAATGAGTGTGTTGATAAAACCGATTATTACCGAAAAAATGACCGCCGACAGTGAGTTGCACAATCGGTATGGTTTTATGGTTGATCCGACCGCCAACAAGATACAGATCAAGTTGGCCGTAGAAGCGGCGTATGGTGTTTCCGTTAAAAAAGTTCGTACCATGAACTATGGCCCGAGCAGAAAGTCGCGATTTACGAAAACCGGCGTTCAACACGGTAAAACGAATGCCATCAAGAAGGCAATAGTCGATGTAGCGGAAGGGGATATCATTGATTTTTACAGTAATCTATAAAGACAAGAAATGTCAGTTAGAAAATTAAAACCAATCACTCCTGGACAGCGTTTTAGAGTAGTAAACGGATTTGACGCGATTACTACTGATAAGCCGGAGAAAAGCTTGCTTACTCCGTTAAAAAAGTCCGGAGGCAGAAACAGTCAAGGAAAGATGACCATTCGCCAAAAAGGTGGAGGCCATAAAAGAAGATATCGTGTCATTGATTTTAAAAGGGACAAAAAAGATGTTGTGGCCACTGTTGAATCTATTCAGTACGATCCCAACAGAACCGCTTTTATTGCCCTTTTGGTATATACTGATGGCGAAAAGCGATATGTAATTGCCCAAAACGGTCTTCAGGTAGGCCAGGAGGTTTCCTCAGGAGCGACCGCGGCCCCCGAAATCGGGAATGCACTCCCCATGAGCGAAATTCCGTTGGGAACAATTATTTCCTGTATCGAGTTGCGTCCAGGTCAGGGAGCGATTATGGCGAGAAGTGCCGGTACGTTTGCACAGCTAATGGCAAAAGACGGCAAATTCGTAACCATTAAAATGCCCTCTGGGGAAACCCGACTAATTCTTTCTGCCGGTATGGCTACCATTGGCGCCGTGTCGAATTCGGATCATCAATTACTGGTATCCGGGAAAGCGGGCAGGAGCAGATGGTTGGGAAGAAGACCTAGAACCAGGCCGGTAGCGATGAACCCGGTGGATCACCCGATGGGTGGTGGTGAAGGTAGGGCTTCCGGTGGACATCCAAGATCGAGAAATGGTATTCCTGCCAAAGGATATCGAACGCGATCGAAGACCAAAAGCACCAATAAGTATATCATAGAACGTAGAAAGAAATAAAAAGTAGAAAAAAATGGCACGTTCACTAAAAAAAGGACCTTACGTTCACTATAGTCTGGAAAAGAAAATCCAACAAAATTCGGCTTCCGGAAAGAAAAGCGTCATCAAGACATGGTCAAGGGCCTCGATGATAACGCCTGATTTTGTGGGGCTAACGATTGCGGTACATAACGGAAGACAGTTCGTACCCGTTTTTGTGACAGAAAATATGGTAGGCCACAAGCTTGGCGAGTTTTCTCCGACCCGATCTTTTCGAGGCCATGCCGGAGCGAAGAATAAAGGTAAAAAGTAAGCTATGGGAGTTCGAAAAAAACAAATGGCCGAAAGAATAAAGGCTGAGAAAAAGGAAATAGCGTTCGCTAAATTGAACAATTGTCCTACATCACCAAGGAAAATGCGGCTGGTAGCCGATTTGATTCGCGGCGTTCGGGTTGAGAAGGCCTTGGCGATTTTGAAGTTTAATTCAAAGGAATCTTCTAGAAGGCTTGAAAAACTATTGCTATCCGCGGTGGCGAATTGGCAGTCGAAGAACGAGGACGCCAGCGTTGAGGATGCCGATCTTTTTATAAAAGAGATACGTGTCGACGGGGGTAGCATGCTAAAAAGATTGCGTCCTGCGCCACAGGGTAGGGCACATCGAATAAGAAAGCGTTCAAACCATGTAACCTTGGTTTTGGGATCTAATAATAATATAGAAAGTTAGAATGGGACAAAAAACAAATCCGATAGGAAATCGTCTTGGGATTATCAGGGGATGGGAATCTAACTGGTACGGAGGAAATGATTATGGCGATAAACTAGCAGAAGACGACAAGATCCGCAAATACATTCATGCACGTTTGGCGAAGGCCAGTGTATCGCGGGTAATTATAGAGCGTACGTTAAAATTGGTTACGGTTACCGTAACTACCGCCAGGCCGGGAATTATTATAGGTAAGGGAGGCCAAGAAGTCGATAAACTTAAGGAAGAACTTAAGAAGATTACAGGAAAGGAAGTACAGATCAATATTTATGAAATAAAACGCCCTGAATTGGATGCCAACTTGGTCGCAGCGAGTATCGCTCGTCAGATCGAGAGCAGGATATCATTTAGGCGCGCCATAAAAATGGCCATTGCCGCCGCCATTCGTATGAATGCCGAAGGTATTAAAGTGCAGATTTCAGGTAGATTGAACGGGGGCGAAATGGCAAGGTCCGAATCGTATAAAGAAGGACGTATCCCCTTATCTACATTTCGTGCCGATATTGATTATGCCTTACAAGAAGCACAAACTACCTATGGTAAACTAGGGATCAAGGTGTGGATCATGAAAGGCGATGTTTATGGTAAACGGGAACTATCCCCATTGATCGGAATGACCAAAGGGCAAACTTCTGGTAAAGGCGATAATCAGGAAGGTGGAAGAAAACAACGTCGTAGAAAGTAATTTTTAAAGAAGTAAAGCAATGTTACAACCGAAAAGAACCAAGTTTCGTAAAATGCAGACGGGCCGAATGAAAGGCATCTCCGGAAGGGGACATCAGCTTTCCAATGGCATGTTCGGTATTAAATCCTTGGATTCCGCTTTTTTGACATCCCGCCAAATTGAAGCCGCGCGTATCGCCGCAACAAGATATATGAAGAGGGAAGGTCAGTTATGGATAAAAATATTTCCGGACAAGCCGATTACCAAAAAGCCGTTGGAAGTACGTATGGGGAAAGGTAAAGGGGCTCCCGAGTATTTTGTCGCCATCGTAAAACCTGGAAGGATAATGTTCGAAGTCGCCGGGGTATCCTTGACGATTGCCAAGGAAGCATTGCGATTGGCGGCCCAGAAATTGCCTGTAAAGACTAAATTTATAATTGCCCGGGATTTTACCGATTAGCATTAATCATAGCGAATTATGAAAAAAAAGGAAATCAAAGAATTATCGGTCGAAGAAATATCATTAAAGCTTGCCGAGTTTAAAAAACAGCATGCTGATTTAAAAATGGCCCATTTCGTGACTCCGCTGGAGAATCCGCTTCAAATTAGAAAAGTTAGAAGAACGGTGGCAAGATTGGCAACAGAATTAACAAATAGGGAAAACCAATAATTGGTTCTGCTTTATGGAAGAAAAGAGAAATTTAAGAAAGGAAAGAATCGGTGTCGTTACTAGTGACAAGATGGAAAAATCTATCGTGGTCGCAGAAGTAAAACGCGTAAAGCACCCCATGTACGGTAAGTTCGTTTTAAAGACAAAGAAGTACGTGGCACACGATGAAAAGAACGATTGCAAAGAAGGCGATACGGTCAAGATTATGGAGACCCGTCCGATGAGCAAAACCAAATGTTGGAGGTTAGTAGAAATTTTGGAAAGAGCTAAATAATTATGTTACAGCAAGAATCTAGATTAAAGGTAGCGGACAATACAGGTGCAAAAGAGGTTTTGACCATTCGTGTACTTGGTGGCACCAAAAGAAGGTACGCTTCGATTGGGGATAAAATTGTTGTATCCGTTAAGGAAGCAACGCCCAATGGCGCCATTAAAAAGGGAGCTGTGTCAACGGCAGTGGTCGTTCGCACCAAAAAAGAAGTAAGAAGACCGGATGGTTCTTACATTCGTTTTGACGATAATGCTTGTGTTTTGTTGAACCCTACAGGTGAAATGAGAGGAACCCGCGTATTCGGTCCGGTTGCCAGGGAGCTTCGTGATAAGCAGTTTATGAAGATTGTTTCATTGGCCCCCGAGGTACTTTAATATTCAATACGATGAAAAAAATAAAAATAAGAACGGGAGATACCGTACGGATCATAGCCGGGGACCATAAAGGTACCGAAGGCAAGGTGATGAGCGTCCATATTGAAAAGAATAAGGCGATCGTCGAAGGAGCCAATATGGTTTCAAAACACGAAAAGCCCAGTGCCAAGAATCCTCAGGGAGGCATCGTTAAAAAAGAGGCGCCCATCGATATCTCAAACCTTTCGTTGATCGATGCCAAATCAGGTTCGACCACACGGGTGGGGTTCGAAGTGAGAAATGGAAAAAAAGTCAGGTTTTCCAAAAAATCCAATGAAGTAATATAGTTATGGGGTACGTTGCACGATTGAAAAAGGAATATAAAGAGCGTATCGTGAGTGCGCTTAAGGAAGAATTTGGTTACAAGAACGTCATGGAGGTCCCCAGACTCGAGAAAATTGTAGTCAGTAGGGGAGTTGGCGCCGCAGTGGCCGATAAGAAACTTATTGACCATGCGGTTGATGAGCTGACGATGATCACTGGACAAAAAGCCATATCGACGATGTCTAAAAAAGACGTCGCCACCTTTAAATTGCGAAAGGGAATGCCCATTGGGGCGAAAGTTACCCTGCGAGGTGAAAGAATGTACGAATTTCTTGATAGATTGGTAACCAGTGCCTTGCCCCGCGTTCGCGACTTTCAAGGTATTCGATCCACCGGATTCGATGGCAGGGGAAACTATAGCCTTGGGATTACCGAGCAGATAATTTTTCCAGAGATCAATATCGACAAGATCAATAGGATCGATGGCATGGATATCACTTTTGTGACGTCGGCCCATACCGATAAGGAAGCAAAATCATTATTAACAGAATTGGGATTACCTTTTAAAAAGAACTAGTATGGCTAAAGAATCAATGAAGGCCCGGGAAAGAAAAAGGGAAAAGACTGTTGCCTTGTATGCCGAGAGGAGAAAAGCACTGAAAGAAGCCGGTGACTATGAAGCATTGCAGAAATTGCCGAAAAATGCATCGCCCGTTCGCTTGCACAACCGTTGCAAACTTACAGGAAGACCGAGGGGCTATATGAGGACCTTTGGAATTTCAAGGGTAATATTCAGGGAAATGGCCAATCAAGGCTTGATTCCCGGGGTTAGAAAAGCCAGTTGGTAGAACAAATTTGGAATTTTGAATTCAACGGGCAGCATAATCGTTGGCAATCGAATTCAATATTCTGTATTCAGAATTCATAATTAAGAGAAATGGTTACAGATACTATAGCAGATTATTTAACACGGGTAAGGAATGCCAGCCGCGCCGGTCATAGGGTGGTAGAGATCCCCGCCTCGGGTGTAAAAAAGGAAATCACCAAGATATTGTTCGATCAAGGCTATATCTTAAGTTACAAGTTCGAAGAGGACAAGGTACAAGCTACGATCAAGATCGCGCTTAAATACGATAAAGTTACGAAAGAGCCCGTGATAAAAAAGATACAGCGTGTAAGTAAGCCCGGTCTGCGAAAGTACGCCGGTTCTGATGAGCTACCACGCGTATTAAACGGTTTGGGTATTGCCATTGTGTCTACCTCACACGGGGTTATGACCAGTAAGCAAGCCAAGAACGAAAACGTAGGCGGCGAGGTTTTATGCTATGTCTATTAATACAATAAAAGCGTTAAAAAATGTCTAGAATAGGTAATAATCCAATTGCGATTCCCGCTGGAGTAACCATTGAGATAAATGACAACTGGATTGTCGTAAAAGGTAAATTGGGAGAATTGAAGCAGGAGTTTTCTGAGGTTTCCATTAAAATAGAAGACAACCAGGCATGGGTTACAAGGCCTTCCGATTCAAAGGAGCACAAGGCTAAACACGGTCTGTATCGATCACTGATTTTGAATATGGTCGAGGGCGTATCGAAAGGTTGGACAAAAGAGTTGGAATTGGTAGGTGTAGGGTATCGTGCTAGCCATCAAGGGCAGAAATTAGACCTGGCACTGGGTTTTTCACACAACATTGTTTTTGACCTGGCACCGGAAGTGAAGGTCGAAACGACCTCCGAAAAAGGGAGGAACCCGACCATCAAACTGACATCCCACGACAAACAGCTTGTAGGGCACATCGCGGCAAAAATTAGGTCTTTCCGCAAACCAGAGCCTTACAAAGGAAAAGGTATCAAATTTGTCGGGGAACAGTTAAGAAGAAAAGCTGGTAAGTCGGCTTAAAAATAAAGAATAACAGTGTTATAAACAGGTCATTGCGAACGGTTGATTGCACGATGACGATTATTGACGAAATACATCTGACCATAACAACAGATAATTAGCAACAGATGAAACTATCTAAGACGCAGAGAAAATATAGGATCAGAAGACGGATACGCAAAGTGTCCTTCGGAACTGCTGAACGACCAAGATTGTCGGTTTTCAGAAGCAACAACGAAATTTATGCCCAAGTAATCGATGACAACAACGGTACGACTTTGGTTGCAGCTTCTTCTAGGGATAAGGATTTTGCGAAGGCAAAAGGCACGAAATCTGAATTGGCACAGCTGGTTGGAAAGGCCATCGGCGAAAAGGCAAAAAAAGCGGGAATCGACAAGGTTGCTTTCGATAGAGGGGGCAATTTGTACCATGGCCGTGTAAAATCCTTGGCCGAAGGGGCGCGTGAAGCAGGACTTAAATTCTAAAATAATAGTATGTACCAGAAATACAAAAACGTAGAAACGGTTAAACCGGGAGGCTTAGAATTGAAAGATAAATTGGTCGGTGTTCAAAGGGTCACCAAGGTAACCAAAGGAGGAAGGGCATTCGGATTTTCTGCCATTGTCGTCGTTGGTGATGAACATGGCGTTGTAGGCCACGGGCTGGGAAAATCGAAAGAAGTTTCCACCGCCATAGCAAAAGCCATTGAAGATGCCAAGAAAAATCTGATTCGGATTCCGCTTAACAAACATACGCTGCCACACGAACAAAAAGGAAAATTCGGGGGCGCCAGGGTCTATATTCAACCTGCATCACATGGTACAGGGGTGATTGCGGGTGGTGCCGTTCGGGCCGTATTAGAGGCAGTAGGCGTTCATGATGTTCTATCGAAATCCCAAGGTTCCTCAAATCCGCATAACGTAGTAAAAGCTACTTTTGATGCGCTTTTGCAACTTAGGGATGCAAGCACCGTGGCCAAACAAAGGGGTGTTTCCTTGGAAAAAGTATTTAAAGGATAATTAGCAAAGTTATGGCGAAGATCAAGGTAAAGCAGATAAAGAGCAGTATTAAAAAACCGCAGAACCAAAAGAGGACCTTAGAGGCCCTGGGTCTGCGAAGGATCGGTCAGGTCGTTGAACACGATGCCACACCGAATATTGTGGGCATGATAAATAAAGTTAAACATTTGGTTTCTACGGAAGAAGCTTAATATACAGAAGGTATTATGAATTTAAGTAATTTAAAACCAGCTGCAGGCTCTGTCAATAGAGAGGGAAAAAAAGTAGGTAGAGGCCAGGGTTCAGGTAAGGGCGGTACGGCAACAAGAGGTCATAAAGGCGCCAAATCACGATCTGGATACGCTAAGAAAATTGGCTTTGAAGGGGGTCAAATGCCTTTGCAGAGACGTGTGCCCAAGTTTGGTTTTACCAATATCAACCGCAAGGATTACCAAGGGGTCAATTTGAATAAATTACAGGAGCTGGTCGATAAAAAAATCGTAAAGGAGTCGGTTTCATTGGAGGAGCTGGTCGAGAACGGACTGGCTAAAAGAAACGATCTGGTTAAAATTTTGGGAGGTGGAGAAATAAAGGCTCCCCTTAAAGTTACGGCACATAAATTTACTGCCACGGCAAAAGCGGCCATCGAAGCTGCGGGTGGAGAGGCAATAAGTTTATAAGAGCAAATTATGAAGAAATTTTTCGAGACATTATCGAATATTTGGAAAATCGAGGAACTAAGGAATCGGATCATGATAACCTTAGGGCTACTACTTGTTTATAGGTTTGGTTGCCAGATTGTAATTCCAGGTATTGATTCAACGCAATTGGGGGGTCTTTTAGATAATACCGATAGTGGTATTTTGGGACTTTTGAGTTCATTTACCGGCGGCGCCTTTTCCAATGCCTCGGTTTTTGCTTTGGGTATCATGCCCTATATCTCTGCTTCCATTGTGGTTCAGCTAATGGGTATCGCCATTCCTTATCTGCAAAAATTGCAAAAAGAAGGGGAAAGCGGGAGAAAGACCATCAATCAGATTACAAGATGGTTGACGATCGGTATCTGTATCCTGCAGGCACCTACCTATTTATATAGTCTGGGCGCCCTTGGGGTTCCTGAAAGTGCCTTTGTGTTGGGTAAAGGGTTAAATTTCATGATCCCATCGGTATTGATATTGGTCACCGGCTGTGTTTTTGCCATGTGGCTGGGAGAAAAGATTACCGATAAGGGTATCGGTAATGGTATTTCCCTATTGATCATGGTAGGTATCATAGCCAGGATGCCGCAAGCTTTTGTTCAAGAATTTATATCGAGAACAGCTAACAATAACGGGGGTCTTATGTTTATTCTAATTGAAATAATCGTTTGGTTCCTGATCATCCTGGGTTGTGTACTGTTGGTAATGGCCACGCGTCAGATTCCGGTACAGTATGCGCGAAGGACGGCCTCTGGCGGGTATGAGAAAAATATCATGGGAGCGCGGCAATATATACCCTTGAAGCTGAATGCTTCGGGTGTAATTCCCATCATCTTCGCGCAGGCGATCATGTTCGTCCCGGGTATGTTGGGAGGAGCGTTTGATGATACCGCGGTAGGTCAGTGGATGCAGGTGCAGTTCAGTGATATATTTGGGTGGGCCTATAATATTTTATTCGCACTCCTGATCATCATCTTTACCTATTTCTATACGGCCATTACGGTACCGACCAATAAAATGGCCGATGATCTCAAAAGAAGCGGAGGATTTATTCCGGGTATTCGTCCAGGAAAGGAAACCGGGGAGTTTCTCGATAAGATTATGTCATTGATCACGTTGCCTGGAGCGGTTTTTTTGGCCTGCTTGGCAGTATTGCCGGCCGTTGTGGTCAAATTGATGAATGTGCAGCAAGGATGGGCCTTGTTCTACGGGGGCACCTCCTTATTGATTATGGTGGGTGTTGCGATCGACACGGTACAACAGGTAAATTCTTATTTGTTGAACAGGCATTATGATGGTTTGATGAAAACAGGTAAAAACAGAAAAGTAGCTTAATAATTTATGGCCAAGCAATCAGCAATAGAGCAAGATGGATCCATAATCGAAGCATTATCGAATGCAATGTTTCGAGTGGAATTGGAGAATGGCCATGTGGTAACCGCGCATATTTCCGGAAAAATGAGAATGCATTATATCAAATTGCTTCCCGGGGATAAAGTGAAACTTGAAATGAGCCCTTACGATTTGAGCAAGGCACGAATAACTTATAGATATTAATACAAGACGATGAAAGTTAGAGCATCCATAAAGAAAAGAAGTGCGGATTGTAAGATTGTCCGTAGAAAAGGCACGTTGTACGTAATCAACAAAAAGAATCCTAGATTTAAACAAAGACAAGGGTAATTATGGCAAGAATTGCAGGTATAGACATACCAAAACAAAAGCGGGGGGTAATAGCGCTTACCTATATTTTTGGAATTGGTAAAAGCAGGGCTTTGAAGATATTAAAGACCGCACAGGTTAGCGAAGATACGAAGGTTTCGGATTGGAACGATGATGAAATCGGCCGCATCAGGGACGCTGTTTCATCCTATACGATAGAAGGTGAGTTGCGTTCGGAAACACAATTGAATATCAAACGCCTTATGGACATCGGATGCTATCGGGGCATACGCCATAGATCGGGTCTGCCGTTGCGAGGACAACGTACCAAGAACAACTCTAGGACAAGAAAAGGGAAAAGAAAAACCGTTGCCAATAAGAAAAAGGCAACCAAATAATAAAAGAACAGGGCACTTGGTATGTGGTTTCTGAATGGAGTCGAATATTCCATTAAAATTTAATGAAGTTGCTACCAAGTTCCAAATATCGAATACTGAATACTAATAAAAATGGCAAAGGCAAGTACTAAAACAGTAAAAAAGAGAAAGGTAATTGTGGATTCAATTGGTGAAGCCCATGTTACGGCCTCTTTCAACAATATCATTATATCTTTGACCAACAAGAAAGGCGATGTTATCGCATGGTCTTCCGCAGGGAAGATGGGTTTTAGAGGGTCAAAAAAGAATACTCCGTATGCTGCCCAGATAGCCGCTGAGGATTGTTCAAAAGTAGCCCATGAGGCAGGTCTTCGAAAAGTGAAGGTATTTGTCAAGGGTCCAGGCAATGGCCGGGAGTCGGCCATTCGTTCGATACACAATTCGGGTATTGAGGTGACCGAGATCATCGATGTTACACCCATGCCGCATAATGGTTGTAGACCACCCAAAAGAAGACGCGTTTAAAATTAATATTACTAATATTTCACCGAAGTGTAGATAACGATTATCGAAGGAGAAGCCTTAATTCATAATCACACTTCAAACTAAAAGAAAATGGCAAGATACACAGGACCAAAAAGTAAGATCGCGCGAAAGTTCGGCGAAGCGATTTTCGGAGACGATAAGTCTTTCGAGAAGAAAAATTATCCTCCGGGGATGCACGGGCAAAATAGGCGCCGTGGAAAACAATCTGAATATTCCGTCCAGCTGATGGAAAAACAAAAGGCTAAATACACCTATGGGATATTGGAGCGGCAGTTCCGAAACATCTTCGGGAAAGCCAACAGGAGTAAAGGGGTTACCGGTGAGGTATTGCTGCAATTGTGCGAATCACGTTTAGATAATGTGGTCTTTAGAATGGGAATTTCAACCACCCGAAGCGGGGCTAGACAACTGGTTTCCCACAGACACATTACCGTGAACGGCGAATTGGTCAATATACCTTCCTATTCCTTAAAACCAGGGGATGTGGTCGGCGTGCGCGAGAAATCAAAATCGTTGCAGACCATACAAGACGCCCTTGCCGCAAATAGCAGCGTGTACGAATGGATTACCTGGAATACCGAAAAGAAGGAAGGCACCTTTGTTACCGTCCCCGAGCGTTTACAGATTCCAGAAAACATCAAAGAACAATTAATCGTCGAGTTATACTCCAAATAAACAACACTGATCCAATTATGGCATTATTTAATTTTCAGAAACCCGATAAAGTAATAATGATCGATTCCTCAGATTTCGAAGGGAAGTTTGAATTCCGCCCTTTGGAACCTGGTTATGGATTAACTGTTGGGAACGCATTACGAAGAGTGTTGCTTTCTTCCTTGGAAGGTCATGCAATTACATCGGTCAGAATTGACAAAGTGGAACATGAATTTTCTGTGATTCCAGGAGTTGTTGAAGACGTTACCGAAATTATTCTCAACCTGAAGCAAGTGCGTTTCAAGAAACAGATCGATGATTCGGAGGCAGAGGTCGTCTCCATATCAGTGAGTGGTAAAGATCAAATGACCGCAGGTGATTTTCAAAAATTCATCTCGGGGTATCAGGTTTTAAACCCAGATTTGGTCATTTGTAATATGGATTCCAAGGTGAGTATCAATATGGAATTGGTCATCGACAAGGGAAGAGGCTACGTCCCTGCCGAAGAAAATAAAAAATCAGGTGCCGCATTGGGAACCATAGCCGTAGATTCGATTTTTACGCCCATAAAAAACGTAAAATACAGCATCGAAAACTTTCGGGTCGAACAAAAGACCGATTATGAAAAATTGGTTTTTGAAATAGTCACCGATGGTTCCATTCATCCAAAGGATGCTTTGACCGAAGGGGCAAAAGTCTTGATCCATCATTTTATGTTGTTCTCAGATGAGCGCATTACCTTAGAGGCCGATGAGATCGCTCAAACCGAGACCTATGATGAGGAATCGTTGCACATGCGCCAGTTGCTCAAGACCAAATTGGTCGACATGGACCTTTCGGTTCGCGCCTTGAATTGCTTGAAAGCTGCAGAAGTCGATACCTTGGGGGATTTGGTCTCGTTTAATAAAAACGATTTGATGAAATTCAGAAACTTCGGTAAAAAATCGCTCACCGAGCTGGAGGAGTTGGTCATAAATAAAGGCCTTAGTTTCGGAATGGATTTGTCAAAATATAAATTGGATAAAGATTAATTTACTTCTGTTGGAAGGGAAAATCCCGGATAAGGAAGAAAATAGCACAAAGTAATGAGACACGGTAAGAAAGTTAATCATTTAGGAAGAAAATCTGCCCACAGGAAGTCGATGCTGGCCAATATGGCGTGTTCCTTAATAGAACACAAACGCATTAATACGACGGTTGCCAAAGCAAAGGCATTGAAGCAGTTTATCGAGCCCTTAATAACAAAATCAAAGGCTGAAAACAACCAATCTGCCGAAAAAGGCACGCACAACCGACGTATCGTTTTTAAAAGCCTACGCGATAAATTTGCGGTTACCGAATTGTTCAGCGAAGTCGCCGAAAAAGTTGCGGACCGGCCCGGGGGCTATACCCGTATTATCAAGTTGGGAAGCCGTTTGGGTGACAATGCCGATATGGCCATGATCGAATTGGTCGATTTTAATGAATTGTACAATGCCGGGAAGCCCAAGAAAAAGACGACACGAAGAAGTCGAAGGGGAACGGGTGCAAAGGCTGAAACACCGCCTGTAGAGGCTACCGAAGTAAAAACCGAGACAAAAACTGAAACCAAGACCAAAACGGAACCCAAGGTCCAAGCGGAACCCGAGGTTAAAGCCGATGATTCAGAAGAATAAAATGTTAGTATGTAATACTATTTGGAAAAGGATAGACCTAACAGTTTATCCTTTTTTTATGTTTCTTTGTTAAATTATTTTAAGAAAAGCCATGAAATATCAATCGAGGAGAAAAGCATTAGTACTCTTGGCCGATGGCACTATTTTCTACGGAAAGGCCGTAGGCAACAGGGAAGGAACAGCTTTTGGCGAAGTTTGTTTTAATACCGGAATGACCGGTTATCAGGAAATATTTACAGACCCATCGTATTTCGGACAATTGATGGTGACAACCAATGCCCATATTGGCAATTATGGTACGGTTACCGATGAGGTCGAATCTGATTCGATAAAAATTTCGGGATTGATCTGTAGAAATTTTAGTTACGATTATTCCAGGCCCTCAGCAGATGCCAGTCTTTTGGAATTTTTGGATGCTAATAATCTTTTTGCCATTTCAGATGTAGATACCCGGGCCCTGGTCGGATATATCCGGGACAATGGGGCGATGAATGCCGTCATATCCACCGATGTCGAGAACATTGGGCTACTGAAGAAACAACTTGCCGAAGTGCCTAGTATGGAAGGCCTTGAGCTCGCTTCTAAGGTTTCGACAAGCAAGCCTTACTACTATGGCGATGATAAAGCTCCCTATAAAATTTCTGCCCTCGATATCGGCATCAAAAAGAACATACTGCGCAATCTGGCCAAAAGAGGCGCCTATATTAAGGTATTTCCTTATAATGCGACCTTCGACGAAATGACGGCATGGGGTCCTGACGCCTATTTCATCTCGAACGGCCCTGGAGACCCCGAGCCATTATCTGATGCGATCGAGACGGCAAAGAAAATCATCGCCCAAGATAAACCGCTCTTTGGAATATGTCTAGGACATCAGGTTATCGCTTTGGCCAATGGCATTTCAACCTATAAGATGCACAATGGACATCGCGGAATTAACCATCCCGTCATGAACTTATTGACTGGGAAAGGTGAGATTACTTCGCAGAACCATGGTTTTGCCATCAATCGGAAAGAGACTGAAGAACATCCTTCTTTAGAAATTACCCATGTACATCTGAATGACAAAACCGTAGCAGGAATGCGAATGAAGAACAAGGATGTTTTTTCAGTTCAGTATCACCCGGAAGCCAGTCCCGGTCCCCATGATGCGGAGTATCTTTTCGATGAATTTTTTGAGTTGATTCGAAAGACCAGTACAAATTCCATTTCCGTATAACAAATTGTTATATTTTTTGAATAAGTCACTTCGTGCACGGCATTCAATTCAGGCTTTTGTATATTTATGCCTCTAAATCCAATCCTAATCAAAAAATAAAATGAGTATCATTCTGAGTATACATGCAAGACAAATTTTAGATTCCCGAGGCAATCCGACTGTCGAGGTCGATGTGGTAACCGAAAACGGTATTATGGGAAGGGCTGCCGTTCCCTCTGGTGCTTCGACCGGGGAACACGAAGCCGTCGAACTTAGGGACGGTGGTAAGGCTTTCATGGGAAAAGGCGTCACCAAGGCGGTGAATAACGTAAATACTACCATCGCCGAGGAAATATTGGGAATGTCGGTTTTTGAACAGAATCTGATCGATCAGACCATGATCGATTTAGACGGTACACCCAATAAGTCAAATTTAGGGGCGAATGCCATTTTAGGCGTGTCGCTGGCCGTAGCCAAAGCCGCGGCAAATGAACTTGGAATATCCTTATATCGATATGTAGGGGGTGTTAGTGCGAATATCCTGCCCGTCCCTATGATGAATATCATCAATGGCGGCTCCCATTCCGATGCCCCGATCGCATTTCAGGAATTTATGATCATGCCGGTAAAGGCCAAGAATTTTAGTCATGCCATGCAAATGGGAACTGAAATTTTCCATAATTTGAAAAAAGTATTGCACGATAGGGGTTTAAGTACTGCGGTTGGCGATGAAGGTGGCTTTGCCCCCACTTTAGACGGTACCGAGGATGCTTTGGATACCATTGGCAAGGCTGTGGAGAAAGCAGGCTATAAGCTGGGCAGCGATGTCATGATCGCCTTGGATTGTGCCGCCGCCGAATTTTATGTGAACGGCAAATATGACTATACCAAATTTGAGGGCGATAAGGGGGCCGTGAGGACTTCCGAACAACAAGCACAATATTTGGCAGATTTAAGTGCCAAGTATCCTATAATCTCTATCGAAGACGGCATGGACGAGAATGATTGGGAAGGCTGGAAGACCTTGACGGAAAAAATAGGCGATAAAGTGCAGCTCGTAGGCGATGACCTTTTCGTAACCAATGTGGAGCGCTTAGCGAAAGGAATTAAGAACGGGATTGCGAACTCAATTTTGATTAAGGTCAACCAAATCGGAACCCTTACCGAAACCATTGCTGCCGTCAATATGGCTAAAAATGCGGGTTATACCTCCGTTATGTCGCATCGTTCAGGCGAAACAGAAGATACTACCATTGCCGATTTGGCGGTTGCCTTGAACACCGGACAAATTAAAACGGGTTCGGCATCCCGCTCGGATCGTATGGCAAAATATAACCAATTGTTACGCATCGAGGAAGAATTGGGAAGTATGGCCTATTACCCGCAAGAAAAGGCATTTAAAATAAAATCGAAGTAGCGTTATACCTTAATAAAAACCTTCCTGCATAACTTTATGGCAGGAAGGTTTTGTCTTTCCGATGCTGACCAATATCATAGTTTTTTAACTGCACTGTGGCTATGTTTGGTTTGTCCTTAAACAGAGAGGATGGTATTTTATGAAAAATTTTCTTTTTGTCGCCGCCGAAAATGATGGCATTCGAAAATGCAAGGCCGGAGGGATGGGCGATGTAGTGCGAGATGTCCCACGACAGATTTCAGAACGGGGCGATAAAGTGAGCATCGTTGTACCTTCCTATAGTAGACTACATCAAAATGGCACATTTAAGTCCTATCTAATTCTTCAATTACGGGGCATTAACTACACCGCCGAACTTTATGAGGTCATCCCTAAAAAAGAGTTCAAGAACATTCACCATTATGTGATACATCATCCGGAGATCACGGGGGGCCAAATTGCCCATATCTATCATGACGACCCTGAGGAGCCTTTTTTTACCGATTACCTAAAATTCACCATTTTTTGTACTGCAGTTGCCGAGGCCATTAAAATAGGGGCGTTTGGAAAGCTTGATATCGTGCATATGCACGATTGGCATACGAGTCTCCTATTGTTTGTGAAAACCTACCATCCGCAATACACCGGATTAAAAAAGCTGCGGTTTGTATTTTCTATACATAACCTTGCTATGCAGGGTATCAGGCCCTTAAGAAACAATTATTCGTCACTTGAGAATTGGTTCCCAGAGGTACCTTATGACCCCGATAGGTTAATGGACCACCGTTATCAAGATTGTATAAACCTTATGGCTGTAGGCATTCGTTTGGCGGATGCGGTACATACGGTATCCCCGTCCTATAAGGAGGATATACTGAAACCCAGCGCCCCTCCTGAATTTATTGGTGGTGAAAGCTTGGAGACCGATTTACAGGAGGCCAATAAGGAGGGCAGACTTTTCGGAATACTCAATGGTTCAAATTATACGAATTTTCGGGTTGCCGAAAAAGGGTTGTTATATCAAAACATCGTAAAGGCAATCTTTGGATGGTTACAGGAAGAATCGAAAAAATACAAGGCCGATTATTTAGCACATACTGGTGAAAAAATAATGCACTATTTGGCCGAGCCCCCAAAATTCATAGTGGCGAGCGTTGCCCGACTGACCGAGCAGAAATTTTACTTTTTCAAACGTTCGCCCCAAGCCTTGATCGAGATATTAAAAAAATTGGAAAAGGTAAATGGAATTTTTATGTTGTTGGGCAATGGGGATCCGCAATATGAGGAACTTTTTCGCAAGATGAGCTATGCGCACAAAAACTTTGTTTTCACCAACGGGTATTCGGAAGACTTGGTCGACTCCATCTATTTGGAGACCGATCTATATTTTATGCCCAGTCTATTCGAACCCTGTGGTATCAGCCAAATGCTCGCCATGCGAAATGGCACTCCCTGCTTGGTCCACAATACGGGCGGACTTAAAGATACCGTAAAACATATGAAGACAGGTTTCGGCTTTGATGGGGCCACCTATGACGAGAAAATTAAGAACATGATTACGGTATTTGACGAGGTGCTGCAAATATTTTTCCATGATAAGGACACGTGGAAGACCCTGCAGGCACATGCCAAGAAAATGAGGTTTACTTGGCAAAAATCGGTGGACGCCTACTATATAAATCTTTATACGCCCCATTCTTAAAGGGTTTTTTTAGACCTAGACAAATTAAATTTAGGCGTCTAGAGTACCATTTTGTAAATAATCCATTAAATGAAAAAAGGAAATTGTTAACGTGGCTTGTTTTTCCTAAATTTACGAGTATATCAATTAATCATAAAATTAAAAGAATGCCAGATAACGCTACATTAGAATATAACGGACAGAAATTTGAATTTCCGGTCATTAAAGGGACAGAGAACGAACTCGCTATCGATATTAATACCTTGCGGGCCAAAAGTGGCATGATTACGTTAGACCCTGGTTATAAAAACACTGGATCTTGCGAGAGCGCGATAACGTTTTTGGATGGCGAAAAGGGAATATTAAGATATCGCGGGTATGCCATCGAAGAACTGGCTGAAAAAGCCGATTTTCTGGAAGTAGCCTATCTATTGATTTTTGGGGAGTTGCCCGATAAGGAACGATTGGAGAAATTTCATCATGATATTAAGGTTGAATCGACGGTAGATGAAGAAATGAAGAAAATATTGGACGGCTTTCCAAAGTCGGCCCATCCCATGGGTGTCCTGTCGTCATTGACCAGTGCCTTGATCGCATTTAATCCCGTCTCGGTAAATGTCAGTTCAGAAAAGGCCATGTACTATGCCATCGTAAGGATCATGGCTAAGTTCCCGGTTTTAGTAGCATGGACGCTGCGTAAGAAAATGGGGCTGCCCTTAGATTATGGTGATGATAGCTTGGGCTACGTAGAGAACATTCATAAGATGATGTTCAAGAAACCGAACAAGGAGTATGTTAAAAATAAAATAGTGATCGAGGCCCTTGATAAATTATTGATCTTACATGCGGATCACGAACAGAATTGTTCCACTTCGACGGTGCGCATGGTCGGTTCTTCCCATGCGGGCCTTTTCGCTTCCCTTTCAGCTGGTATTTCTGCATTGTGGGGCCCCTTACACGGTGGGGCCAACCAAGCCGTATTGGAAATGTTGGAGGCCATTGAGGCAGATGGTGGGGACACCCAAAAATATATGGCGAAGGCGAAGGACAAAAATGATCCCTTTCGATTGATGGGATTTGGCCATCGGGTCTATAAAAATTTTGACCCAAGAGCGAAAATCATCAAAAAAGCCGCCGACGAGGTGCTGGGAGATTTGGGCATCGAAGATCCCGTATTGGAAATCGCAAAAGACTTGGCAAATGAAGCATTGGAAGATCCCTATTTTGTAGAACGTAAGTTATATCCCAATGTTGATTTCTACTCGGGAATCATTTATAGGGCCTTGGGTATCCCAACTGATATGTTCACCGTAATGTTTGCGTTGGGTAGGCTTCCCGGGTGGATAGCCCAATGGAGGGAAATGCGTCTTCGCAATGAGCCCATAGGCAGGCCAAGGCAAGTTTATATTGGTGAAAATCTAAGACCCTTCGTTCCGTTAGATCGAAGGTAGTTTCAGCCCGTTCAAAATCACAATACTGTCCTTTCGCAAATTGGTATGAGGGGACAGTTTTCTTTTTCTTGAAAATGAAATTCCTAACTTTGCATAAATCTTTGTATGCTCAAATTAAACATAAGCGACGAAATTTCCCCGTTAAAAGTAGTCTTATTGGGAACGGCTATGAGTTGTGGTCCGACACCCACGCCCGAACAGGCCTACGACCCTAAGTCTTTGGAGCATATTTTGGCGGGCACCTATCCAAAAGAGGCCGATATGGTCCGGGAAATGGAGGGTTTTGCAAATATATTCAGAAAATATGGGGTCAAGGTTTTTCGACCTCAGGTCCTCAAAGATTGTAATCAGATTTTTTCGAGGGATATCGCCTTCGTCATCGAAAATAAGTTGATTAAAGCGAATATCCTACCAGAAAGGGAACCCGAGTTTGCAGCCATTTTACACGTGTTGGATAAAATTGAGGAAAGCCATATTTTATGTCCCCCGGCAGAGGTACATGTTGAAGGCGGAGATGTAATGCCCTGGTACGATTATATTTTTGTCGGCACCTATACGGGAAGCGATTATAGCGAGCTCATAACCGCCAGGACAGATAAGGCGGCGATAGGGTATTTGGCCCAGCAATTTCCAAACAAAAAGGTAAAATCTTTTGAGCTTAGAAAAAGTAATACCCATGCCAAGGAAAATGCCTTGCACTTGGATTGTTGTTTTCAACCTTTGGGAAAAGGTAAGGCCATCTTGCATAAAAATGGCTTCCTGATCGAGGAAGAATATCAATGGTTGGTCGATTTTTTTGGCCAGGAACACATATTTGAAATTACTTCGGATGAAATGTACAGTATGTACAGCAATGTATTTTCGATTTCACCCGAGGTAGTCGTTTCGGAACAAAGTTTTACCCGCTTGAACCGGTGGTTGCGACAACAAGGATTCACGGTCGAGGAAATTCCCTATGCCGAAATCGCTAAACAGGAAGGATTATTACGTTGCAGTACCTTACCTTTGGTGCGCGCTTAGCCCGTATTTTTATTGATATTAAGAAGATGCAAATTACCAATACCATACTAATGATCCGCCCGGTCAACTTTCGAATGAATGAACAGACTGCGGTCAATAATTATTTTCAACGCGATATCGACCTTGGCGACACAGCCATAAACGCAAGGGCCCAGGCCGAGTTCGATGATTTTGTTACGCTATTGACGAGTAAGGGGGTTACCGTCTTGGTAGTCGAAGATACCAAGGATCCCAGCACCCCGGATAGTATCTTTCCAAATAATTGGATATCTTTCCATGCCAATGGTACGGTTGGGATGTACCCCATGTTTGCAGAAAATAGAAGGGATGAACGCCGGGAGGATATCCTCGATATGCTTGAAAAGAAGGGATTTCTTATCGATAGTGTAATGGATTATACGGCCGCAGAGGAAGATGGGATATTTCTTGAGGGTACCGGAAGTATATTGTTGGATCGGATGAATGAAAAGGCCTATTGCGCCTTGTCGGAACGCGCCAATGAAGAGCTACTGATAGAATTCTGTGAAGATTTTGAATACTCGCCTGTTATATTTAAGGCCTATCAAACCGTAGATGGCAAACGCATGCCTATTTATCATACCAATGTAATGATGTGCCTGGGAGAGGCTTTTTCGGTCATTTGCCTTGATAGTATCGATGATAAAAAAGAGCGGAAAAATGTGATCGACCATCTAAAAAGGGACGGGAAAGAAATAATTAATATTACCGAGAACCAAATGCACCATTTTGCCGGCAATATGTTGCAGGTCCTAGGTGGTGAAAATAAGCGATATTTGGTCATGAGTTCGGCCGCCTTTCACAGTCTTACCGAAGAACAGATCAAAAGGCTCGAGGTCCATTCTGAAATCGTACATAGCTCTTTGGAAACCATTGAAACTTGTGGCGGGGGGAGTGCACGCTGTATGATGGCCGAAGTATTTTTGCCTAAGGCCAATTGACATAATCATTTTCGGGGATTTTCTGTAGTTACCTTCACGATAATATATTTTTGGTATCCGCATTATGCGTGTGCAGTTGGTTCAATACGCCAGTCCGTCTCGATGTTTCCCGGTATGAAATTATTTCAAAGAGAGATTGTCTTTTGCTTCATCGGGGATCCTGATATACGATCTTGATTTTCTTTTTTCCATTTTGGAGAGTTGATCTTCGCCGAACCTGCTTCGATCGCCGGTAAATTTAATACGCCAGATTTTGCCTTTTTTTGAATCGGAGATGTATAAAGAACCATCGGGCCCTTCGGCCAGCCCCATGGGCCTATATTTGGCATCGGGCATAGTTGCCACTGTGTCTACTCCGGTAAAACCATCCGCGAAAACTTCCCATGTATTCAATGCTTTCCCATTTTTAAAAGGAATGAAGGCCACGATATACCCAGCCTGAGGATAAGGCGTTCGGTTGGTAGATCCATGAAATGCAATAAATGCGCCATTCTTATAGCGCTCCGGAAATTGATTGCCCGTATAAAAAAGCAAATCATTAGGAGCCCAATGTGCAGGCAGGCCCATGACAGGATCGGCGTAGATCGCTGATTCCTTGATGCCATCTCCGCCATATTCAGGGGCGATTATCCGCTTCTTTTTAAAGGGGTCATAATAGGTATACGGCCAGCCAAAGTCGTCGCCTTGCTTGATTTTCATAAACTCTTCCGCGGGTAAAACCGCATTTTGCCACTGACTGTAATATTGCGGTGCATGATTATGCAAATAATCCCTTCCATGCTGTACGGCGTACAAACTATTGTCTTGATCATTCCAACTAATGGCAACAATGCTGCGAATGCCCGTTGCGTACATTTGACCGTCGGCCTGGGTTTGTCCCAATTTGTTTTCGTCAAACTTCCAAATACTGCCAAGTACGTTCAACCCGGGACAGGGATACAGCCCTTTTACGGCTCCCATTGAATTAGAATCCTCACAGGCATTCGTGGGGGCACTAAAAGTTACATACATTCCACCCTTTCGATCAAATGCCAAGGACTTGGCATTGTGCCATCGTTTTGGAAATTGATCTACCAAGATTATTTCCAATGGGTCCTCGGGGATTAAATGGGTAGGGGATAATTTTTGGCGATAGACCACCTGTTCCGAACTAAAATATAAATAGCCATTATGAATACGCATTTCAGTGCCAAAACCCCCATCATTCTGATAACTGTCAAAGCGTTCAATTATGTCGGCCCTGCCATCCTGGGTCGTATCCCGCAAGGCCATATTGCCCAAATCACCATTATAGACGCTCAGTTTCACATAGATATCCCCGTTGGTATTGACCGCTAGATGTCTTGAGGGCCCGATACTGTCGGTGACCACAACGGCTTCAAAGCCCTCGGGTAAAAAAAGCCCGCCATTTACAAGGTCCGCTTCATCGGCACGCTGATTATTGTTATCGGGAAGGTTCTGTTCACCAGCACCTTTTTTTGAAGAAGGTTCCGATTTTTTTTCTCCTTGGCAATTCGTTAGCAGGACACAGAAAATAACTATGAAAAAATCTTTATACCGCATCAAGGAACGTATTGACATTAATAGAATAAACAAGCCCCATTTTTAACATGTTTTCCAATTTTAACGATGGCTTTCTCAAATAATTCATCAAATATAAGGGAATATTAAAGTTTGATTTGTGTACTGACATCTTATTTTCTAAGCGTTTCTTTCATAAAAGTGATGGCCATTAGCACCATAAAAAAAGCAAATGGCAAGGATGTAATGATCAGCAGTCTTTGAACTGCCGTCAGCACATTGATATCGGGTCTTGCATTGCCCAACAGCAGCAGCGCCAGCGTTGCCATCAAAATAAAGAAAGACCAAATCAGGCGATGTTTTTTGCTCGGATTTTTCTTGCCCTTATCGGTAAACATGCTCAGGACAAAAACCGCCGAATCTACTGACGTGACCAAAAAGCTGACCAACAAGACCATCGTTACTATGTTTAGGACGCCACCCATCGGATAATTTACAAAAAAGACGAAAATCGAGGAGAATACATTATCAAATTCATTGTTATAGCTGCCCCAGTTTTCTATGAATTGAAAGGCGGACGTCCCAAAAACCGAAAACCAAAAAAATGTCCCAATTGATGGGATGATCAATACCCCTAACAATAGTTGCCGCAAGGTCCTGCCTTTTGATATACGGGCGATAAAAATACCGGTAAAAGGTGCCCATGCCAACCAAAATGCCCAATAATAGAAGGTCCAATCGGTCAGGAAATCGATGCCCGGATTGAAATTTCCGTAGGCCAGGCTCATAGGAATAAAATCGACCACATAGTACACCAAGGTTTTACTGAACATGACCAGGATGGCCAGCACATCACTCGCACAAAAAATCAATAGCAACATTACCAGCGCTAGCAATATGTTGAGTTTTGAAATTACCTTAATGCCCTTATTAACACCCTGCCAAGCCGAGTAAAAAGCAAGCGACGAAATTACTATGGCCAATAACATGGTCGTAACCAGACCAAAACCACCACCGAAAACATAGTTCAACCCACCGTTGATTTGAGTGGTACCCAGACCAATTGCCGCAATGAGTCCGAATACCGTTGTGACAATGGTCATGATATCGATTCCGTTGCGAACCTTTTTGTTCGAAATAGCTGCATCAACCGTAGCACTTACCAATACTTTCTTTTTTCCAACAAAAAGTGCATAGCCCACTACCATGGCAAAAAGGCCGTAGAAGGCCCACGCCGTAAATCCCCATTGGTAAAAGGTAAATTGCAAGGCGAGTATTTCTGGTTCAAGATCAGAGATAAAGGGCGGGTGTTGCAACATAAAAACAGGCTCCTGCACGGCTCGCAGGAGAATACCGGCGCCCATCCCTGCGCTGTACAACATGGCCGACCACGCCCAAAGCGAATGTTCTGGTTTCTGCTCTTTCGTTCCTAATTTAATTTTTCCCAAAGGTGAAAAAGCGATGCCTAAAAGAAACAGGACACATCCTAGTCCGAGATACAAATAAAAGTAGCCAAAGTAATTGCGGATCCATAGCGAAAATGATTCGATCGTATCGTAGGTATATTCGGTCGCAAAAAAGGCGATGGCAGAAAAAAGCAATACGATTGCTATCGAAACCGAAAGGAGGTAATTCTTCTTTAGCAGGATTAAAATTTTGATGGCATCGATTTTTAGGATTTGGCAATATTGCGGATCATTCCTTCAAAAATAAAGTAATGAAATGGGAGTATGCTATACCAGTAGAGTCGACCAGGTAGGCCTTTTGGTCGAAAAGTAGCCGTTTGATGCAAGACATTGGCATCATCGATCTTAAATTCCAACCAAGCTTCCCCGGGCATGCGCATTTCGGCAAAAAGCAATAAGCGTTTATCCTCTTTATCAGCTAGTAAAACGCGCCAAAAGTCGAGGGCATCTCCTGGATAGATCTTGTCTGAATGGGTACGACCCCTGCGAAGGCCCACACCACCATTCAATTTATCCATAAATCCGCGGATCTTCCATAACCAATTGGCGTAGTACCAACCCGTTTCGCCCCCTATTTTCCAAATATTTTCAAGTACTTTATCCGGGTCGTCTATCTTTATCGTTTTCTTGTCGGTTAAAACACCGTATTGCGGTACCTGTATATATTTCCCCAGGTCCTTAACAAATCTTCCACTGACCATACTGTCTTTCCAGCTACTGACTACCAGGTTTTGTTCAATTTTAATAAATGCCATTTCAATGGCTTCTGTATACGAATGGGTCTTTATTCCTAAAAGATCCTGGAGACGATGATCCCGGGCAATTACTTCCATTTTCATGCTATCGACCAAATTCGTGGCCAATTTATAGGAGGTCGAGGTCACAAAATAGAGCCAATACGAGGATAATTTTGGCGTCATTACGGGCACGGTCAAAATGCCGATCTTAAAGCCTCGCACCTTCGCGTATAATTGCAACATCTGTTTGTAGGTCAGCACATCAGGGCCACCAATGTCAAATGAATCGTTATAGCACTGCCTGTTGCCGATTACTCCCGTTAAAAAAGCGATTACGTCACGGATTGCTATGGGTTGGGTCTTGGTCAATACCCATTTCGGCGTAATCATAAAAGGGAGTTTTTCACAGAGATCGCGTATAATTTCAAAGGATGAACTTCCAGAACCTACAATAATGCCAGCCCTTAGGACGGTTAAATTATAATCGCCCGTATAGAGGATATCCTCAACATTCTTGCGGGAACGGAGATGTTTTGATAATTTCTCGTCATTGACGATGCCACTTAAATAGATGACCTGCTCTATCCCGGTTTCTGCCATATATTCATTAAACCTCTGAGCCGAAATCGCTTCCTTTTCGTCAAAATCGGAAATCGATGAACTCATGGAATGAATTAGATAATAGGCAACTTCAAGATCTTTTGGCAGCACATTGGGCTCAAAATCCTTTAAAAAATCGATTTCCACGATCTGGATCAAAGCTTTGGTTTCATTGTCTATCGACAAGCGGGTAGCGTCCCTGACGGCACATACGACTTCATGGCCCAGTGCTATCAATTGCGGCAATAATCGCATGCCAATGTAACCGTTGGCCCCAGTGAGCAGTATTTTCATAAATCTTCAATTGAAGTGGGCGCGGTATCTGCCTTATGATCCAGTATTTTTTTGAAAAACTTTTGGACGGCTTTGGTGTCGGACCGTACTTTTATAAAATAATGATCCCGGTAAATGGAGTAAATGGCGAAATCACCTTTATAAATCACCAATTTATAATAGGGAATAACCAGTGCAAAGGTTTCCAATAAAGATCGAAACCTGACAATGATGCCTTTGGGTCTAATTTCTATATTACACGTATCGGTGTTATTATCCAAGATCAATAAGTTTCGTATTTCGACACTCGTTTCGGTAATCATTAATTTGGGGGATCCGATACCGCCCATTTTCCATCGTTCCTTTAAGGTAAATGGGGTGCCAACTTCGGCATCGACCTTCCGGGTAATTGCTGTATTGTTGTATGAGACGTTTAGGAGCATGCTAAATTATCTGCCCAAATTTAACGCAATTTCAACTCGTATGCAAAATGGCGAATTCCGGCATGCCGCATGGTTGGGATTGAAGTGGGCATTTGGGTGCACCACGTTATTGGCCGGCATCGCATGAGATAAAGAGGCATTGGTTTGGACCTTCACATAGCAGCCTGTATTTACCGGTTGAATTTTATCAAGGCATTTCCAAAAATAGATTACAATTTTATCGCGATCCAGGATGGCATACTCCTGGTTTTTCCAAACCATTTTGAAGCCCATTTTTTTTTGATGGAATGGATCCGTTTTGGCAATATCCAAGGACGCAAGGACCGGAATGGCTTTTTGAAGATGTTCCATGAATTTTTTATTAAAGTTGGCCAAATCGATAGTCATAACGAAAGCAGTTCGTCATTTAAACCTAAAAAAATACTTAGTTTTGCAGCCTTATACGCCAAGAAAACATGAATATTCAAGTTGTACTCGATGCCAAAGTAAAGGAAGCCGCACATTCGCTTTTTGGGGTAACCTTGCCCACGGTCGAATTTCAACCTACCCGAAAGGATTTTGAGGGTGACATCACAGTGGTTATTTTCCCGATGCTTCGCTATCTCAAAGGGAACCCTGAACAGCTTGGGAAACAATTAGGTGATTATCTTCACAACGAACTCGAAGAGGTTGTTGGATTTAATGTGATCAAGGGTTTTCTAAATCTTGTAATCAGGGATTCATTTTACCTCGATTTTTTCAATGGCATCAAAAATACGTCCGACTATGGTTTTATTTCAGCTGCGGCCAAAGATGCGGTGCTGGTCGAATATTCCTCCCCAAACACGAACAAACCCCTGCATTTGGGCCATATTCGAAACAATTTACTCGGGTATTCGGTTGCCCGGATTTTAAAGGCCTCTGGGAAGAAAGTCTATAAAACCCAAATAGTGAATGATCGGGGGATACATATCTGTAAAAGCATGTTGGCCTGGCAGAAATTCGGTCATGGGGAGACACCAGAAAGCACAGGCCTAAAGGGCGATAAGCTCGTAGGTAATTACTATGTGGCCTTTGATCAGGCCTACAAAACCGAAATAGCCAAAATGATGGCCGAAGGAATAGCAAGGGAAGTGGCCGAAAAAGAGGCCCCCCTTTTACTAGAAGCACAGGAAATGCTTCAAAAATGGGAAGCTGGCGAACCACAGGTTGTCGCCTTATGGAAAAAAATGAATGGTTGGGTCTACAAGGGCTTTGAAATAACCTACAAGAATCTCGGGGTCGATTTCGATAAACTCTATTACGAAAGCGACACCTATTTATTGGGTAAGGATGTGGTAGCTGACGGGCTCAGTAAAGGGGTTTTTTATAAAAAAGAGGATGGAAGTGTATGGATCGATCTTACCGATGAAGGTTTGGATGAGAAAATAGTACTCCGTTCCGATGGCACGGCCGTGTACATGACCCAAGATATAGGAACCGCGATCCAGCGAGTCAGGGATTATCCAGATATTGGGGGAATGGTCTATACCGTCGGCAATGAACAGGATTACCATTTTAAGGTGCTCTTCCTGATTCTTAAAAAATTAGGATATTCCTGGTCTGAAAATCTCTATCACTTGAGCTACGGAATGGTGGATCTCCCCAGTGGGAAAATGAAGAGTAGGGAAGGGACCGTTGTGGATGCCGATGATCTGATGGAAGAAATGACACAGACCGCGGCGACCATATCACGAGAATTGGGCAAATTGGAAGATTACTCCGAACCGGAAAAATGGGAATTGTACAAAATGATCGGTCTCGGCGCGCTCAAATATTATATTCTTAAGGTGGATCCCAAAAAACGCATCCTTTTCAATCCGGAGGAGTCGGTCGATTTCCAAGGCAATACCGGGCCGTTTATTCAATATACGTACGCAAGGATACAATCGATCCTCAGAAAAGCGGAAGAATTAGGACTGAATGGTCTCGAAAACAAGGTACATCTTGAAGCGATCCACAGCCTTGATCCCAAAGAAAAAGAACTGATCAAACAACTTCAATTATTCCCGGAGACCATACAACTCGCGGCGCAAAACTATAGTCCGGCCTTGATCGCCAATTATACCTATGATTTGGTAAAAGAATTCAATTCATTTTACCAACAAGTTTCCATTTTAGGGGAAACCGAAGAGGAAAAGAAAAAACTTCGCGTCCAACTTTCGAAAAAAGTGGGTGAGGTCATCCAATCCGCATTCGAACTCTTAGGGATCGAGGTCCCCGAAAGAATGTAAATAGTAGGCATATCTACCGTGTATTTATTCTTGCGTGGGGCCATCCTTAAAAGGGGCAATAAGACCGACCTTAATAGTACGCCATTAAATATCGTCTTGTTCATGTTATACGCTTTCATTGCAATTGCCCATAAAAATAATAGAACCCCTGGGCGAGTTCCCTAGAATCGCACTCGAAAGCTCAAGTTCGGCGTGAGTCCTAATGAAATATTTTC
>JALHST010000139.1 GCA_022865355.1 Maribacter sp. | reverse complement strand
TTTTTTTCCTTGGTCCCACCAAACCAAGCGGCAATGACGGCGTCGTTGCTAATGGCGATTGTTGAAGCGTGGCATTCAGGGGTCAGGGCCTTATCGAGGGCATATATGAATTCCTCGGAAATTATGGCTGGATGTCTCGCGTATTCTTCCATATTTCTATTCTTTACCGCTTTTTGTGGAAGCAGCATGTTGATAAGGAAATATAATACAAATAGGTACCTCATTTAATTGATCTCAAAAGCATAAATAGTTTGTTTTATACGCCTTCTCGCAATTCGGTATTTGACCAAAACCGGTTGCAAGTCTTGAACACGCATTATATAATTATAAAAATAATGATTTTATAACGAGATTGTCGAATGAACCGCACTGCACTTATCCCATGTAATTGACGAAAAAATTATTCGTACTTTGTTTCAGCATTAATTGCATCCATCAATGAACCGACCCTTACAAGGAATCATCCCACCCATGGTGACCCCCTTACTCGAAAATGGACATTTAGATCGGAACGGACTTCAGACGCTGGTTGAACATATGCTGCAAGGGGGTATACATGGACTTTTTCTATTGGGTACCACAGGGGAAGGTCCCAGTCTTTCCCACAAGATCAGAAAGCAGCTTATTTCGGAGGCTTGTGCCCTAGTGAACAAACGGGTACCTGTTTTAGTAGGCATAACGGACACCTCGGCGCAAGAATCTATCGTAATGGCCGAATACTCCGAAAAAGCGGGCGCCGATGTTGTAGTAGTAGCGCCCCCCTATTACCTCCCGATTGCACAAGACGAAATGCAAAATTATTTGGACTATTTAGCACCTAAGCTTCCCTTACCCTTCATGCTTTACAATATGCCAAGCTGCACGAAGCTGCATCTTTCAATAGAGACCATTTCTATGGCCAAGGAATTGGGGGCGATCGGTATCAAGGATAGTTCGGGGGATAGGGAGTATCTAACTACCCTTATCCAAGAATTTAAGGATGACCCTAATTTCTCTATCTTCACGGGAATCGAAACTTTAATGGTCGATGCCCTAAAAATGGGGGGCCATGGGGCCGTACCCGGGGGCGCCAATTTTTTCCCAAGATTGTACGTTGACCTATACGAAGCATGCCTGAAACGGGAAACTGATCAGATAGTCCTGTTGAACAAACAGGTACAATGGATCAGCGATACCCTATATACGGTTGGAAAACATGCTTCGAAATACATCCTGGGCACAAAATGTGCCCTAGCTGCCCTCGGGATTTGCCAAGATTATGTGTTACCGCCCTTACAGCGGTTTGAAGCGGCGGATCGTGCCAGGATAAAATCATTTCTAGCGGAATGCACCTATTACGGGGATTTCAACATTCGCCTATGAATTTTGAACTACAAGCCGTTGATCTGCTCATTATATTAGTCTACGCACTGATTCTTTTAGGGATGGGATTTTTCTTTCTAAAAAGGAGCAAGTCGTCAGAACAATTTATGATCGCGGGCAGAAGTATTCCCGCTTGGGCCGCAGGTATTGCGGTAATGAGCACCTATACCAGCAGCATTTCTTACATTGCCGTCCCCGGCAAGGCGTTTGAAGATAATTGGCATCCTTTGATCTTTGCGCTAACGGCGATTCCGGTGGCCTGGTTCGTCACCCAATATGTGATTCCGCATTATCGAAAGCACCATATTATATCGGTTTATAGTTATTTGGAAGAAAACATCGGTAGTTGGGGGCGCTACTATGCGGCCTTTTCCTTCCTTTTATTCATGGTAGGCCGCGTGGCGGTTATTTTATATTTATCCTCCCTACTATTAACTTCCTTTGTACCCGTCGATATTGGTACGGTAATCATCATCGTGGGGGGAATTACCATCTTGTATACCCTCATGGGAGGGATCGAGGCGGTCATATGGACCGACGTCATGCAGTCGATCATTATGATCATAGGCATTCTATTTGCCATGTATTTGCTTTCCACAGAAGTATTTGTCCAACCTGAAAACTTGATGCAACATGCCTTTGATCGTCATAAATTTAGCTTGGGGGATTCCCATTTTTCATTCAGCAATCGCACAATTTGGGTCATGATCATTTACGGGCTGACAGAAAATGTACGCAACCTGATCGCCGATCAAAATTACACCCAGAAATATAGTACCGTAGCGACTGAACGGGAGGCCAAGAAATCGGTATGGATCGCGATGTTGATCTATTTGCCCCTGACCGCCATCTTCCTCTATATCGGTACGGCCTTATTTTCGTTCTATGATGGCACCCTGCACGTTTTAGATCCCAGTATCACCAAGGGCGATGAAGTATTTCCGTATTTTATCGCCACCGAACTACCGACGGGGATAAAAGGACTTATGATCGCCGCCATCATGGCAGCTTCAATGAGCACCATCGATTCGGCCCTGAACAGTTCGGCCACGGTTGCCTTTATTGATTTTTACAAGAAATTTTCGAAGGCAGGGGATTCAAAAAATAGAGATCTTGTATTTCTAAGGGGTACCACCATATTCTGGGGCATTTTGGGGATAAGTTTTGCGCTTTGGATGATACGGGCACAAAGTGCCCTGGACGTTTGGTGGCAAATTTCTGGCATTTTTGGAGGTGGTATCCTAGGGCTTTTTATCTTGGCACTTTATAAGGTAAAAATCAGTAAGGCACAAGGGATGGTATCTGTCGCCTTTAGTATTTTGATCATCATTTGGGGCACCTTTTTACGAGATCTACCACGTGCGTATTCATGGTTCGAATGTACGATCGACCCGATCATTATCGGAGCTACCGCCACCCTAGGGCTCGTAGTGCTCGCCCTTGCTTTTGCGCTGGCCAACCGTAGTAATCGCACTGTGACATGAAGTACTTTTTGTCCATAAACATTACACCCTATTTCATCTCTTATATTGGGAATTGAGCAGCGCGATCTGACCCAGATGGTATAGGTCGTGTTGTATAATTCCTTCCAACAAAAAACGGAAACTGAAATTTTCTCCAGGAACTTTTCGTTCTAACAGTTCATCGGTCTGTAAGGATAATATTCTGAGCAGCGTATTCTGGGTTTCCTTGAGCTCCCCTAACAAATCGTCCCATTCCTTGGCCGTACCAATACGTATTTCCGGCCAGTCCGAGGGTCCATCAATTTGGATGGCAAAGACCTCGTCTCCCTTCAGTTTTTTTATAACAAAGATCCGCCAACGGATCATATGGCCCAGCAGGACCGCAATTGATTTTGTCCCGTATTTTTTTTCGTTGACGATGTGCCAATCAATGGCCTTCAGTTTTTTTGCACCGAATCCCCATACCAAGGCATCCCGTCAAAGCTTTCCTTTAGGTTGGATACTACATTATTAAGAAGCACTTTTCCCATTTTTTATACCAAAGTATCGTACACGGCCTTTAACTTTTTCGGAAATTTTGAAACGACCAGATCATAAGAGTGGTCGACAAGTTCAATGATAAGTTGGGTTGGCAGGTTTTCTAGAAAAAGTGTATTCCAATGGACTTTGCCCATATGGTACCCAGGCATAATGATACCATCGTATTCCTCTCGAAGTTCAATGGCCCTTTCGGGATCACATTTTAAATTCGCCTGGGATGGAAACCTTTCCAAAGGAACCAAAGCGAACATTTTGCCCATCACCTTGAATACCAAAGTTGATTCGTCAAAGGGAAATTCTTCGGTTATTGCTTTTTTGGCGATACAGTAGTCCCTGAATTCTTCGATGTTCATAATTCCATGGTGTTGGTCATTGCGAACCCAATTTGCAAAACAATAGTCGGCCTAACGACCAATTGAAACATTCCTAAAATATTAAACAGCTTTGAACCCTTAGTCCGAAATCGTCTTCTAATTGACCCCGATCGAGTCATACACGATCACTTTGGTCCATAGCTTACTCGACTCGGCAATAAACAATTTATGGGGCGCTTCATCCTGATAGTTCTGTTGTGCCTCGGCAGATTCGAAAGTAACGATCAACGAATAGGTAAACGACCCATCGACCACATCGCGACTTGCTTTTGGGGGTTTGCCAATGAACTTCGTCTTGGCAAAACCGGAGTGGTCAAGGAATTTTTGCAAGGAGGCTTCAAACGCTTTGCGATCTACTTGATTATCGGGGTTCTTTAACCAAAAAAAAACGGTGTGCGTAAAATTGGGATCAAATTGTTTCATAGTATTATTTGTTTGGCCAATGTATTTGGCTTTTATTAAAAATTCGTGTTACAGTATCATGCAATTATTTTTCCAAGCGTTCTTTCTGTTTTTCACTAATCTGCAAAGCCGAATAATCTAATTTCCAGCCTATGGTCTCTACTATTTTTTCAATAAGAAGAATCGCCTCCAGAGATTCCTTTCTTGCCGTTTCCATAAGGCCACTTGCAGGTATCTTGTCTAAAATATGCTGTCGGGCCTCTTTGTTCAAATTGGTCAGGTCATTGGAAGAAAAGGTGTTGAACATGCTGTTTTTGATATCGTAAAATTTCAATTGGGGTTCTAGCGACAATACTTCCGGTTGTGGAAAATGGGTCAAAACGATCTTCTTTTTATCGACTTCGGCATGCATCTGTAATTTTTTAAAATCGAAGCCGATATGGGTCTTGGCATTGATGATGATCAAGGCCTTCTTTTTGCTCCCGAATAAGTTCATGAAAACATCTTTCGTGTTTTCATAGGTATAAATTTCGGCAAACTCCCCCTCTACCGATATCAATTTGCAGACACTTCGTATTTTTTCCAATAAAATAATCGATTGTTCATTGGTCCGCTCCCTATTCTGCCTTAGCCGATATCTTGAGAAAAGCCAATACATGAGCAGCGCCCCTAAAATTAAACCAATGATAAGAACGGGTATATTATCCATCTATAGTGCCAATTTCACCCAAATGGGTGTATCTGAATCCTTTTTCATATTTTAAACCATACCCAAAAATACGATCCAAGGAAGCATGGGAAAACAAAATAACGCCTCCCAATTGCCATAGGGGAAGTGAAAAATACATCCCTACAAAATACAAAAGAATAGCCAAACCCTTATGATGAAAAACATTGTATAGTATGGCCCCTGTTCTATTTCCAAAAACATATCCGATCATACCTATGTCAGGTGCCAAGATCAATACCAAAAACAACCACCAAGGATATCCTAATAATCCAAACATAAAAATACCCAGTAAGAACATTCCTAGCTCCTCTAGCTTCAATATATTTTTCATGTGTTGCCGTATATTCGTTTATTAAAGGTCTGTTTTGCGGAGTCGATCAAAAATTTTAGTGAATACCCCAAATCGTCAAGGTGTATTTCCCTCTTCAATTTTATATAAAACCGGCCTACTTGGGCTGGCGTCATTTTCAAAAGGCGCGATTTGCAACTCTAGAAAATAAGCCCCGTCCCGTATGTTGTTTTCTACATAGATGAATTCAGTAATCGTGGCTTGTTCCCGCACGTTTCCTTCCAAATTCCAAAAGGCCTTGTGGGCCAACAATTGCCCCCCATCTTTTTCCTTGTCCACTGACGGAAGATCGATCAACAAATGTTCTACATTTTGATCCGCCAAAAATTGGGCAGCCTCCTTGGCGAGATACGGCGGATTCGTATTTGAATAGTGTCTTGACAATTTTTGCTTCGTATTGGGCAAGGTGCGAATGACCACGGCTTCCCTATTTTTATCCTTCAGGGCGTGGGCGAGCTGCTTTTTTGATATGACAAAATCATTTTGAACCTTTTCTGGGGCAATGGTGACCACTTCGGCCAAAAAGAAGAACCGGTTTCTATTTTGATTGACTGAATGGAATTCTGCTGTGATATGACCCACGCACTCGGTATGGGTACCATGGGCATGCGGATTGAACCATATATCATTAAAGTTCGTGGAGGCACCTTCACTCACCTTGCCGACAAAATCGCTTTCCGTATGTGGCGTAATTTTCGGATGGTCAAGGTACCAGGCATTTACGTTCGCGGCATCGCCCCGAATGGAAAGGGAGATATCCAAAGGCTTGGAGAGGTCGATCGTATATGATCTATTAGTATGTTTTATAGTAGCCAACATGATGCCTAATCTACTAAAAAAAGGTCTGCCGCGATGCCATCGGCCAGAAAACGTCCTTTTTTTGTCGTCAAAAGGAGATCTCCTTCCGATTTCAGAAAGCCTCTTTCGAAGTGTTTTTGGGATTGTTTTTTTAAATACGTCATTACCTCTGACCCGAATTCGGTGGCAACGCGCGTATAGGAAACCCCCCAAATCGTCCGCAGGCCGGTCATAATATATTCATTGTATCTATTCGTCATTGATAGCACCTCGATTTCCATTGGAAGTCGACCCTCCTCAATGGACTTAATGTACTTTGTGTTATTGCTGATATTCCAGCCCCTGCGAATGCCGTCGTACGAATGTGCCGACGGACCAATTCCCAGGTATTTTTTTTGCTGCCAGTAGGCCGTATTGTTCCTTGAAAAAAAACCGGGCTTTCCAAAGTTGGATAGCTCATAATTCACAAAGCCTTCCGATTCCAATAGTTCGACCAAAATAGCATACTGTTCCTGTGCCACTTCATCATCCACTGGTTGTACCAGGCCTTTCTTGATAGAAGCTGCAAGGGCCGTTTTGGGTTCTACCGTCAAGGCGTAACTAGATATATGGGGGATATTGTAGGACAGGGCTTTCTTGATATTCTGCCGCCATCTTTTGTTGTTCATCCCCTGAATGCCGTAGATCAAATCAATTGAGAGGTTCCCAAAATAGTTCGTCGCCAAGGCCAATGATTCACTTGCTTGCATTGACGAATGGGCACGGTTCATAAATCGAAGATCTTCATCGTAAAAGGATTGGATACCGATGCTAAGTCGGTTAAAGGGGCTGTTCGCCAATTGAATAATTCGATCCCTTGATAAATCATCGGGATTCGCTTCCAAGGTGATTTCGGGAGCGTCACTTACCTTATAATTGGCATAGACCGTTTCAATGAGTTGTAGCAAGACCGAGGTTTGCAAAACGGAAGGGGTACCGCCCCCAAAATAAATGGTCTCGACGGCCTCCTCCTTGAATTCATCTTTTCGAAGCAGTAATTCCTTTTGCAAGGCAGCGACTAAAGGCTCAGTTTTTCGGAGGTTTGTCGAAAAATGGAAGTCACAGTAGGTACACGCCTGCTTGCAAAAAGGGATGTGGATGTA
>JALHST010000138.1 GCA_022865355.1 Maribacter sp. | reverse complement strand
TGACTTTTTTTTACCCCAAATTTAAATTGTGGTCTGTTTGTTTCTAGGCTATTTGTTTTTAGTTACCAAATTCGCGGCATTCCTTAATTCGTCCCAAGTACTATCCAATTCCTTAAGGAATAGTTTGCCTGTTTCGGTCAAAGTGTAATATTTTCTTGGTGGCCCTGAGGTCGACTCTTCCCAACGATAGTTAAGCAGACCGGCATTTTTTAAGCGGGTCAATAAGGGGTAAATGGTACCCTCGACGACGAGCATCTTGGCGTCTTTAAGGGTTTCGAGAATTTCCGATGCGTATTTGTCCTTTCCGTTCAAGATGGAAAGTATGCAATATTCCAACACCCCTTTGCGCATTTGTGCTTTTGTGTTTTCTACATTCATAATTTCTTTTTTCTATTTATGCTAAACCAGCCTACCGATAAGACGGACGTTTTCAACAATTCTAATTTTGGTCTGCATGGGTTAACGGTTCGTTTTTTGATCGATGAATAAACATCCTGATTGATTTTTGATTGATGATTAAACTCCTTCGGGTGTGATTAGTACCCGTGGCAATTTTTAATGTTTTTTAATGAAGGCTAATGACCCTTGAAATTAGCCAATTGTGATCTTTCTGTTCCCATATCACGATAAATTTGCTCGGTTTCGGAACGGCATCCGGTTCCTGTGAATTATGGAATTTATGTAATCCTATTTCTACGGCGCCAAAATCCTTTATGGGATAAACTTCGATACTGCCCGGGACCAATTCACGGGTCACTTTATGACAAATATTCTTTTCGATACTTTCCAAAATAGCTTTCTTGGAGGTCGATAAACCTCCCTGATCATGGTAAAATTCAACATTATCGGCATAGATAGCGGCCTGTTTTACCATATCACAGGTGTTGTATGCTTCAAAATAAATACTATCCATACGTGCAATCTCATGGTAGAGGGCCTCATAGGATCCTTGCTGGCCCCCCATGGCCCCCTCGGCCTTGCTGAAAGCACTGGCGCCGATAAAGGTCGCAGCCATCAAGAAAAGTATCGGTATAAATTTAAGGGTGTTGGATCGTTTCATTATTTAATGAATTTTATGGTTAGCGGATATACATATTTTTCGCCCCTACTGCTTTTTAGGGTGGCCAGGATGGTACAGACGATATCGAGTATTAGTAGTCCAAGCCCCAAGACTCCGGCCATAAGCATGAACATAATATGAATTCCCCAACCCGAATGGTCGTGATTGAATTCAGAAAGGTTATGTCTGTTGAGCTCAAAAACATCGATAAAGCCAACGAAATCGAAGGCGAATACGAGGAACAATGTTGCTGTAATGGCGGCAAGCACTACCCCATAAAGTAAAATACTTATCTGAAAATTAAGCGCCTGTTTTCCATTATAATCCACAAAGTCATTTTCATTCTTGTTGGCGGTCCATAATACCAAAGGCAGGATAAAATTTCCAAAGGGTATGAAAAACTTTGAAAAGGTCGAAGCATGTATGATGGCCGATAAATTTTTCTCGTGTTTGGTCAATGTATCTGTCATAGCTTAGTAATTTCTTATACAAATATATATCTAAAAGAAGGTACTATGCAACACATGGTACTAATAATTAACAAAATATTAACAAATAAAGGTTCAACTATTTTAGCTACTTTTGAAGTAAAATCAAGCTATAATGGGCATTTCGGCGCGTAAATTCAACGCTTTTACTTTTTTTAAATTACCTGCTGCATGGTGGTGTGGCGTACGGCTGAAGTATATTGATGACCAAAAGGCCATCGTAAAAGTTCGTTATAGATGGATAAATCAAAATCCGTTTCGATCAATGTACTGGGTCGTACAGGGCATGGCGGCCGAGCTGAGTACCGGGGCCTTGGTTATCAATCAAATAAGGGAAAGTGGACAAAAAATCTCCATGCTGGTGGCAAAGAATAAGGCTAATTTCTCAAAAAAGGCTGTGGGCAGAATAACATTTACCTGTGTCGATGGGTTACTCATTGGGGATGCTATTCGACGAACGGTTGCAACAGGGGAGGGGCAAACCTTTTGGATGCAATCGATCGGGGTCAATGTGGAAGGGGTCGTGGTCTCGACCTTTGATTTTGAATGGACCGTGAAGTTGAAGGCATGACCGCTAATGGCCCAAGCATCTTGATAGTGGGTTCAATAATTACTGGAAAACTGCCAATAATTAAAGGTATTATAAATACACTCAAAAAATTATATCCTGCTTGTAACAAAGTATACAAAGGGAGCTACTAATACTTTTAAATAAGTACAATATGAATGCACACGAAATAGACTTTCAGATTCACGGGGAAGAAATGCAATACGTAGAAATAGCGTTAGATCCCCAGGAAGCCGTAATAGCCGAATCGGGCAGTTTTATGATGATGGAATCGGGAATTGCCATGGACACCATATTTGGCGATGGCTCGAATCAAGACAACAGCGTACTCGGCCGAATATTTTCTGCCGGCAAACGTGTATTAACAGGAGAAAGCCTTTTTATGACTGCCTTTCTCAATCAAGGACAAGATAAGAAGCACATTAGCTTTGCGGCGCCGTATCCAGGTAAAATCCTTGCCGTAGATCTTTCTGAAATCGGAGGAAAGTTCATATGCCAAAAAGATGCCTTTCTATGTGCGGCCAAAGGGGTTTCCATTGGAATAGAATTTTCCAAACGGCTAGGGCGGGGTTTATTTGGAGGCGAAGGCTTTATTATGGAAAAGCTCGAAGGCGACGGTTTGGCTTTTGTTCATGCAGGAGGTACCTTGGCTAAAAAAATATTGGCGGCCGGTGAAGTATTGAAGGTGGATACCGGCTGTATCGTAGGTTTTACAAAAGACGTGGACTATGATGTCGAGTTTGTAGGGGGCATTAAAAATACGATATTCGGCGGGGAAGGATTGTTCTTTGCAACCTTGCGCGGACCGGGTACCGCTTATATTCAATCGCTACCTTTTAGCCGCCTGGCAGGGCGGGTATGGGCCGCTGCGCCTAAGGAAGGTGGGAAAGATGTTGGTGAAGGAAGCATTCTTGGGGGCCTTGGTCGCATTTTGGATGGGGATAACCGCTTTTAGAGGTCTTTTATGACGATTTGCGCTCGTGTTGGGATGCCATAAACGAAGCGAATTGGCCTAAATGCTTCGTGCTACAGCAATGCGAGGGCTTGGATTTCCTTTTGGTAGCAGAAGCGTCTATCATTAGCGTACTAGAGACCTCTTTTCGCTTTTTGGGGACATAGCACCTTAATTTTCTAAGAACTACTATGAACTCATGCTTCCTCTGAATCTGAGGATTCGGTTTCCTCGACCGCTACGGTCTTATTTAGGTTGTTCTCCAGAATGTTGAGTTTTTTAAGTTTTGCCTTCCAGGTAGCAAGTTCTGCCTTATGATCATCAACTTTTTTTATGACTTCCTGAACCAATGGATTGTCCTCGGAGGCATTCGAGAAAAATTGTAAGTTGTTTTCCAATTGACGGATCTCGCTTTTGCTCTCATCAATTTTTCGGCGTATAAAAGTACGCTCCTGGTAAATAGCCTGTTCGTCTTCTTTTTGGGAAAGCTCCTGTATTTTGTTGCCATATTTTAATAATTCAGCTTCTTGACGGCTAACATTTAGTTTTCGAAAAAGTGCATCGACTATTTTATTGAACTTTTGGTTGATATTCTTCTTATTAAAAGGTACCCGGCCATAGTCTTTCCATTCTTCAATATATGATTTTAAGACAGCCAAGTCCTTTTCCCTTTTACCCGAGAGTTCAAATTCTTTAATTCGCTCCAAACAGGCATTCTTTTTTTCAAGATTATCGTTCTCTTCTTCGGCGGCCTCATTTTTTAATGCGTGCAAGCGATTAAAATAATGGTTGCAGGCAGTTTTGAACTCTTTCCAGATCTTATCGGAATATTTGCGGGGTACATGGCCAATTTTTTTCCATTCTCCCTGGATCCGTTTCATTTCCATGGTAGTTGATTCCCATTCCTCACTATCTTTCAGGGAGATGGCAAGGGCGAGAAGTGCCCGTTTTTTGTCCAGATTTTCCTGTTGTTCGTTCTTAAGATTTTTGTAATATGAATTTTTATTGCGGTTAAATTTGCGAACCGACTCCTTAAAGGCCGCCCAGGTGGTCTCATTCACTTTTTGGGGAACCTTACCTGCCTTGAAGAACGCATTGCGAAATTCTTCTATTTTGGCTATTTGCTCTTGAAGTGTTTTATGGTCATCGGCGACATTTTCAGTAAGTTCGTGTATGGCCGCAATGATTTCCTGTTTTTTAATCAAATTCTGTTCATATACCTTTTCAAGTTCCTTAAAATGATCCTGACGTCGGTGATGCAAAGCCTTGGTCGCATTGCTGAATCGTTCCCAAATAGCGTCACGGTGCTCTTTGTCTACCGGACCGATGTCTTCTTTCCAAATTTTATGGAGCGTTTGCAGTTCCCGAAAGGCCTTGTCTAGATTTTCCTCCTGTACCAAGATCTCCGCCTGTTCGACGATTTTGGTCTTTTCTTCCAAGTTGTGCTTGAAATCAAGGTCTCTTAGTTCTCGATTTATATGTAAGAAGTCGTAAAATATTTCAATATGATGTTGATAGGTTTGCCATACATCATTATAATGGGTTCGGGGCACAGGGCCGGCATTTCGCCAACGTTCCTGAATGTCCTTGAAATTTTTATAGGTCGTATTAATATCTTCCTCAATGTTGACCAGGCCTTTTAATTCTTCAATGATTTCCAAACGATTGGTCAGGTTGTCCTTATGGCTTTTTTCAAGGCTTTTGTAGTGCTGGTTGCGCTTTTCCTTATAATCGGCGTATACTTCATTAAACTGACGTTTTGCGACCGAATTATATTTAAAATCGATTTCGTTGCCTCCATTACTGATGAAATCTTCCTTTTTGTGTTCTAAAAACTCTTGGAACTTAAGGTCAAATTCATGCTTGATTGCATCAACATGTCTTTTAATTGCCTGTACTTTTTCGTTGCGAACAAGGCGCTGCAGTTCTCCCACCAGGTTTTCCATGCTCAGGGCATGATAGTCTAGTTGTGGGATATGGTGGCGTTGATGTGTATCGCTATCCTCCGCATCTTCTGCGTTCGATTCATCGATTTCGACAAGAACATCATCAGATTCGATCGAAGTATCGGTTTCCGATATTTTCTTTTCGATGACTTCCTTTTTTTTCTTGGATTTTTTTTCAGGGCTTTTCTCCGAATCCTTAAGCGCTCCGGTAGTTTCTGAATATTCTTCCCCACCTACATTATCATGTAGTTCTCGATCTTTCTCTTCCAGCATTACTCTTAATATTTCAATAAGTACATTGTAAGATACTAACTACCGCATGAATAGCAAAAAATATGGGACTTCTTTTTGTTATTTACCTGTGACTTAGGACATGCCCTTTAAATTTCACTTAACCGCGAAATACAAGGAAAAATAATTGGTTATAATTCCCAGCCGACCTTGGGTCAATTTGAAGTTCTGCCAACATTTTAAAGCCACGATCAATTATTCCTTTGGTGTCCTGCGCCATATTTCCCAGGCTTTTTCCGCTTGGTATTCAAGCATTTTCAGACCATTGCAGATACGTGCGCCACGAGCTTCCCCTTCTTTGAGAAAAGCGGTTTTTGACGGATTGTAAATTAGGTCGTAGAGTAGGTGCTTTGGTCCCAAATACTCATAGGATATCTGTGGCTTTTCAGTACTGTTCGGAAAAGTTCCTACTGGGGAACAGTTTATGATAATGGTGTATTCCTGCAGTATTTTTTCTGATATAGCATCATAGGTAAATTGCCCTTTCTTGGCACTTCGGGAAACAAATTTATAGGAGATTCCAAGTTCGCCCAATACATAGGCCACAGCTTTTGACGCACCACCCGTGCCCAAAATCAAGGCCTTGACATGTTGTTTTTTCAGATAGGGTTTTATTGATTTTTTGAATCCGTATACATCGGTATTGTAGCCTTTTAAACCTGTCTTATTAAATTGAATGGTGTTGACCGCCCCTATTTCTTTGGCTTTTCTGCTGAGCTGGTTCAAATACGGTATCACCGATTGCTTATAAGGTATGGTGACATTGAGCCCCTTGAGCCCCTCGGTATTCTTAATAAGGGCGGGAAATGCTTCTATACTCGGCAAGTCAAAATTTTCATAGTTATGATTCGCAAGTCCTAATGCGGCAAATTTTTGGGTAAAGTATCCTTTGGAGAACGAATAGGCGATATTACGCCCGACTAACCCAAACAATATTTTTTTATTTTCTATTGTTTCCATACCATTCGAGCCCTAATAAAACAAAGATTCCCACCATAATAAAGAAAATGGCCCACCAAGTTTCCAGGCTTCCAAAATCGGGGAAATAACGTTCGTAATTGACGATTATGGCCTTCCCATTTGAATCTTGAAACACCTGGCCCAAGCCATCGGTCTTAAAAATGGTTTTTTTCCAAGGCCAAACGACTCCGAGCGAACCAGTTATGAAACCTATAATGACCGCTGTGGTAATATGCTTATAGTGCTTAAGTACATAGGTAAGAATATGCGAAAGTGTTACCAATCCGGTGGCCGAACCCAGGGTAAAAATCACTAGGATCTTCAGGGTATGCAACCGCAATGAATTGTTGACGAAACTGAAATCACCCCTAAAAACTTCACTGATGGTGTCATAAAGCGCATTGACCGAATCGACCAGGAGCAATACGTAATTCCCCAATAAAATAAGAATAAAAGACCCAGACAGACCGGGCAACGTCATGCCTGAGACGCTGATAATTCCACACAGAAAAATAAAGAGGAGGTTGTCATTTTCCTTGGCCGGACTTAAAAAGCTGATCGATATTCCCACAATGAAACCAATCATTCCGGCTGTTATGGTTTTTTTGTTCCAATGCTCAAAATCTTTGGAGATATAATAAATAGAACCTAAAATCATCCCAAAGAAGGCGGCCCAAACAAATAGTTCCTTTCTTTCCAGGAAATAATCGAGCAACCGGGACACGCTGAAATAACTGATGAGCATTCCGGCGATCAGCAATCCTAAAAAAGTGCCATTTACATAACGGTAAAAACTTTTAAACCGCCCGTTTAAAAGAAGCTTAAAGGCCTTCCCGTTTATTTTCTGCAAAGAGTAGATAAACTCCTCATAAAATCCGCCAACGAAGGCCACAATACCGCCCGACACGCCAGGCACCTTATTGGCTGCCCCCATGCAAAGGCCTTTTATGACCAAAAAGAATTTATCAAGAAATGTTCTTGTATCGTGCATTTTAAGGCTGGGGCGCATCTCTTTTCGCAACTTTTTCGAGGATAAAAATAAGTGAAAAACCAATGAGGGCGGTCCCAATCGCCAAGATTATTCGGGAATCCCCATCAAAAGAAAAAGGGGAGACAGTCTCGTCGATTACAATCGTTTTTGTACCGATCAATCGAGTCTCTAAAACTCTTTTCCAAGGCCATATTTTGTTCAAGGAGCCTAGAATGAAACCGGTCAATATGGCCAATGTGACATTTTTATAATGGTTGAACATCCATTTCAACAATCGCGCAAAGCTTAGTATTCCGAATAAGATACCCAATCCCACGGTAATCAATATTTTGAAGTTTTTATCATCTACCGCGTCCAATACCGTTTTATAAGAACCTAGTAGCACCAAAATAAAGGATCCCGAAATACCCGGCAAAATCATTGCACATACCGCAATCGCTCCCGAGAAAAATAAAAATGGTAGGCTTTCGGTGTTTTGGGAGGGTGGCAAGCCCGTAATGAAATATGCCGATATGGCGCCGAGAATAAATACCAATAGGGTAGCAAGATTCCATTTTGTGACTTCTTTGGCAACAAAAATGATACTAGCAACCACCAGACCAAAAAAGAAAGACCATAAAGGGATGGGCTCATTTTCAAGAAGCCAACGAATTAATTTGGAAAAGGAAAAGATACTTATGGCCATTCCCAGCAGCAGGGTGATCAAAAAATTGCCATTCAACGCCTCCCAAAAACTTTTAAAACCTGATGTGCGCCAAATTTTAAAAGTTTTGGGACTGACATTGTTGATTGATGTAATCAATTCCTCATAAATGCCCGCGACGAAAGCGATCGTCCCGCCAGAAACACCGGGCACCAATTCGGCGATACCCATAGCCATGCCCTTCAGCACAACAATCAGATACTGCAATAAATTTCGGTTTTCCATCCTTGTTTAAATAAACCAGCCTGCATTTACCACCCATTAGGTTAGTCAATCGGACTTTGAAGGTACAATGAGTGGGCAAAAGGGCAAAAATAGCTATTTTATCTGGATGCCTTTTTGATGTGGGAGATAATATTGTCCAACCATTCAGATTCACTGAACTGCGGAAATTCCTCCTTGAAGAGATCTAATTTTTTAATATCTTTTTTCAGGGCTTTGCTCAGGACCACGCGGGCGCTTACCCTATCTTGGGAAAGCAGGTGAAATCCCGTCATCTTGAATAAGATTTCAGCGCTATCGGGATAAAATTCATGCCCCTGTTCCAATATATGAAGACCAGCAGGTACATCTTTGTTCAAGCGGGCTACTTCGGCCCATTGTAGCCACGTATCCAAATCATAATTACCCAGGTCTATGGTCTGCTTGTAGGCATAATCGGCCTGGTCATAATTTTTTAAGGCCGTATTTATTTTGGCGCATTTACGCCAATAATCAGGATTTTCGCCGTCGATGTTCAGCGCTTTGTTGATATAGTAAAGCGCTTTTTTGAAATTTTTTTTCTGAAAATAGAAATTGGTAATGGCCAACCAACCCTTGTCAAGCAGAGGATCTTCATGCACTGTCTGATAGTAATAATATTTGGCCATATCATCATTGTTCAGCTTTTCGTAACATTTACCGATACGAAGATAGGCATGTGATGTTGGATCCTCTATTTTTATGGTGGTCTCATAATTTTCTATGGCATCCTGATATTTGCCCAATTTTTCGAGCACTTTCCCTTTTTCGAAGTAGGCGCCCATAAATAGGTCATCGGAAATAATCGCAAAATCAAAAGCGGCCAATGATTCAGGATACATCTTCTTGTAATAGTACTGTTTCCCCAACTGATGCCAGGCAACCTCGCAATACGGATTCCTGTCTATATAATCGTTGAGATAAAGAATGGCGCCATCATAATCTTCCAAGAATTCAAAGCAATAGATGACATTATAAAGCGAAGAATAGTCTTGTTCATCGAAGCTAACGCATTTCATAAAATTTTCCTTGGCCAATTTAAAATCATCCATAAATAGGTATTCCATACCTAAAAGTGAATGAATATCAAAACTGTCCTCCGCCATTGCCAAGGCTTTATTCAAAAGATTAACGGCTGCTTCATGATTATCTTTTTTTGAATAAATATTCGCGCGTTGAATGTAGATTTCCTCATTGTTAACATCCAAAATCTGTAATTCGTCAAGCAACTGTTCGGCGACATCCAGATTGTTCTCAAAAACAAGCACTTCAACCTGAAGTAATTTTAATTCAATGGAATGCGGATGTTGCTGAAGCCCAATTTTAATTGCCTTCTTGCCAAGCGAAATTTTCCCGTTGTTCAGGTAGTGGTGTATGATATCCTCAAAATCCTCCGCATCAAAGAAATAGATGTCGTCAGTCTTGAGCATTGATTCAAACTTTACGATGGGTTCGTTTGGTCTTTCTTCTGAATCTAACGCCATAGGAACGTATTGGTTAATACTATGGTTTTAAAAGTAGGCCTTTGAGATTACCTAAATGGGTACTTTTGGGCTATATTATTAACAAATTAGTTAACAAATTATTGCTCATAAGCCCTTAATTCTGCTAATAATAATGCGCAGCCCTGTCTAATTTCCTCAGTAGAAATGGTCAAAGGCGGGGAGATTCGCACTGCTTTTGGTTCGAATAAAAGCCAGAACAATATTAGGCCTTTTTTTGCACAGTTGAGGATCAAATGGTCTGCTTGTTCCTTGTTTTCCATTATTAAGGCCAACATGAGTCCCTTGCCACGAATTTCTTTAATGGCGCGATGTTGTAACAATTTTCGAAATAATTTTTCTTTTTCTAGGGCCTCGGCCATGAGATTACTTTCGGTAATTTCCTTGAGGGTCGCCAAGCAGGCTGCCGCGATGACGGGATTGCCGCCAAACGTGGTAATATGGCCGAGTTTCGGGTCATGTTCAAGGGTCTGCATCATTTTCCTTGAAGCTGTAAAGGCACCAACTGGCAGACCAGAGGCCATTCCTTTGCCCATGACCAAAATATCGGGGACACAGTCATAATGTTCAAAAGCGAAAAGTTTGCCGGTTCGTCCAAAACCTGGTTGGATCTCATCTAAAATGACCATGGCGCCAACTTCGGTGCATCTTTGACGTACTTTACGTAAATAGCCATTTTGGGGTTCCAAAAAGCCCGCGCCTCCTTGAATAGTCTCCAACACTACCGCTGCCGTATGTTCGGTGATTTTAAGTAAATCTTGCTCTGAATTGAATTCAATAAAGGAGATATCGGGAAGCAATGGCCTAAAGGCGCCCTTGCGTTCCTCAAATCCCATGATACTAAGACTGCCCATGGTATTTCCATGATAGGCGCGATTGGCAGCTATTATTTGTGATCTACCGGTATATCTTCTGGCCAGTTTTAAGGCACCTTCGATGGCTTCGGTACCTGAATTGACGAGATAGGTGGTTTCCAAAGGTGCAGGAAGAAACGATGCGAGTAACTTACTATAGGTCACAGCCGGTCCTAAGACATATTCCCCGTAGACCATTACGTGCATATATTTTTCAGTTTGTGCTTGTATCGCCGCGATTACTTTCGGATGACAATGTCCCAAACTACAGGCAGATACTCCGGCGACAAAATCTAAATGTGCTCGGCCCTGAAGGTCATAGATATAGCTTCCTTTGGCATGGGAAACTTCCATTCCCAGCGGATGTTCAGTGGTTTGCGCCTGATATTTTAAGAAGTCTTTGATCATTGCGCTTTGTTCGACAGTACTTTTTTGACCTTGGGCCGCTCCTTTGGTTTTTGAGCCTTTATTGCGCTTGGATCGATGTTATTGACGGGATCTCCTTCATTTTGAGACCGTTCCTCCTCATTGGCGTCTAGGTCAATGGGACCATCGATACCGCGAATAACGGGCAATACTAAATTATTATCTTCTGCATCAAAAATATCATCTTTCGTTAGAATGCGCTCCTCGCCCCGCCAAACAAAGCCATTTAATTTTCTGGTATCTTCCGGGAAATCTTTTTCAGGAAAAATATCGCCATCAGGCAAGGTTATAAAAGTCAGATCCTCAATTTCATTGTTGGCCAGCGTAATGCGAATGGCACTACATTTGGTATAATCGATACCGATCAGTTCGTCGTCGTCGTTGTAAACATAGTAGATTACTTCGGTATTTTTAACCAGATCGATAATTTTGAGCGCATTGTCCTCGAATTGGCCAAAAAGGTCCTTGCCCTTGGCCTGGTTGTACCCCGTCATACTGATACTATCCAATGAAATGACAAAGGCATTGTTCAACACTTTTAGGGAGTCTAACTTCTCGGTCTTAACATTCGAAATTAAATAGATGCTATCTCCCGTCATTTGATTTTCCCCATTCCAGAGTACCGGATTTTTAATAAGCTGTGTAATCCCCGTTTTTTCTTCCGAATGGATGGAGTCGCACTTCCCGCTCAAGTCGGTTTTATAGAACTTGGCATTACGGAAGGCCTTGAGAATCCGATTTTCCGGTTTCCCGGTCACCATTAGGGTGTCTCCATGGATGTAGAGGGAATCTTGTTCGACCAGGGCAATTGAAACGGCCCTTTTGGTGGCAAATACCGAATCCTTTGCTTTGAAGACTTCGGCATAGTGGGCGCGTATGACTCCCTTGTTGATCGTGTCGGTCACCACAATATTGTTGGTCGCAGAAGCAAATTCGGAGGCCTTGTCAAAATACACGCTGTCTCCTTCGATGATGCGATTGTTATAATTTATTCGTGTGTTCTTTATTCCGTAACCACTTTCAATTTTTGTGTCATAAAACCCCCTTTCGCAGTATATTCTATAGGTATCGCCGGTAATGGTGGAGGGCCCGTACATATAGGCATTTTTTGAGGTCGTATAGTAGTCGAGTTGCTTGGAGTCTAGAATATATTGCGGATTAAGTATATGCACGCTATCCAAGAATTGATATTTCTTAAGTTCCATAAAATAGCGCCCTATTTCACTTGTTAGCGTGTGCGTCGAATCTACAACGGTACCAAAATCCTGATAATACGATTCCTGTTTTTCCCGATCAAAATATAGGGTATCGGTGGTTAAGGTCATTGAAGTGGTCTTCGCTGTATTTTTCAAAAGCACACTTTCATAGGCTTTGGCCAGCTTGGTATCTCCGTCATAATTTATTCTACCGCTGGTCATTTGCACACTATCTCCTTGTTGTAGCCTCACATTGCCAATAGCCTGCAACCTGTTTTCCTTCTGATAGAATATGGCGATATCGCACCACAGATCGGCCCCTTGATGTTCAAATTGCACCTGTCGTGTATCCTTGCTAAAAATAGTGGCCCCGGGAAAGTTTGCCTCATCCTTAGTGAAGTTTGCCCCATAGACGATGTTGATCTGTTTGCCGGCTGGTTCCGCTTCCTGGGCATGACCATCCATTAAAATAATAAGGAACAATATGATGAAGCGAAAACTGTTCAAATCCTATATTTTTGCCCAAAAATAAAGCTTTTTGAAGTATTGGCGTCAAGATTAGGATAGATTTGGCATTGATGATTGAGCGCTTTTACAAAATCTAAATCCTGTAAGCGCGTACCCAAAAATGCAATTTTATCCTAGGAATTTAAAATGTGCGATAGGCAGCTTCCAAAAATGCGTTGGCTTCATCTTCCGAGAATTTGGCCGTAGTATTGTCCCAATGCAATGTCTTGTACGGAAAACGTCCGGCGATTACTCCAAGAAGAATGGTTTCGGTTAATCTAGATGCATAGGAAAAGGGGGCGCTGGTCGCGCCTTTTCCTAGACATGCATCGACAAATTGGTGATAATGTTTCTTTCCTTCCGAATCATAATCCCTGACGGGCGCACCCAATTTGAATGCTTCTATATCCATTTCCTGATATTTTCCATCAACGATCAGCTTAGGCAATTTTTGGAAGTGGGGGAGGTATAACCTACCTTTTTCCCCCATGAACATGGCACCTTGATCATGCAAGGCTTCCCCATCGGGAAGTTCAAGATCCTTATGGCTATCCGGGGCACCCGGACCATCATACCATACCCATTTTAAGGTTTCGGTGGTGTGTTTTGTTCCAGGGAATTCATAGGTAACAATATTTCTCTCGGGATATCCGAATCCCGTAGGCATTCTGCATTCGTTTCTAATGGTGCGTGGTACATCCAATTCAAGGGCATTATACGGTGTATCAAAAATGTGTACGCCCATATCACCGAGGGTTCCACAGCCATAATCTACTATTTTTCGCCAGTTGACCGGATTGTAAAACCCTTCTTTGTAAGGTCGTTCCTTCCCGGTACCCAACCATAGGTTCCAGTTCAAAGTAGACGGCACTGGATCGCTACCTTCAGGCACCGGGCCGTCATATCCCCAATTTTTGGGCGACCAGGCCCGCACGGTATGTACTTTTCCAATAATACCTGATTGGATCAATAAGGTAGCCAATTTATAATCGTAAAAAGAATGCACCTGGATTCCCATTTGGGTAACCAGATTCTTTTCTTCTGCCATTTGGCGCATGGCTCGGGCTTCCGAGACATAATGGGTTAATGGTTTCTGGCAATAAACTGGTTTGTTCAGGCCCATGGCCATCATAGAGGCCGGGGCATGGGTATGGTCGGGTGTCGATACGATTACCGCATCGATAGCGTCACCCATTTCTTTGAGCATTATCCGGTAATCCGAAAAGGTTTTTGCCTTGGGGTGCAATTTTAGTGCATTCGCCAAATTATTGGCATTTACATCGCAAAGTGCCACGACATCGACCTGGGCATGTGATGATATGGCTTTAAGATCCTCCCCGCCCATATTTCCGACCCCGATATGGGCCGTTCGCAATCGGTTTTGGGCAGAAAACCGTCCCATAAAGGAGGGAGCCAACGCCACCCCTAACATTCCTAAGCTACTCTTTTTGACGAAATCCCTTCGATCTTTGTTCGGTAAACCCATTTGTTTAGTTTTTAATCGTTATTTATTTGCTAAATCCTTGATTCGAATATTGCGAAAACGCACCACATCGCCATGACCTAGGAAACCGATATGGCCAACGGTGCGCTGCAGTCCCGGATGGTCCTTGTGGTCCATGGTACCTTGTTTGCTTGCCTCCAGAAAATCACCGTCTACAATGGTTGTTCCATTTAGGATAACCTCTATTTTTGAACCCTTTACAATGACTTCTTCGGAATTCCATTCCCCAACAGGTTTGAGAAAGCCTCTTTTCGCCGGAATAATCCCATATACCGAACCATGGTATTGATAGGGTTGTAGGTCGGCATATTTTTCAGCGGTATTATCAAGTATTTGTATTTCCTTACCAACATAGGCGGCATCCCCATCCAGTGGCGCATGAATGCCCAGTCCGTTGTTTCCACCGGGGGTCAATTGAAATTCAAAGCGCAGAATAAAATCGCTGTATTCCCCTACCGTGTATAAATTACCACCGCTGCCGCCGCCTTCCGGGTCGACTACGATCATGCCCTCCTGGGCCCTGTAGGCTTCCTTATTGCCGACCCATCCATCGAGATTTTTTCCATTGAAGAGGGGTACGAAGTCGACTTCTTGATTTTTTTGTTGGGCAACACAGGAAAACAGTATAAAGGCCATAACCGGTACTGCGAAGTTTTTAAGCGGGAATCGATTTTTCATGCCCTAATTTAGTAAAATAAAAAGAAAAACGGTCTTATTGTTATTTCTTTCACGGTAATAGAAAAAGTGAAAGGTGAAAACCTCCGGTTTATCTGTGGATCGTCTGTGTGCGATCTGGCCCTACCGATACGATCGTGATGGGCACTTCAAGCTCCTTTTCCAAAAAGGAAATATAATCCTTTAACGTATCAGGTAACTCTTTTGCACTGCCCATCTTGGTCAGATCCTGTCCCCATCCCTCTAAATCGGTATAAATAGGGGTTACGTTTTCAGCCTCAATATTATACGGGAGGTGCGTGATACGTTTACCTTTGTAGTCATAGGCCGTACAGACTTTTACTTTCTTAAATCCGCTTAAAACGTCGGCCTTCATCATCATTAGTTCGGTAACCCCATTGATTTGAACGGCGTATTTGAGGGCCACTAGATCCAACCAACCACAGCGCCTTGGTCTTCCAGTTGTCGCACCAAATTCATTGCCCACTCGCCCCATAGTGGCGCCATCCTCATCAAATAATTCAGTAGGGAAGGGTCCGCTGCCCACGCGGGTACAATAGGCTTTAAAAATACCTTTGACCTCACCGATGTGGGTAGGGGCCACCCCCAACCCGGTACAGGCACCGGCAGCCGTTGTATTACTTGAGGTTACGTATGGGTAGGTTCCAAAATCGATATCCAATAAGGATCCCTGGGCCCCTTCGGCCAATATCTTTTTACCGGCTTTTTGGGCTTGGAACAGATACTCCTCGCTGTCGATAAATGTTAATTTTTTTAAATTTTCGACGGCGTCACAGAAATCGGCTTCAAGTTCCTTAAGGTCGTATTGTATTTCCACGTCATAAAATGCGATCATCGCTTCGTGCTTATCTGCGAGTGCACGATATTTTTCCTTCCAATTGTCAAGCTCCAAATCACCGACGCGCATGCCGTTCCTGCCAGTTTTATCCATATAGGTCGGACCAATGCCTTTCAAAGTGGAACCAATTTTGGCCTTGCCCTTGGACGCCTCCGAAGCGGCATCCAATAACCGATGGGTAGGTAATATAAGATGGGCCTTTCTAGAAATCAATAACTTTGATTTAATGTCGATATTGAACTTTTCTAGGGCCTGCAGTTCTTTTTTAAATATCACGGGATCGATTACCACCCCGTTCCCCACAATATTCAGTGCATTTTTATGAAAGATACCCGACGGTATGGTATGCAATACGTGTTTAATACCATCGAATTCAAGTGTATGTCCCGCATTCGGGCCGCCTTGAAATCGGGCAATAATATCGTAATGCTTGGTCAATACATCTACGATCTTTCCTTTTCCTTCGTCACCCCATTGTAGGCCCAACAATAAATCTACTGCCATGTATAATTCCTGGTTAGCTATTCGTATTCTCCTTTTGGTTTTTTGTGCCATAAAAGTACAATGAATGCGCATTGATCTTGATATCAAATACTTCTTCGATGGTCTTTTTTATAGACTGTATCCTGGGGTCACAGAATTCCATCACCTCTCCGGTATCGGTGAGGATCACATGGTCATGCTGCCGATCAAAATACGATTTTTCGTATTGTGCTTGGTTTTTGCCAAATTGGTGTTTGCGTACCAATTTACATTCCAATAAAAGTTCTATGGTATTGTATAAGGTCGCGCGACTGACCCGATACTTTTTGTTCTTCATATTGATGTATAGCGATTCAATATCGAAATGTTCGTCACTATCGTAGATTTCTTGAAGAATGGCATAGCGCTCGGGTGTTTTCCGATGACCATTTTCTTCCAAAAAGGTCGTAAAAACGTTCTTTACTATTTCCTGATTTTTGCTGGGAGCCATATCAATTTTTAGCGCAATGACAATATGCAAATGTACGGTTAAAATTTAAATGCGACTGACTTTGTCGATGCCGTTGATCTGCTTCAGGTTGTTTATTAACTTTTTGAGTATTCCTATATTTTTTACCACCACGGTTATCCTACCCGTAAAGGTGCCGCCATCGGTACTGAAGTTGAGATTTCGCATATTAACGTGCATATTGTTCGATATTAATTCAGTGATTTGACTGACCAATCCTAAGTTATCGATGCCTGTAAGTTGTATCTCCGATTTAAATTCTTCCTGGGAAGAATCGATCCATTTGGCGCTAATAATCCGATAGGCATAATTTGATTGAAGGGCAATGGCATTCGGACAGTTTTTTTTATGCACTTTTATACCTTCGCTTACGCTCACAAAACCAAAGACTTCATCCCCAGGGATAGGGTTACAGCACTGCGATAGTTTATAGTCCAATTTCTCCTCTTCCTTCCCAAAGACGAGCATGTCGTATTTAGTGGTAATTTCATCTTTATTGATATCCTCGGGTATGGGGGTACGGCGAATCTTATTCTTGAAGAAACTGATAAAGGCATTGCTGTAGGAGGATGCAAAATCCTTGATCATTTGGTTGCCTATGGCCCCTATACCGACGCGATAAAAAAGATCTAGGCTGGTCTTCAATTTAAAGTAGACCACCATCTTGTTGATCACATCCTCGTTTAGGGTTACTTTTTGTGATTTCAGTTTTCTGCGTAGAATTTCTTTTCCTTCTTCGGCCATCGACTTTTTCTCTTCCCTCAAGGAAGATTTTATCTTTGCCCGCGCCCTTGCAGTGGTGGCATAATCAAGCCAGTTTTGATTGGGCTTGGCCTGCTCCGAAGTAATAATCTCGACTTGGTCCCCGCTGTTCAAGGTGGTGTTCAAGGGGACTAACTTTCCATTGACCTTGGCACCCCGGGTTTGCATGCCGACCGCGGTATGGATGTTGAAAGCAAAATCTAATGGTGTAGCACCTTTGGGCAGTGATTTGAGCTCCCCTTTCGGTGTAAAGACAAAAATTTCCTTTGAATACAGGTTCAGTTTAAATTCTTCGACAAAATCAACCGCACTGGCCGTGGCATTTTCGAGGGCTTCCTGCAAACGGTTCAGCCAAACATCGATACCTTGTTCTTTATGATCACCATGTTTATACTTAAAATGGGCGGCATATCCTTTTTCGGCTATTTCGTGCATCCGTTCACTTCGAATCTGGACTTCGACCCAGCGACCTTTTGGACCCATTACCGTAATGTGCAAGGCCTCATATCCCGTTGACTTCGGCGAGGAAATCCAATCCCGCAGCCGAACAGGATTGGGGGTAAAGTGATCGGTAACGATCGAATATATCTTCCAAGCCAAAAACTTTTCATTCTGCTTGTCGGATTTATAGATGATGCGAATGGCAAACTTGTCGTAAATTTCATCGAAGGACACATTTTGGGCTTTCATTTTCCTCCGCATCGAGAAAATTGATTTCATCCTCCCCTTTATAATGTAATTCAGTCCTTCCTTATCCAACGATTTTTGGATGACCTTGGTAAAAGCATTGATATAGGCCTGCTGTTCCTCCTTAGAATCCTCAATTTTTCCTTTGATATCCTTATATACTTCGGGTTCGGTATATTTAAGACTTAGGTCCTCTAGCTCGGTCTTAATATTGTATAACCCGATTCTATGGGCCAAGGGAGCGTAGATGTATAATGTTTCGGATGCGATTTGTACTTGTTTTTGCTCGGGCATCGAATCAAGCGTGAGCATATTGTGATATCTATCGGCAATCTTGATGAGGATTACCCGGACATCATCATTCAAGGTAAGGAGCATCTTTCTAAAGTTCTCCGCCTGCTGCGAAATGTTCATGTCCTTTTTTAGATGGGCAATCTTGGTAAGGCCATCAACGATCCTGGCTACGGACTCCCCGAACATACGTTCAATATCATCCAAGGTATAGTCCGAGTCCTCGACCACGTCATGTAGTAGTGCGGCAGTGATTGAAACGGCGTCAAGACCTATTTCGGAGGCAACGATTTTGGCAACGGCGATGGGATGGAAAATGTAGGCCTCGCCCGATTTGCGACGCTGGTCCTTATGGGCGTCCATCGCAATTTCAAAGGCCGAGCGTATCATCTTCTTGTCGTCATCAGACAAAATTTGATAGCTAATACGCAGTAATTCCTTGTACTGCCGGGTAATTTCCTTGTTTTCCTTTTCTAGCGTTGCTGGGCTCATCTTTATCTAAAATACGGCAATCTTTGCCAATAAACAACAAAAATCATGCCCTTAGATTTCTGATACGGGCAATTAAAGGAGGATGGGAATAATGCACAAATACATAGGCCGGATGAGGTGTAAGGTTACTTAGACTATTTTTTGAAAGCTTTTTTAGGGAGGTTATCAAGGGTTGGGCAGCAAAGGTTTTTTTGGCATAGTCATCGGCCTCGTATTCAAATTTGCGTGACAAATAATTCATTAACAAGCCAGTAATTTCAGAAATCGGACTGTATAAAATGCCGAAACCGATAAGCGCGGCATGAAAACTAGGGGTAGTAACGCCAATTGCCAAAGAAACTTCGGGATTATTAATGAATAGCGACAAGATATACAGGGTAAGTCCGGTCATCAATATGGTAGCCATTAAATTAAATACGATGTGCTTGCGCTTGTAATGGCCTACTTCATGCGCCAGAACGGCGACAATTTCATCGTCTTCGAGATCATGAAGCAAAGTGTCATATAAAGTAACCCTTTTTTGCTTCCCAAATCCGGTAAAATACGCATTGGCCTTGGTGGAACGTTTTGAACCATCCAAAACAAAAATATTTTGCAGTTCGAAGCCCACTTTATGCGCATACCCTTCGATCTTTGATTTAAGACTTCCGGTCTCTAAAGGCGTCTGCTTATTGAATAATGGTACGATCAGTTTGCTATAAAAGAGATTCATGAAGACAGTGAATACCACCACCATTCCCCATGCATACAACCAAAATTCGGGTCCTGCCCATTGATAGAACCACATTATCGCGGCTAACATGCCACCCCCCAAAATGGCCGACATGATCCAACCTTTCAATTTATCGACAAAGAATAATCTTGGCGTGGTTTTATTAAAGCCAAATTTTTGTTCGATCACAAAGGTGGAATAATAGGCTAAGGGTGTAGTGATAATATCGGTTCCGATCATGATGATCCCAAAGAATAATAGGGCCATCAGTATCGCGTTGTCGGTCATCCCGCGAACAAGAACATCTATCATTTGAAAGCCGCCAAAAATCAAAAAACCTAAGGTTAGCATTACTGAAAATGTGTTGCTGACCAATCCGAAAATATAGCGCGTCTTTTTATAGTTACGTGATTTTTCATCCTCCTCGGCGCTAAATAGATCGTCAAGTTCCTTTGGTAAGGGATCATCGTATCGCCGGGCGTTAACATACTCAAGCACAACTTCGATAAGATATTGGACAAGCAAGATGGTAATTATGATATAAAATAAGGTATGGCTATCCAACATAAACAATATATTATTGCGATTTCAAAGACAACATTAAGAGATCCTGCGTTGTCGTTTTGCTTCAAAGATAAGTATTGCGGCCGACACTGAAACATTCATAGAATCGATTTCTCCCTCCATGGGAATGACGATATTTTGATTGGATGCAGCGAGCCATTCTTCCGATAATCCAATAGATTCGGCACCTACGACAATAGCAGCGGCTTTACGATAATCCACATCGAGGTAATTTTTGGAGGCCATCAGCGAAGCACAGAAAATCGAAATTTTCTTTTTGCGCAGGAAAGCAATCACTTCAGAGGTGCTGCCAACTGCAATTTGATTGGTAAAAAGGCATCCGATACTCGCCCGAATACTGTTGGGATTATACAGGTCGCCTTTTGCATTTGCAATGATGACCGCATCAATGTTTGCGGCGTCTGCCGTGCGAAACAAAGCGCCAATATTCCCTGGTTTTTCAGGAGACTCGGCAACCAAGATCAGCGGGTTTGTAGTCTTAAATACAAGGGCGTCTAAAGCATGTGTTCGGCTTCGAGCGATGGCCAAAACACCTTCAGTGGTTTCCCGATGGGCCAACTTCTGATATACTTCCTTTGAAATTTCGATAAAATCGGGCCCGACACCCGATATTTTTGTTAAATTCAGGATCTGATCGTAGGAAATCAGATCCGGAAAAAACAGTATTGTTTCAAGGCCCATGTTTCCTTTAATGGCCATCCCGATTTCGCGAAGGCCCTCGATTAAGAACAAGCCGGTCTTTTTGCGTTCCCGCGATTTCTCTTTGAGTAAAAGCAAGCTTTTCACCAATGGATTTTGCAGACTGCTAATTTGTTTATACGAATCCATGGGCCAAAAGTAATGCATTTGGCACGATTACTATTTAACATAAAAAATGTTAAAAGTTTTCTTAAAATATTTTAATGTGTTTTTTTATAATTAATTTAGAAGCTACCATGCCTCGATAGGGGTATACATTTTTTTAGGAAATCTGAATCCCTCTTTTTTATGATCATCAAATCATCTGATAATTTAAATTTGAAATAAGATGCCAACGTACAATTTAAAAATTAATGGACAGGACCACGCTGTCGATGCCACTGCGGAGACCCCTTTGCTATGGGCATTGCGTGACCATCTTGACCTAGTAGGTACAAAATATGGCTGTGGTATAGGGCAATGTGGGGCATGCACCGTTCATGTCGATGGAAACGCCACCCGCAGCTGCCAATTGCAGGTCTCTCAATTGGATGGTAAATCGATCACTACCATCGAAGGGCTCTCTAACGATGGAACCCATCCGGTCCAGCAGGCATGGAAAGCCGTTGATGTCCCCCAATGCGGATATTGCCAAGCGGGACAGATAATGACCGCATCGGCCTTTTTGGCCAAGTATCCGAATCCAAGTGAGGAGGATATCAAGAATGCCATGCAAGGTAATATTTGCCGATGTGCGGCATATAATCGCATTCAAAAGGCGGTGGCCGTTGCCGCTGAAAAAATGGTATAACCACAAAATAAAACAAGATGTCGACCCTAGTATCCATAAAATTTAGCCGAAGGGCATTTTTACGAACCTCTTCCCTTGCCGGAGGGGGTATGCTTATCGGTTTCAATTTATTTACGGCCTGTAAACCCAAAGTGGAAATGCCCGTAGATATTTCAAAATTGAATTTCAATGATTTTAATGCCTTTATAAAAATTGCCGATAATGGTATGGTCACCATCTTTTCTCCCAATCCCGAGATCGGTCAGGGAGTAAAGACCTCTATGCCCATGATCATAGCGGAAGAATTGGATGTTCCCTGGGACAATGTATATGTACAACAGGGCATCTTGGATACAAAGAATTACACCCGTCAAATTGCCGGAGGTAGTCAATCCATCCGTTTTGGATGGGATCCATTGCGTCAGACGGGGGCAACGGCCCGACAAATGTTGGTAAATGCGGCTGCTGCCCGTTGGGGCGTCGATCCCGCAGAATGCGAAGCCAAACAAGGAATAATCACCAATGCCAAGGGAGAAACACTGGGCTATGGCGATGTTGTGAATGATGCGGCGACCCTTGAAGTGCCCGAGAATGTGGTCTTGAAAGACCCAAAAGAATATTCCCTTATCGGCCAAGACATTACAAATGTAGATATTGACAAAATCATAACCGGAAAACCCTTATTTGGGTTGGATTATAAAGAGGAGGGTATGGTCTATGCCTCTGTTTTAAGACCCCCTTCATTCGGGAAAGTCTTGGATACCTTTGATGATTCTGAGGCCCGGGCGATGCCGGGCGTAATCGATGTGATTCGCATAGGGCAAAAGGCCCGGGAACTATTGGGAAAAGAAGAACAAAACTGGACGGTGAAATTGTCGGATAGCGATAAAGTGGTGGTGATTGCCAAAACTACATGGGAAGCAATCCAGGGAAAAAAGGCGATACAGGCTACATGGACTGAGGGTACACCATTAGAGAGCACCGATTTTCAGGATAAAAGACTCTTAGGCCTTTTAGATGGAAAGGTATTTACCACCTTGCGAAAGGATGGGAATGTCGCGAAGGCATTTGAGCAGGCCGATAAAGTTTTGGAGCGTACCTATGAATCGCCCTTTTTACCCCATAACTGTATGGAACCGATGAACTTTTTTGCGAATGTAACCGAAGATCGGATTCATTTGGTCGGGCCCGTACAAACACCCGCAGATGCGGCAGCCACAGTAGCAGAAATGCTTGGACGGGACGTTGCCGATGTTCATTTGGAAATGACCCGTATGGGAGGCGGCTTTGGACGTCGGCTCTATGGTGATTTTGTATATGAGGCGGCAGAGATAGCCAATGCCATCAAAAAACCGGTTAAAATGGTGTCGACAAGGGAAGACGACATGACCACTGGCGTTTATCGTCCTGCCATTAAATATCGCATCAAGGCCAGTATCAAAAATGGGGAAATTACGGGCTATCATTTAAAGGAAGCTGCGATAAATGACAATATGTACGGGTTGATTCCCAATTTTTTTCCTGCCGGCACGCTTGAAAATTATCAGGTTGATGTTGCAAAATATGATAGCAACATAACGACAGGAGCTTGGAGGGCGCCCTATACGAATTTCCTTTCATTCGCCGAGCAAAGTTTCTTGGATGAACTCGCCGAGTTGATGGATAAAGACCCCGTTCAAATGCGCTTAGATCTTTTGCAAAAAGTCAAAGGCACCACAGATGAACGCATTGAATATTCCCCACAACGATTAGAAGATGTAATTCATCTGGTTGTTGAAAAATCAGGTTATAGAAATCCTAAACCAGGGGTTTTTCAAGGTTTTTGTGCCTATTATTGCCATAATACACACGTGGCGGAAGTAGCTGATGTGGTCATAGAAAATAATACCCCGGTGGTGAAAAAAATTACGGTGGCCGTTGATTGTGGCATAGTTGTCAACCCCTTGGGGGCACGCAATCAAATCGAAGGTGGTATTGTGGATGGCGTCGGCCATGCGATGTATGCGAACTTTATGTTTAAAGACGGTGCACCAGAGAGCAATAATTATGATCGTTATCGACTCATACGTATGAATGAAGCCCCTAAAGTCGAAACCTTTTTTGTTGAAAATACCCTGAGCCCGACCGGTTTGGGAGAACCGGCCTTGCCACCCGCAGGAGCGGCGGTATCGATTGCCCTGAAGAAAGCCACAGGTAATCGCATCTATAAACAACCTTTTATAAACAATATGATGGCGAAGGAAGTCATCGGATAATTTTTATGGACGTACTACTTTTTGGAATTGCTAAGGATATTGTGGGCGAATCGCGGTTGCGGCTTGAAGGGGAACATGAAGATCTTCTTTCGGTCGGGCAATTGAAGCGATTTCTAAAACGAAAATTCCCAGAATTTTCTAATTTGTCGTCTTTTGCCGTTGCCGTAAATAGTGAGTATGCCGAAGATGATGTACCTTTAGGTCGGAATGATGAAATAGCCATTATTCCGCCAGTTAGTGGAGGGTGATGAAAAAAATAATCATAGAAATTGTAGATACCATTGATACTTCCCGTGTGTATTCGGAACTTTCCCATGCACAAAGTGGAGGTATCTGTGTTTTTATCGGTTCGGTAAGGGAATTTACGAACAAGGAAGCGGTGGTGGCGTTGGAGTTCGAAACCTACAAGACCATGGCCTTGAAGGAAATGAGAAAGATTGCCGATGAGGCCTTTTCGAAATGGGATTTGAACAAATTGGTACTGCGTCATGCCACGGGGATTAAAAAAGTGGAAGAACCCGTAGTCATCGTCGGAGCTTCTTCAGCACACCGAAGCGAATGTTTCGAGGCCTGTCGTTTCTTGATCGATACCCTCAAGGATCGCGTTCCCATTTGGAAAAAGGAAATTTTTCGTAATAAAACAGTTTGGGTTTCTGCCCATCCTTAGTGAATTACATAAGCCAGATTCAATTAATATGTCAAAGAATCTTACACATTTGGATGAAGCCGGAAAGGCCGTTATGGTCGATGTATCCAACAAGGAAAAAAGCGATCGTATGGCGATGGCTTCGGGCCAGGTAATCTTTCCAAAAGAGGTATTCGATTCACTGGCGTCCCAAGAATTTTTGGGCAAAAAGGGGAGTATTCTCCAGACGGCCATTCTTGCGGGAATCCAGGCAGCAAAGCGCACCTCTGAACTGATTCCCCTGTGCCATCAGATCAACCTATCCAAAATAGATATAGACATTTTTCCCAAGGAACGTTCTTTGGAAATCGTCTGTATGGTTAAATGCCAAGATCGTACGGGCGTCGAAATGGAAGCATTGACCGGGGTATCGATCGCCGCATTGACAATTTATGATATGTGCAAGGCGCTATCGCATGATATACAAATTTCCGATATTCAGTTGGAACAAAAAACAGGAGGTAAAAATGACTTCGGTCGATAAAATCTATGGTTTGATATTATCGGGTGGTAAAAGTACCCGAATGGGACAGGATAAGGGATTGATCAATTATCACGGCATGCCCCAAAGGGATTATTTATATGGTTTACTGGCAACGGTCTGTGAAAAACCTTTCATGAGTATACGAGGGGATCAGCTATCCGAATTACCGTCGCATGTGAATGTGATTGTCGATGACGATGAATTTAAGGGCCCCTTTAACGGACTTATATCGGCACACAAGCAGCACCCCGATGTGGCTTGGCTGGTCTTAGCCTGTGATTTGCCTTTGATCGACCAACCCGCCTTGAAAGAATTAATTGCCGCCAGGAACCAAGCAAAAAAAGCGACGGCCTTTGCCTTAAAAGAAAATCCCTTACCGGAGCCTTTGTGCGCTATTTGGGAATCAAGTGCCCTATCGGAATCGATTGATTATCTCCGAAGCGGTCATGGAACCTGCCCTCGCAAATATTTGATCAACAGTGATGTTGCCTTGGTATTCCCTAGGAATGAACAGGTTCTTCTCAATGCGAATTCGGAGGAGGAATACAAAGAAGCCATGCTAAAATTAATAAGGGTATGAACTCAACTCGGTATTCCCGACAAACTATTTTAAAGGACTTCGGCCCGGTAGGGCAAGAAAAATTGGCCCGAGCTAAGGTCCTTGTGGTTGGTGCCGGCGGGCTAGGGGTACCGGTTATGACCTATTTGAATGCCATGGGCGTGGGCACATTGGGCTTGGTCGATAACGATATTGTATCGGCCTCCAATCTTCATCGACAGGTCTTGTACGGTGAATCTGACATCGGAAAATCGAAAGTCGCCGTAGCCATTGAAAAACTAAATGCTCAAAATTCAGAAACTTTATTAACCGGCTACCCTACCTTTCTCACGACTGAAAATGCCCTGGAAATTATTCGGGAATATGATATGGTCGTTGACGCATCCGATAATTTCCCGACACGTTATTTGATCAACGATGCCTGCGTAATCCTTAAAAAACCTTTTGTTTATGGTGCCTTACATGGTTTTGAAGGTCAAGTGAGCGTTTTTAATTTTCAACAAGGGCCTACCTATCGCTGTTTGTTCAAGAATATGCCTCGACCTGCCGAGATTCCTAGTTGCGAAGAAAATGGGGTTTTAGGAATTATCCCCGGAATTGTTGGAAATTTTCAGGCCATGGAAACCATCAAGGTGATTACGGGAATCGGGGAAGTACTCTCAGGCAAACTCCTTCTTTATAACGGTTTGGATCAAAGCTTGACCAAAATTAAATTTTCAAGGCTAAATAAAAACCTGGATATTGAGGCACTAAAATCAACCTATGATTTTGATTGTCAGGTACCCGTATCGGCCATCGGGGCCCCTGAATTTGAATTATTACATTCAAGTGAGGATGTCGTCTGCATCGATGTGCGGACCCGAAGCGAATTTAATGCCTTTCACCTGCCCAAAACGGTAAATATTCCATTGGCGGAAATGGAAACGCGAATAAACGAAATAAGTGCCAATGGTCCCGTGTACGTCATTTGTCAGTCAGGGGTACGAAGTCATCAGGCTGTGGCAACCCTTCGCGAACTTCAACCAAAGACCACTTTTATCAATGTAAAAGGAGGTATTAACAACTTGAATGCCTATGCCACAAAATATTGAGGGCTTGGCATTGTTGTGTATCGGATTTTTTATTATTGCCACCCTGTATTCCTCAGTAGGATTTGGAGGTGGATCTAGTTATCTGGCCATTCTGACGCTGGTATTTACGAGTTTCTTCGCGATACGAAGTACCGCCTTGGTGTGCAATTTGGTAGTAGTATCGGGGAGTAGCTATCTGTACTTTAAAAACGGACACCTCGATTTTAAGAAATTCTTGCCTTTTATCATTACCAGTATTCCCATGGCATTCCTCGGGGCATCCTTTCGACTCAAGGAGCATATCTTCTTTATCATTTTAGGGGCCGCCTTGATAATCTCGTCATTGGCCCTGATCTATCAAACCTATAAAGTGACTTCATCGCAAGAGGTCAATCGAAATTATCCGCCCTATATGAACTACATACTGGGTGGGGGCATCGGTCTGTTATCAGGTTTGGTAGGAATCGGGGGCGGAATTTTTCTGGCACCTATCCTTAACCATATGAAATGGGACAAATCGATTAAGATTGCTGCATTGGCAAGTTTTTTTATTTTGGTGAATTCGGTATCGGGCATTGGGGGGTTGTTGATCAACGGCACCTTCGAAATACCTTGGCTCGAGGCATCAGGTCTTATAGTAGCCGTCTTGCTGGGTGGGCAATTGGGCATTCGAATCAGTTTGAACAAATTGACCGGTAATAGCATTAAACTCATTACGGGAATCCTCGTTCTTATAGTGGGCATGCGCGTCTTGCTGATCAACGGGCTGGGCACCCAGTTTTAAAAAGTGGTTATCATGAAACCGCTTTTTTCTGATTTCTTAAACGCATAAATCGATAAAAATACTGGAAGTTGCCATTATACCAAATGGCGAAGAAAAATGAGAAATAAAGTATCCAGGACGGTACTAATAAAATGAAGGTATAGGTTGATAGCAATAATAACACCAAAGCACAACTGGCAATGCCCAGGGCAATAAGCGTTCTCCTACCTTTATAGTTTATTAAGATCAATAAGAGGATGATACCTCCCAAAACTGGTTTGGCATATAAAAGAAAAGGGACTAATTGAGAGTATTCTATATCGAAAAACATGATGATAGCACCCATATAGGCCGTGATGCATAGGGGACATTTAGGAAGCAATATCAGCAATAAAGTTGATAGGAATGACATAGAACCATTAGCACCGTCAGCAATTTTATTTGACGGCAGCTTTGTGTTACAGCAGCTTGATTTTATAGCTTCCAATGTGATTCTTTAAAATTTTGACCTATAAGGTACAAAACGATAGACTTCTCCCTTCTTAAATTTTGATTTATATTGTGGTAACACCAAAAAACCATCGGTCTTCACCAAGTTGGCAAAATCACCTGAACCATTTCCCTCGATAGGATTTGCATAAAGCGACCCATCTGCCCGGCTTTCCAAGTTGGCTTCCAAAAAGTAAATCAAATCGGGCTGAAAGGAAACATCTTTGTCCAAAATGACGTACATGGGCTGTTCTTCGACGCCCAAGGATTTTTTTAACCAAAATTGGAAATAGACATACAAACAAACGAAAGAAGATACCGGATTGCCCGGAAGGGCGAATATTTTCTTATGGGATCCATTGGTGCCGAACCAAAAGGGTTTTCCAGGACGCTGTTGAATTTTATGGAATAATTTCATAACCCCTGCCCATTCAAGTACCTCCGGTAAAAAATCGAACTTGCCTTTCGACACGCCTCCTGTAAATATCAGTACTTCGTAAGAGTCCAAAAGTTGGGGAATGATACGCTTCATTTCGGCGGGGTCATCAGGCAAATGTGCAAGATCTGCTTTAAGCCCCCATTCTTTTAAGGTGTTCTTTATCCCATAAATATTCGACCTCCGAATTTGGTGTAATTTGGGAATTGCATCCACATTGATCAATTCATCCCCTGTTGAAATAATAACCACTTTGGGCATTTTTTTTACAAGGAGGGTCGACTTTCCAACGGCAGCGGCAATATTGATCTCGGCACTTGAAATAGCGCCACCTTGCCTTACGATACGATTCCCCTTTAAAATGTCGATTCCTTTGAAATGGACATTTTGTCGGAATCGAAGCGAATCTACCGTAATGGTGGCCGAGTTATCGGTGATTACTAAATCTTCATATCTGATTACGGTATCCGTCTTTTCGGGCATAATGGCGCCAGTCATCACTTCAATGCAATGGCCGCTGTCCTGCAACGATAGTTGCGAGGTGCCTGCAGGGGCGAGAGATTCGATAGGAAACGTGCGTCTCCCTGCTTCGTATTCGGCGAATACAATGGCGATACCATCCATAGTTACCCTATCGAAGGGAGGAAAATCGCGATCGGCAATTAAATCCTCCGCAAGCCATGCTCCGGTACAGTCTTCCAAGGGGCGTACTTCATTGGCAAACACGCTCTTGTGTGCTTCAAGAATCGCCAAGGCCGCTTCGTATGTGATGAAAGTGGTATTCATATCAACCTCCGATAACACTCATGCTTTCAAGGGGTCGATCGACATTTTCTCGAGATTTTTCCGCTATAAAACCATCCTTAGGTTTTAGTTTGATGAGTTCTTGGAATTTTAGGGACAATTCCATGTCTGTCACTCCTGAGCGCATGTAGTCTTTGATATTAAAAACACCTCCATCATAAAGACACGTTTTGATATCGCCTTTGGAAGATATTCGCAGCCGATTGCAGGTATCACAGAACGTTCGGGTGAAGGCGGCGATGATGCCTATCGTTCCTTTATAACCCAGAATTTTATATAAACTGGCAGTATCCCCAGGCAATCCCTCCAATTTTTCAATAGTTGGGTAATGAACTTTTAGGTCGTTCAAAATTTGTTTGGCCGTATACATTTGGATATTTTGCTTGTAGCCGCCATTAAAAGGCATTTCTTCAATAAACCGCACATCGACCTTATGTTCTTTTGCCAGCTCGGCCAATGGAATGATGTCCTGGGTGTTCACCCCGTGCATGATTACGGCATTTAGTTTGACTTTAAATCCCTCTTCCATCAGTAAATAAAAAGTTTGTATTACCTTATCATAATCATTTCGTCGCGTAATCTTATGAAACCGTTCTGGGTCCAAAGAATCGATACTAAGATTAATGTTGGTAATACCAAGATCTTTTAATTTAGGGAGGTGCTTTTGCAACAAGGTGCCATTGGAGGTAATGTGTATGGAATTATAATCTGCAAGTGACGCCGTATTCTCCAAAAGTTTCATAAAATCATTTCGCAAAAAAGGTTCTCCCCCCGTAAAGCGAACTTTTTGAAAACCCAATCCGCCCAAAATGCTTAGTAATCTGATAATCTCCTCATAGCTGAGCAGATGTTCCTTAGGCTCATAAGATATTCCCTCTTTGGGCATACAATAAAAACATCGTAAATTGCATCTATCGGTAACCGCGATGCGTACATAATCAATTGATCGATCAAAAGAATCTTTCACCTTTTATGGATTGTTAAATGGTAGCGCAGCACATTACAAAGGACGGCTACAACGCCTGAATATAGCAAATTTTAAATATATTGGCTTGTTTTTAACCAACTATTAATAAATACTGGGAATTTTGAAATATACATTTTAGAATGAAGGAGATCAAATCGATTGTCAATTTTTTTAAAAGCAATACGTCGCTCAATGAAAGGGCTGCCATTGCTCAGGTCGTTAGGGTAGAAGAATCATCCTATAGAAGGGAAGGAGCCCGAATGGTCGTTTTCGAATCTGGCATTTATGAAGGCGGTATAAGTGGGGGATGTTTAGAGGGAGATGCACTTCGAAGGTCACAAATGGCCATTTTAAAGCAAAAACCTTCTATTGTCACGTATGATACTTCGAAGGACAAGGAAATTGGGGTGGGCCTGGGATGCAATGGTATCATAGATGTGCTGATTGTACCTATCGATACAGAGTTATCGGCCATAAGGTTGTTGGAAAAATGTACCGCGAAAAGACAGATGCACATAATTGCCACGATAACCGCCATAAATAATGAGGTCGATGAAATGTGGTTGGGAAAAAGTTTTTACTATGACACTGAGAGCCAAATTTTGGAAAATTGTGGGCATGCAGGAATGCAAGCATTTATTAAGGATAAAATTAAGGAAGTCATCAAAAAAAAGAGATCGGACACCTACCGTTTTGTTTGTCCTGAAACGGAAGCCCTTATATTTATAGAATTCATGCCCGCCCAATATCATTTGGCAATCTTTGGTGACAACTATGACATTTACCCGATGATCGATTTGGCCAAGGTGTTGGATTGGGACGTAAGTTTGGTCGGCAACATTCAAAAACTTAAAAAAGACAAAATTAAATCAGTCGCCAATTTATATCCTAAAGATTTGAAGGAAAGACCCCTCATAGATGAACGTACCGCGGTAATTTTAATGGCCCATGATTATAAGACCGATTTTGCCAATTTAGTTGCACTTGTCAAAAGCCCCACGCTATATATCGGTTGCTTGGGGCCGAGAAAACGTTTTAATAAAATGCTTCAAGAATATAAGGCAAATGGAAGTTTATTATCGAAGGAGGAGCAAAATCGAATTTATTCGCCTTGCGGATTGCAAATCGGGGCCAATACCCCAGAAGAAATTGCTACTAGTATAATCGGGGAAATACTAAGTGCTCTCTCAGGAAATTCAGGGGGTATGCTTCGGGATAAGACAGGCCCGATCCATGAGCGGGCTTGAGTATGTACGAAATTCTAAAGGTATACTTACCTATTGATCAAGCCTACGTTCCCAGAGAATATTGTTCTCGCGTTGTCGTATAACTTCCTTTGTGATAATTTCAATGGTTTTTTCAATATCATTTTCAGTCGTATAGCGACCCAGGCTCAAGCGAAGGGACGCATAGGCCAAACTGTGATCAACACCCATGGCCAGCAGTACATGGGAAGGCTCGACCGAGGCTGAATTACAAGCAGACCCATTAGAGACCGCAAGTTGGTTGCTTAGTGCACTCAATAAGTTTGCGCCGTCAACATACTTAAAAGAAATATTTGCCGTATTGGGCAATCGTTTGGTCGATGTGCTGTTGGAAACTGATAGTTCAATGGCCAACAAACCCGCTTCCAATTGGTTTCTCAATTTTACTATTCGTACTATTTCTTCTTCCAATCTTTCATGTGCCAACTGAATGGCTTTTGCTAAACCAACGATACCAGGGGTGTTTAGCGTTCCACCACGCTGGCCGTTTTGTTGTCCACCACCTTGTATTAAACTGGGCAGCACTCCATAATTTTGGTTATTCTTTGCGAACACTAGACCAATACCTTTGGGGCCGTATACCTTATGGCCTGAAAAGCAAGCAAAGTCTACCAAATCGAGCACTTTTGCCAACTGGGTTTTCCCCAATGCCTGGGTAGTATCGGAAAAAAGTAACGCATTATTGGCATGGGTCAACTGCGATAGTTCTTCTAGTGGTTGTATGACCCCAGTTTCATTATTGGCATAAAGCACCGAAACCAATATAGTATCTGGACGCAATACCTTTTTGAACTGCTCGATATCAATAAGTCCTTTAGAATCCACATCCAAATAAGATACGTTAAATCCTTCGTCTTCCAAATTGGCGCACGTATCCAAAACAGCCTTGTGCTCAGCTTTGGTGGTGATGATATGGTTTCCTCTCCCCTGCATTTTTTTAGCTATGCCTTTCAAAACCATATTGCAACTTTCGGTCGATCCCGAAGTATAAATCAAATCGTTTTCAGATATTCCTAAGGTTTTGGCTATGTCATGGGTAGCATTTTCTATCGCACTTTTGGCTATCCAACCATACGAATGATGACTACTTGAAGGATTTCCGAAATCTTCATTAAAATACGGCAGCATAACAGCGACCACTTCCTTTGCGCAGGGAGTCGTCGCATTGTAATCGAGATATAGTTGGGAATACATAGGCTGAATCGCTTTGTAAATAGCCAAGTCAAAGGTAAGGCATACGAATGTAAATCATTTTCGTCAATTGGACTTAATTGATATTACGTGTATAAACATTAAATAGTTCCTAAACAATGACATTCTGCATTGATAAATAGGAAAAAAAACGATATATTTAATAGCTTATACTCAAAACGATTTAATTATGATTCCTGCCAATTTTACGTACCACAAGGCGACTTCTTTGAAGGATGCGATCGCTTTGTCACAGACTCTTGGTGAAGACGCCAAATACATGTCAGGAGGGCATAGCTTGCTCCCCATGATGAAGCTGCGGTTCGCAACCCCTGAACACATCATTGATATTAGTAAGATAAAGGGACTTTCCTATATAAAGGAAGAAGGTGACTTATTGAAAATAGGATCCTTGACCACCCAGACTGAAATGGAACACTCCCTACTGATCCAAAAAGGATATCCCATTTTTTCGGATGCCGTAAAGTTGACGGCAGACCCTTCGGTTCGAAACGTTGGTACCATAGGAGGCAACATTGCCCATGGCGATGCCGCCAATGACCAACCTTCACTCATGCTTGCCATGCGGGCCACCATTATCGCCGAGGGGGCCAATGGTAAAAAATCGATCCCTATTGACGATTTCTTCCATGGTTTTTATATGACGGCATTGGAACCTTCCGACGTTTTGGTAGAAATTCAAATACCGAAACATAAAAAAGGAAGTGGTGGGGCCTACCACAAGGTAGAACGTAAAGTAGGTGATTATGCCACAGCAGGTGTGGCGGTGCATGTGGAGTTGGATGCTGGTGGAGTTTGCCGACAAATCGGGATTGGTTTGACCAACCTTAGTTCGGTTCCCTTGCGTTTATCAAGGGCCGAAGACTTGCTTAAGGGAAAAAAAATAACCGAAGACCTGATAGTACAAGCTGGGACAATCGCCAGCGAAGACTGTGAACCCACCTCTGATTTGAGAGGTTCGGAAGCCTATAAAAGATCGATAACAAAAACATTAACCGAACGTATGTTGCGCTCTGCATTGAAAAGGGCAACTAGCTAAACAAGAATTCCATGAAACACAAAATAACACTAAAGGTAAATGGGGAAAGCATTACCAAAGAGGTCGACTCTAGATTGTTGTTGGTGCATTTTATCCGTGAAAATCTCGATCTTACGGGAACTCATATCGGGTGCGATACCTCAAATTGTGGGGCCTGCACCATTCTTTTGGATGGCAAATCCATAAAATCCTGCACTTACCTTGCGGTCAGGGCCGATGGCGCTGAGATTACGACTATAGAGGGAGTTGCCCCAGAAGGTACCAACCATCCATTGCAACAGGCCTTTCATGATCAACACGGATTGCATTGCGGCTTTTGCACCCCGGGAATGATCATGCGATCCATCGATCTTTTAAAGAACAATCCGAATCCTACCGAGGAAGAAATCCGTTGGGGTATCTCTGGCAATCTATGCAGATGCACTGGGTACAACAATATTGTAAAGTCGCTGCAACAGGCCGCGAAAGAAATGCAAAAAGAAAAAGAACCGGCAGTCTAACCTATTGAAACGAAAAATTATGTTCAAATGTAAAACATCAGCAGCAGTAGGCGGAATGGGCCACTCAGTAAAGAGAAAGGAAGATGCCAGATTTCTACACGGTAAGGGCAACTATGTGGATGACGTGAAATTACCGGGCATGTTGACCATGGTCATGGTCCGCAGTCCGTATGCCTATGCAAAGATAAAAAGTATCAATAAGGAGAAGGCGCTGGCCATCCCAGGAGTGCTGGCGGTTATTACGGGATATGATCTGGCGCAATATAATTTACATTGGATGCCGACATTGCTGTCGGATACCCAAATGGTTTTGCCTACCGATACGATCATGCACCAATCACAGGAAGTATGCGCTGTAATTGCCACTGACAGATACATAGCGGTAGATGGCGCCGAGGCGGTCGAGGTAGATTATGAACCCATGCAGGCAATCGTTGACCCTTTTAAGGCATTGGACAAAGACGCACCCTTGTTGCGTCCTGATAAAAAAGGACAGAAAGACAACCACATATACCATTGGGAACAGGGGGATCGGGCAAAAACCGACGAAGTGATCTCAAAAGCTGATGTCGTCGTGAAGGAACGCGTCTATCTTCCAAGAATTCATGTCGCTTCCATCGAAACCTGTGGCTGTGTCGCTTCCTATGATAAGGATACCCATAAAATGCTAATATACATGACTTCGCAGGCCCCTCATGCGATCCGTACCATATTGGCCTTGGTAGCTGGGCATGTTGGACTTTCAGAAGAAAAAATACGAATAATTTCTCCGGATATTGGAGGTGGTTTTGGAGGAAAGGTACCCGTTTATCCAGGCTATGTCGTTGCGATTGCAGCGTCTTTTTTGATCGGTAAACCGGTAAAATGGATCGAAGACCGTTCCGAAAACCTGGTCAATGGTTTTGCACGGGATTATCATATGGATTGTGAGTTGGCGGCGACCAAGGAGGGCAAAATTCAGGCTTTTAAGGTAAAAACCTTAGCGGACCACGGATATACCGATTCTTCTGCAAACCCTTCAAAATATCCTACGGGCATGTTCTCCATCTGTACAGGTTCTTATGATTATGCCCATGCTTTTGCTGAATTGGATGCCGTATATACCAATAAGGCCCCTGGGGGGGTCGCCTATCGCTGCTCTTTCCGGGTTACCGAAGCCGTACATGCAATTGAGCGAATGGTCGATAAATTGGCCGCTGAAATAGGTAAGGATCCGGCGCAACTGCGGCTAGAAAATTTTATAAAGAAAGACCAATTTCCGTATGCCTCTCCTCTAGGCTGGCACTATGATAGTGGGGATTACGAGGCAACACTTCACAAAGCCATGAAGATGATCGGGTACGCCGATTATAACAAGGAACAAGCCGAAAAAAGAAAGCAAGGAAAATTGATGGGTATCGGCATTTGTACCTTTACCGAAGTGGTGGGTGCCGGGCCTTCTAAAGACTTTGATATCCTTGGAATTGCTATGTTCGATAGTGCGGAGATCAGGGTCCATCCTACAGGTAAGGTACTTGCGCGTTTTGGAACAAAATCCCAAGGCCAGGGCCATGAAACGACCTATGCCCAAATTGTAGCTGAAGAGTTGGGTATTCCCTACGATCAGGTCCAAGTGGAAGAAGGAGATACCGATACGGCTCCCTATGGCCTAGGTACCTACGGGAGTAGAAGTACACCCACAGGAGCAGCCGCAGCTGCCATGGCCGCCAGAAAAATTCGTGATAAGGGCAAGAAAATCGCCGCGTATCTTTTGGAGGTAAGTGAAGAGGATATCGAATGGGAAGTAGGTAAATATTTTGTAAAGGGGGCCCCTGAAAAGTCCAAGACGATCCAAGATGTAGCTTTTGCTGCCTATACCAATTTTCCTCTTGGTATGGAACCTGGCTTTGAAGCAACTTATTATTATGATCCGCCAAATATGACCTTCCCCAACGGGGCCTATATCTGTGTCGTGGAAGTAGAAAAGGAAACGGGGCAAATAGATGTAAAGCGCTTTGTTGCCATTGATGATTGTGGTAATATCATCAACCCCATGATCGTTGAAGGACAAGTTCATGGAGGCCTCACCCAAGGTATCGCTCCAGCCATGTATGAGGGTATCGAGTATGATGATGAAGGCAATGTATTGAACGGGACTTTTATGGATTACCTGGTGCCAACGGCGGTAGAATCGCCACATTGGGAAACAGGGCATACGATCACACCCTCACCCCACCATCCATTGGGCGCAAAAGGGGTAGCGGAGTCGCCAACGGTCGGTGCACCTCCTGCAATTGCAAATGCTATTATAGATGCTCTGTCTCCTTTGGGAATAAAACATCTGGATATCCCCATTACCCCGGCCAAAGTATGGGAGGCGATACAGGCACATTCGAAATAAAGGTATGAGGTTCGCTTAAGGAAGCATTCCTCCAAATAAAAGTAGCTAGAGGTCGGAGTGGGCCTGAATAAACCCTAAATCAATGAAAAAGAAAGCAAACAGATGAAAACACAATTAGAAAAATCCTTTGAAGTCCCGCAATCACCCGCCTTAGTATGGGAGCACCTTATTGACCCTGAAAAGGTAATGGATTGTGTTCCTGGCGTTTCCATAGAGGAAAAAGTGGGGGATAATCATTACAAAGGAAAAGTGGGTATGAAATTTGGCCCCATCGGGGCTAAATACGATGCGGATATATTTTATGATGAAGTCGATGCGGATAACCGAAAAATAATACTGACAGGAAACGGTGTCGATGTGAAGGGTAATGGCAATGCAGAAATGACGATGACCATGAATATCACTGAAAAGGAAGATGGCGGCTCAAAATTGGATGCTATCATGGATGTCACCATCAATGGTAAAATCGCCCAATTTGGCTCGCGCTTGATTACGATGGTATCTGATCAACTTTTTAAACAATTCGTTTCGAACTTCTCAAAAAAATTGGCAGCGGCCGAAGCAACGGCATAACAAGACCTTAGATTTTAAATCATAAGCTATTCCCTAGGGGATAGCTTTTTTAAAAATTACACTATTGAACAAAGAAATAGAAGGCCTGATAAAAGCCTTCGAAGAGCATGATTATATTCTTGGTGAGGAATTGGCTACTTCTATTTTTCTCCTCCTGAACTTAGAAAAGCCTCTTCTGTTGGAAGGCAATCCCGGAGTTGGAAAAACGGAGGTCGCAAAAACGCTTGCCGCCTATTTGCAAACTGATCTAATCCGTTTGCAATGCTACGAAGGACTCGATGTGGCCACTTCAATTTACGAATGGAATTATCAGAAGCAATTACTGCATATCAAGTTATTCGAGCAGGAAACCGACAAAACTGTTTTGGCAAATAAAATCTTTGGGATGGATTATGTTCTTAAAAGACCTTTATTGCAATCTATCAGTGCAGCAAAACCTATAGTCTTGCTTATCGATGAGATTGATCGGGCCGATGAGGAATTTGAGGCCTATTTATTGGAACTGCTGTCGGATTTCCAGATCAGTATACCCGAATTAGGTACGATTCAGGCGGTTTCAAAACCTTATGTGATCCTTACATCGAACAGGACGCGTGAACTGAGTGATGCGCTGAGGCGTCGCTGTTTATACCATTGGGTCGATTTTCCAAGCAAGGAAAAGGAAATAGATATCATACACAAAAAACTGCCGAATATCGATGAAAATCTGGCAGGGCAGGTAGTCACATTTATACAT